>JBLHGU010000094.1:0-19263 GCA_047615875.1 Parasphingorhabdus sp.
AATCATGGTAGGTGCTTATGGGGCATTCTGGTTTTTTACATTAAGCGGACTATCACCGGTCATTGGTTTGCCGCTAATTGCGTTAATTTGCGCTGCTCTTGGTCTGACACTTTACTACTGCATATTTCGTCATCAACTCGAAAATGTTCGTCCCATCGAACGAGTTGAAGCCAATTCATTACTACTGTTTTTTGCTATATCGGTCATTGTGCAGAATGTTGCCTCATTGGCCTTTAGTGGTTCACCCCGAGCCTACCGGCATCTTGACACCGTCTATCATGTAGTCGGCGTATCCATGACGGGAGATCGGATCGTCGTATTGCTGGTAGCGGTTATCTTGTTATGCGGGGTAGTGCTATTTCTCAATCGAAGTCACTATGGGCTATCTATTTCTGCTTTGATACAAAATCAGACAGCCGCAAAAATAGTCGGTATCAATGTATCTAGAATTCAGTTGCTGAGTTTTACTATCGGCTTTGCTCTGGCAGGGGTGGCTGGAGCGTTAATCAGTATGACTGAACAGATTTCTCCATTCATGGGGTTTCCATTCACAATCGTGGCCTTTGTAGTCATTATTCTAGGCGGGCTGGGTAATATAAAAGGTGGCATAGCTGCAGGCCTGCTACTTGGCTTCGTGGAGATCTATGTCGTCGTGCTTACCTCCGCAAATTTTCGATCTATATTAATTTACGGTCTGTTCGTTGGCGTACTGTTATTACGACCCCAGGGCCTGTTCGGCAAGACACGGGCCGCCTGATATGACTTCAGTACAGTACATATTAAAAGACCAAGTTCTACTGACTTTTCTAGTCATCCTACTGCTTAGCTCATTGGTGCCAGATCTGTTCGGACCTTACTGGGCAATTGTTGCCCTCAATCTAATGATGTGGATTGCTCTTACCCAGAGCTGGACCCTGTTCTCGGGTATGACCGGCTATATCTCATTGGGTCATGTGGTGTTCTATGGTGTGGGTGCCTACGTGGTGGCCTCCACCTTCAAGGTATTGCCACTATGGGTATCGGTGCCACTGGCCGGTTTCGCTGCAGGACTGCTGGCACTTGTAGTAGCTATTCCTGTATTGCGAGTAAGAGGACCCTATTTCGTCATCCTGACCTTCGGTTTAGCCGAGCTGGTTAAATATTCAGTTCTTAATATTGAAACTGCAATGGGCAAATCCAGTCGCTTATTATTTGGTGCACCCACTATTGAAACATTGCTTTATGGCATGATAGCTCTCGCCGTTGTTGCCGCACTAATAACAAAAGTCGTGAGTGGATCACGATTTGGCCGCGGACTCGCTGCCATTCGAGATGACGAAACCACCGCCGAAACAGTCGGCGTTCCGGTAGTAAAATACAAGATCGCAGCTTTTACCCTTTCGGCAATTATCCCCGGCATGGCTGGCGGGCTCATGGCGCTCAAGTCCACTTACTTCGAAGTGCTACAGGTTTTTAACCCGGTAATTTCTTTTACGATTGTAACCATGGCAATTATTGGTGGCAGTGGCGATGCACGTGGACCCTTTATGGGCGCAGCATTTCTATTGCTTTTATCCGAACTGTTCTGGGCCACTATCCCGCAGATTTACATGATTCTTCTGGGTTTGTTTCTCATCGGCTTTGTAATTTTTGCACCCAATGGTATTGCAACAATATTATGGCCAAAGCAGACGAGAGATTCGCAATGAGCCTGCTCAAGGTCGACGCCATCGGCAAAAACTTTGGTGGCGTTCGAGCACTGGATCAAGTCAGCCTGGAAGTTGCAGAATCTGAAACAATGGGGTTAATGGGTGCCAATGGAGCTGGCAAGACGACCCTGTTCAGCATCATTGCAGGCCACACCCGACCGAGTACAGGCAATATTCTATTTAAGGGCAAATCTATAACGGGCTATCGACCCGATAAAATCTGTCGGCTGGGTATCGCCAGAACATTCCAGATTGTTCGGCCCTTTACGGCAATGAATGTGAGAGAGAACGTTGAAGTGGCGATTCTTTTCGGCGATACAAATTACCAGTTCGATCACGAACCTTCATCTTCCCTGGCGGCTCAGGCAATGAGTGTTCTGCGGGATGTCGGCCTGCAAGATATGGCCGAATTACCCGCAGGCAAACTCACTTTATCAGCCCGAAAATGTCTTGAAGTTGCCCGTGCTTTAGCCACCAGCCCTGAAATACTCTTACTGGACGAAGTCATGGCAGGTTTAACGCCACGAGAAGTGGACGATATGATTGATAGGATTCAGCAGATAAAGACAAAGCGTCGATTATCCATTGTGATTGTTGAGCATGTCGTAAAAGCATTGAACACACTTTCCGAACGCGTCATTGTCTTACACCATGGTCAGACAATAGCTAGTGGATCACCAAAGGAAATCGCCAACAACCCGGCTGTTCGCGAGGCCTATTTTGGCGAGCCTGCAAGATGACAGACATCTTAAGCATCAGCGAACTAAAGTCTGGCTATGGTGAGATTAGCGTATTGCATGGCATCGATTTACTGTGTGGAGAAGGCAAGATAACCGCTTTGGTTGGTTCCAATGGTGCTGGCAAATCAACTCTCATGCGCACAATCGCTGGCATCGTACCGACCTCATCTGGATCAATTCGTTTCGACAATGAAGCAATAGAAAAACAACCAGCACACGTCCGTGTCGAGAGAGGTTTAGTTATGGTGCCTGAGGGTCGTCTGGTATTTGCCGATATGACAGTAGCTGACAATCTTCGTACCGGCTCGATAAACCCTCGCGCCCGAGACAAATGGCAATCAACTATTGCCGAAGTATACGACTTATTTCCTCGCCTGCATGAACGCCAACGTCAGCTGGCAGGAACCTTATCCGGCGGTGAACAACAGATGCTGGCGTTGGGCAGAGGTTTAATGGCCTTGCCAAAAATGTTGCTACTCGACGAACCCACTCTGGGTCTTGCTCCTGCCATAGCGACACAGATATTCAATATAATTCCCACGCTTGTCGCACGTGGAATATCAGTGTTTCTCGCCGAGCAGGACCTTTATCGAACTCTGGACATAGCCGACTATGCCTATGTGGTGGAAAACGGCAGGATCACTTTGCAGGACACCGGTGAAGCACTAAAAACCAATTCAGAAATTACTCAGGCTTATCTAGGATCATAGGAGCAGTCTCACAATTCGCCGCAAAATACCATCGCCCTACGTAGGTTCAACATGCTATGAAATTAGGCATCTATATATTCTGAGTTCTGGCAAATTAGTAGTGTCATCGGTACAATGTTACTTTGGTGATTTATTTGAATGTGATATATGAATCGAAATTCACCGATCAATCGATATGGCATAATTTATGGGCTATGGACAGACCGCTGAGTGAATCTAGACTGTCCACAGTCAACAAACCGTTGGCGATAGTTGTCCCGACACATCCTATTTAGTTTGAAACCGTCTTTCGCTCGCCGTAGGAATTTGACAAGTGATAAAGCTTCAACATGTCCAATAAAAGAATAGCCTCCATCGCTTTTCTGTTGGTTATCATCCTCGGTATATCCGTTCGCGCCAGCGGTATATCAACCAAACTACTATAGATCGACGAACTTGAATCCGCCATCAATGCATTGTCGATTCTCGAAAACGGCGTACCGTCGGACGAATATCTGGGCCTGCCAATCTACGAAAACACCCTGATTCAGAGATGGCCGCAGCACAAAGAGTATGAGTTCAAAGACATCAGTTATTCCTCTGAAGGGGTTGCGGTGTATCACGGTTGGTTACCGCTATACAGCATAGCGCTGGCACTGAAACTTGGTGGAATCGAACCTGACAAAGCCACACCAGGCGCACAAACTTTTCGCACATCTCTGGATGATGCGCGGCTAAGAACGCTGTTACCGCGTCTGCCTCCATTATTTTTTAGTGCCATTTTTCTAGTATTTCTATTTTTGGGTGCCAGACGCCTGGGCGGCAACCCCATGGCCTGGTCAGCCCTGATGCTCGCAGCATTTCCTACAGTCTATATCGAATTCGGCCATCAGGCTCGCTATTACTCGGCGACGCTGGCACTCATCGCAATGGCTGTCTGGTCGCTGATGCGGGTACTGCAGGACAAACGGATTCGTGACTGGCTACTGCATGGTTTTATTCTGGGTCTATTATTTCATACCCATGTATTATCCTGTGTTATCGCCTGTCTCATGACCGGCATCCTTGGAATGGGCCACCTAACTCAACGCCGCGGAATTATCGGAGTAGCTGCGTGTGTTAGTTTACTTGGCATAATCAGTTTGCCCTGGATGTACTATACGGATTATTTTTCCATGATATCAATGCCAATACCCAAGGCCTATGAATTCATGAATAGTCCGGCCGAGTGGCTGACTTTTTCCAACCATCGCTCATCGACTTACGCCCTTGTTTTCTCATGGCTGGTTCTGACAATAGCGATGTGGCTGAACCGTCATCGGTTTTCCAGCTCCCACCGAACGATGATTATCAAAGCTATTCTGTATTCCGTAATAATTATATTTTGGGCTGCACTCATCTTTCTGGCTTTCACATTACTAATGCCTCTGGGCAGTTACTGGCCACAGCGTATATGGTTGGTTCTGGGAGTACCCAAAATTTTGTTCCTGGCCCTGATAATTGCTTTGATCGCGACGCTATTTAGTCGACGATACGCAATCCAAATGGCGGTGGTCATTTCCCTGCTGACTCTTGTGGCAAGGGGTAACTTAGACATGTGGCCTGAAAAGACCACCAACTATGCTCATCCCTAGCTTGTTAGCTTCAACAAGTTGACAAACGATCAGCAGTTTGCCGATAACGCACGTTACTATTCCACACCAGGCCTGCATTTTCAGTACATCTACTATAGTGGCGTCCCAGTGCAAAGCATCGCACCAGTTCGGCTATCATTCTTAGAATCCTATCCCGGAGAGATTGTCTACTTTGACTATCTCGGGCTGGACAAGCGCTGGACCGTAGACAAGGTTCTCAATGATGCCCAGGCAAACGGTTACTTTTTGCCAATGCTCGAAGCAAAAAAAATTGCCAAAAATATGGCTATCCGCGATTCCTGGCTTCGCTTGGACTCTCGAGTCGCGACAACATTTCCTGGGCCGACCTCGGTACCTAACTACCTCAGGGAAGCCTATGACTCGTTCGAGCAGAGCCCTGCTAGCCGGGTATCCTGGAGTACCGATGCGTTAATTTTTCGCGGTTTTGATATCGTAGACAATGACGGTGCCTGGGCGGTGTTCTTTTATCGGTTTGTAAACCCACTTTCCCGATTGGAATTTTTTCTTCAATCTCCCCGATTGAAACGCGCCCATGTGGTGGAATTGAAAGATGGCTTGGTAGTCTACCGGTCACCTCCTCTCGACTAATTCAATTTTGGGGCCCTACCTGGTTACACACTGGTCGATGAAGCCTCAAATCCGCCATCGTGGATATAGCGTAGGATGAGTGAAACCAATCAAATTAAATCTTAAGAAACACAAAAAATGCAGAAGGTATATTTCATCGGAAAATATACTTACAAAAATTTGACCCAAGGAATATACAGGCTAAGTAATTGCAAGTTACAGGTGAAAATAATGGGTTTCAGCCATCCTACGAAAATTCTCAACATAACATCAAATAATGCTCATTCAGTGCGTAGCGAACATTCAACCTGGAATACGCAGTTGCATTGCCTCTGTAACAGCGAAGTCCCAACGATGATTAGGATTTTTTTCAACTCCACTATGAAAAGATTAAGTTTCTCGTGGTAAGCGTACAGAATTCACGACCTTTTGTCCTATTGATAAATGTGGGTATTTCAATGTAGTTGGTCCACCAGGTTCAAAATTCCATTGATTCGTTCATCGAAATCAGTCTAGCGGTAACATTCAATTTACTCAGCAACTCAATTACTTCGTTCCGGTATTGGGGATTTGCCAAAATAAGGATATCCATGTTTAGATTAACAACTTCTGCAGGAGAAATAATCGGTAATCCGCTGGCTGGCAAGAAATGGCCTTGTTTCTTCGGATTAATGTCTACGATAAGCGATAAATTGCTAACGCCCACCAATTGGGAGAAGATACATCCCTTCGAACCGGCACCCCAAACACCTATTTTATAACCATCAGCCTTCCACTGTTTCAATCTATCACGCCACAGGCTAATTGTTTCAGCAAAACCTGGCTGCCGAAAACATAACGGCTTATCCTTTGTCGAAGCACCTTCTCGGATCTTCCTGGAGATTGTTCTTACTTTTCCAGTTTTAACTTCCGCACATAGAAATTGTCCACCATATTCTGAGCTTATGCGTTCTACTTGTAGCCCGCTTCCTTCAAGCAAACTTCGGAACGAATGTGACGTATAGTAAGTGATGTGCTCGGTTATAAAGTCCCAGGGTTGCCTGTTAGTTAAAATTGAAAAGCTATCAGGAACCTCCAGATAGGCAGTCGCATGCTGATTTGCCTGCAAGATAGACCGAACATTTGACAAAAATTGCTGTGGTTCTGAAAGATGCTCAATGTAATGACGTGCAACAACAAGGTCTGCAGCCATTTCTGCATCACCGCCTAAGTAATGTTCTGCAATGAATGTACAGTTAGTATGAGTTGATAATTCATTGTCTATTAACGCTGGGTCATAACCAATGCCGGTATTATTGTTACCTGTACAAAGTAGCTTAAGGAAGTAGCCGTTACCGCAAGCGAACTCCACGATTGCCTTGCCATTCAGACGATGATTGGTGATCAATGAATTGGCTTTCGATTCTGCCCATTGACAAAACACATCAGAACCATCAAGTGCATTTTCATAGTCGCCACCATAGGGCGTCACTGGCTCGGAAAAGTAGCGATTGTAGACTAGTGAGCACTGGTTGCAGAGCACGAGAAGCATGTCGGCACAGGTTGCTCTCTGTGCATAGAAGCGACTATCAAATAACTGATTGGCGCGTTCCGGCAAGCCCGTAAGTTTTACCACCTCAGAAAAATTAGTGTTACCACAGGCAGGGCAATTAGTGAGCATTACAAATCTCTTTGAATGGCATTATTACCAGACTTTCCACGGTGCATCACCGTTTTGCCACAACGACTCCAGTAATACTTTGTCACGCAACGTATCCATACATTGCCAAAAGCCCTCATGTCGATACGCCATCAGTTGTCGGTCACGGGCTAACTGTTCCAGAGGTTCACGCTCAAAGGCTATATCGTCACCGCTTATATAATCGAGCACCTGGGGTTCCAGTACAAAAAATGCACCATTAATCCAACCCTCGCGGGTTTGCGGTTTTTCAGAAAACTCCGCGACGATATCGCCTTCCAGATTGATATGACCAAACCGGGCTGGAGGGCGCACTGCGGTAACTGTGGCCAGCTTGCCATGCTGTTTGTGAAACTTTAGTAAACGACGCAAATCGATATTAGAAACACCATCTCCCCAGGTCATCATAAATGTCGAGTTATCGAGATGGTTTGCCAGTCGCTTCAAGCGGCCACCGGTGAGTGTATCTATGCCGGTATCTACAAGATCGACACGCCAATCACAGGGCTGTTGTTGCAGATGTTCGACCGATCCGTTAGAAAAATCTACGCGCAAATCATTGCTTAGCTGACTAAAGTCCAGCATATAACGCTTTATCATCTCGCTCTTATAACCCAGAGCAATGGCAAAATCGTTATGTCCATACTTCGCGTAATGACTCATTATATGCCAGAGAATCGGGCGGCCACCGATTTCGACCATGGGCTTGGGTTTGTTGATGGTTTCTTCGCTCAAACGTGAACCAACTCCGCCTGCAAGTATGACGCACTTCATAGATTAATTTTTGGATTAGAGAGTTTTTGTGACATAGCAGTTTCCGCTGCAAGCAGCTTCGCGACTCTTTGCCCACTATGGTGATAACCAGTCTCGCACCATTTTTGTAAGGCTTGCCGACAACACAACCGGTGCCTTTCTGTCAGTGGTACGCGTTCGATGCTTTTTTGATATTCCACCACTCGTCGACTGGTTGGGCGGTAACCTGCTGCTGATAGAACGGGGTTAAACCAATGCAACCGTTCTTTTTCATTCTGGAATTTACGTATTGAGCAGTTCGGGTGGTCACGACGCTCAAACAAGGTGTGCTGGAGTTGCTTAATTTTGCCCATAAGCGCTAATTCTGCCAACAGATTACGATCCGAGCCAACATAGGCACCGATAAGCGGAGTACGCCTTAAATTACTGCGACGTATCAAACCAAAGATGCTGACACAAAAATAGTTGCTGTTTATAACCTTGGCAAAACGCTGACAGGGATCGTGATCATCAAGATCCGGCTCATTCGAATACTCACCGACAACCTGACCAAGATTATCGATACGCGCCGTATTCGAGTGGACCAGCACATAGTGCCGATTTGCGCTCAAAAATGCCTCGCAATACTCCAGAAAGTTCTCGTGTAATACGTCATCATGGGCAGCCCATTTGAAATATTTACCTTTACTAATCTCGAACACCTTATTGAAATTTGCCGCTGCTCCGACATTTTTATTCCAGCTTAAAACTTTCACCCGCTTATCCCGTTGGGCAATCTCCGTGGCAATGCCGGCAGATGAATCAGTCGAGGCATTGTCCATAACCACCAATTCGAAATCGTTGAGTGTCTGGCAAAGTATCGATTGTATAGCTGTAGCCAGATACTCTTCACCATTAAACACAGGCAGGCCAATGCTAACCAGAGGACTAGGCATGCAAGTGTGCACCGCTGGGTTCGATTGCCTGCTGATCTGCCCATTGGCAGATTGAGTGTTGTGAAGGATATTTTGTGGTGTACATCTAGATCAAATTACGTTCAATATCATCAAGAATAATGCCCAGTTGGCGTTCACCGGTCCAGTGCCGGTACCGACGCGCAAAAGCTCGGGATTTACGAGCCATAGTTTCATCAGCTAATGCACTAGGAATTTGATCGGTCAATTGTTCGGGTGCTTCGCATAGACCCGCCAGGTTTTGCTGGCGTAATCGTATTGCAAGTATTTTCTGCTCATTAAACATGGGGCAAAGCAGCATCTTGCAACCATTCAACAATAAACCCGCTACAGCCCCATGGCCGCCGTGGGTTATGCAAAGATCTGCCTCCTGCGCAACATCTGCAAGATTTACTGCCCGCGAACAAATATTAATATTCTTGCGCACCAACTGTCGGGCCTGATCCGGACCAATGCCTGGTGCCACAAGCAGGACGGCGTAGTTACTGTTAGCCAGGCTTTCTACGACTGCAGCGAATTTGCTATAACTGGCGTGATAATAAACAAATATTTTCGGTGCATCCATAGTCGGCCATACAGGTTCTACTTCACTTTGCCCGAGATCGTAGACACCATAATAATCGGCATCCTTGCGTTCTCCGAAATGATCCATTTCGTTAAAAGTAGCCAGATATTCCCGTTTTGTGGCCTGAGTTTCTGCGAGTGTCCTAAAAGGTTGATGAGAAAATCGTTGCAGTGCCCGATTAGTTGTATCCAATACGCGTTGCTCTATTTTCGACAGCGCTTCCCGCCCAGAATTCTTACGTAGAAGAACCGCTGGGAAGGGGGTGGTTAGGGGCGGGCAGGTAAAACCTGTTCCTACCCGGGCCGCAGGAATACCAACCACATGGGAAGCCATAATAGACCCAGGTGAATAATCGCCAATAACACAATCCACCTTATATTGTTTGAACAGGTTGTCCCAGGCACGAATAAGTCCAGCCACACAATCTACGTCATAGAAACCTAGTTCCGCAAGAATCTCAGGGAAGCCTTGTGGCAGACCGGTGAAACCAGGTTGTGTATGCCAGTGGGGAGACTGGATATAGTTAACAACAAAATTTTCTTCGGTTGCTAAACGATGGCATAACTTCTCTGCGGTGGTTACGTTGCGGGTGGCAAGGGTGATGCGGTATCCACGAACTGCCAGCCCTTGTCCCAGTACCAGCAGTTTGCGTAGATGGCCGGTGCCACCACCCAGCTCCCAGCACAACATAATATGCTTCATGTGACTTGCTGCCACAAAATGCTGATACCCAGCCTGAGTTGGACGAAAATTAATCGGCTATAGATATCAAACATATTCGAAATTGTGTTAAAAGTTTCAGCAAATTGATTATCATCATTGAGGATATTTTCGTGTCGAAGCTTTTCTTGTGTTTTCGTGGTGCTTTCAGTTGGATGATAGCTATTCAGATTAGTATTGTGTGGCTATCTTACCCAGCTAATACATTTGCAGTAGAAGATACCACCGCAGCCGAGATAAGTATCTGGTATGGCCAGCACCAATATGTACCTTCAGCAGCGCTAGCGCAGCCACAGTTTAACCTGTTAGGACGTGTGATTGATAAGGAATCCGATGTTGTTGCCCTGAATTATGCGGTCTTTCATGGCGATACAAAAACTGCGGTGCGTGGTGGCAGTATTAATATTGGACCACACCCTCTGCGCAGTCCATCGAAGGTTCCATTTGGTCCCAGGCGTTTATACCATCGCGGTGACTTTAATATCCTGATACCTAAGGGCGTATTACAGAATGGTGCTAATCGCGTTGCTATCCAGGCTTACAATGGTGCGGGCAGGCGAAGTTACACTGAAGTTTCACTCGAGTATCAAGGCAAACTCAGCCAGGAAGAGCTTTTGCCTGCACAGTTTTCATTACAGGAGAATAACCAGTTTCAGGTGATAGACGGCCACTGGTCTGTCAAGGATGGTCGTATCCGAACCCTGCAGACTGGCTATGATCGACTGGTGGCGCTGGGCGATACCAGTTGGGATGCTACCGATGTAAAAGTATCATTGGTGGTACATGGAATCGAGTCTGGCAAGCGCCTGCCCGCAAGTGGACCCCGCGAGTTGGGCAGTGCCTGTCTCATCAGTCGGTGGCACGGGCATACTCGTAAACCCAATCGCTGTGATCAACCCGCCTGCGGCTGGCTACCCGCAGCAGCAGAACTCTGCCTGGTGGTAAACAATAAGCGTGAAATGGCCTTTAGACTAGCCATACCGGGCGAAAAAACCCCGGCAATGTTAACCAAAAAACTGGCATATAAGCCCGGGCTGGTCTTTGGGCTGCGCTTACAGAGCACTCCGCGCAAAAATGGTGAAACCCATTATCAGGCCAGAGTGTGGCCAAAAGGCACCAAAGAGCCCAAAGACTGGCCATTAAAAGTGATCAGCAAGGAAAACACCTTACCATCTGGTGCAGTGGCATTGCGTGCACATCATCTGGATTCTACCTTTCAACATATCGAAATAAAGTTGAAATAAAACAATGTGAGCAGATGATAAGCGAGTGGTTTACGCTCCCCTCTCTGACAATTCATCGATGAATTGTCAGAAGATTCCCTGCATATTTAGCTTCACTGTCTATTTGGTTTATTGCAGAGCTTCAGCCAGGCGTTGGCCAATGCCCTGCCAGTTGCCTGGCATATGTTGACGAAAAATCCGCATGCTTGGATACCAGTCTGAGTAGACCTGATCAACCCCCCAACGCCAGTCCGCATCATATCGTGTCAACAGCCACACCGGTATGCCCAGAGCCCCGGCCAGGTGTGCAGGCGCAGAATCGATAGTGATAATCAGATCCATTTGGCGCATTAGTTGCGCGGATTCATAGAAGTCACGAAATTGTTCTGACAAATCGGTAAAAATCCAGGCGCTGCGTAATCCACCGGGTTGTTTTTTCTGTTCACCGGTTTGAAAACTGAATAAAGCAATGCCGGGTATCTCCAACAATGGTAACAAATGATGCAACGGGCAACTGCGATCGGGTTGCGGTTTGCCGGCCCAGATCAAACCGATCTTTTGCTGTTCACCGCTGGTACTGATGTTTTTTTCCGGGTCAGTTAACTCGAAACCAGGTAACTGATCAGTTAGCAAGTTATCTCCTGACCCCAGCATGGCAGGAAGACTGGTCAAAGGTATGCTGTAGTCATTAGTGCCGACAATCAGTTGTGATGGATTGGCTACAACCCGATCAACACCTTTGGCAAACTTGAAAAGACGCTGTAATTCAGGCGGTGCTTCAACCAGTACTTCTGCACCCAGCTCTTTCAGAAGTGGTGCGAACCGGATAAACTGGATAGCATCGCCAAATCGTTGTTCATAAGCCAACAGGATACGGCAATTTTGTAACGATTCCCCAACCCAGGGCTTTCCCCATTTAGTTGGAGACGGTATACGAGACACAGCCAGGCGTTTTTCGTATTGCGACCAACCTTGCTCATAATCGCGAATTTTCAAAAAACAATTCGCCAGCCACCATTCTGACTCTAATAGAAGTGCCTGACCATCTTTGCCTATTTTCTCGGCTTGCTGATCAGTGCACATCTGTATCACTTGCTGATATGCCTCAATTGCCTGAACTGGCTTGTTCGACTCGCGCAGCAAGGTGGCCAGGGCATAAGTTGACCCTATATGCTGCGGTTGCTGGCGCAAAATTTCACGCAGGATATGTTCCGATTCGATTAATCGAAAACACTGTCGCAGAGCGTTGGCCAAACAAAGCCGGGGCGCGATTTCGACCAGATCGCCGCCGCGTTTAAGTGCAGCAACAGCAGCTTGATGGTGTCCCGAAGACAAAAGTTGACGGGCTAAATCGAGGTGGGCGGCGGTGTTAGTGGGGTCCAGTCGGACAGCCGTTTTAAGCAACCGCACCGCACGACCTTTTTGGCCTTGTTCGAACAGACGTCGGGATTCAATAACCAGTTGTTCTGATTGTGTGGGTTTCTCAGTGGTCAAGGCGAAATCTTAAGTTGAGTTAAAGATAGAATTGCGGCGCGTTTCGCCGGCAAAATTTTTGTTGTTATCGAGACCCGCCAATGTTCTAATGATGTCCACGTATCGCGATTGCAGATGCACAAAAGACGCCGGATAATAACAGGCATCGATCAACTGCTCGATAATAATTTGTAAGACGGATCTTGACGATAAACCCATGAGCGTTAAAATTATCTCTAAAAACAACAACCTAACTGATTTTTCCAAGCTTTTCTCGGCTTCAGACCTACCAGGTTGAAATGAATCAATCCTTCAAACAGGCAGCTAGAGTTGAACACCACTGGCGTCAGTCACGTAAGAACGGTAAAGAGGTATCCGTTTGTCGCACCGTGGCTTTCTTTTCTGCTCTGTCACTGGGGTTGTATGGCTCTGCGCTTGTTGCGGCACCTGTAGGTGGTCAGGTCACCCGTGGCCAGGGTGAAATATTATACAACGAAAACAACACTTTAATTAACCAGCGCACGAATCGACTGGATATTGATTGGCAGACATTTTCAAGCCGTGTCGGGGAAAATATCAGCTTTAAACAACCGAACGCTTTATCTACTGCAATAAATCGGGTTATTGGCGGGGTCCCAAGCGAACTTCGCGGCGCATTAAATGCCAATGGTCGGGTATTTATCGTCAATAATGCTGGCATCACTTTTCATGGCACATCTCAGGTTAATGTGGGGGCGTTACTTGCTACCACCGCCCGTCAGATTGATGAAAACGGCGATCTGATTACCCTCTCAGAAGCAACCGGTTCAGTTATAAATCACGGCAATATTAATGTGTCGCCGGGCGGATTTGCAGTTTTGGCCGCGCCATTTGTAAGTAATACGGGTTTGATTGAGGCCAATCTGGGTCGAATAGAGCTGGCCGCCGCAAACTCCCTAACCGTTGATCTTCGTGGCGATGGGCTAATCCATTACAGCCTGGAAGGCGGAACAGTGCAGGGAGTTAATAACACTGGCACCCTGCGCGCCCAATCTGGCCGGATTCAGATTACCGGTGGCGATGCAAAAGCCGTTGTTGGTGGCGTTATTAATCTTGACGGTGTGGTTGATGCCAATGCGTTTCGCAGTGGCGAGGCTGGCACAGTACTAGTGCTGGGTGATGAGGTTAACGTTTCCGCCAGTGTTTCTGCCAGTGGCCCAAGCGGTGGTTCTATTGACCTGCTGGGTACCACTGTGAACCTGCAATGGGCAGGCATTGATGCTTCTGGCCCCTCAGGTGGTGGCAGTATACGTATTGGTGGCGATTATCAGGGCAAGGGTACTGCTTACCGGGCGCAAACCACTACGGTAGATTTTAAAAGCGTAGTCAGTGCCGATGCCACAGTTGACGGTGATGGCGGCCAGGTTATTGTCTGGTCAGATGACACCACTACCGTGCACGGTAAAATTACCGCCCGCGGCGGCGCCCAGGGTGGTGATGGTGGTTTTATTGAAACTTCTGGCAAACGGGTGCTGAATTTTAGCCAGGCCGCCGATGCCAGTGCACCCCATGGTGCACCGGGTGAATGGCTGCTCGATCCGGAAGATATTGATATCGGTGCTAGCGAAGCAAGCGCGATATCCGAATCCCTGAATGCAGGTAATAATGTTAGCGTCGAAACTGGCGATAGTGGCGACGGTAATGGCGATATCGATGTTAACTCGGACATTGAAAAAACCGAGGGTGACGATGCCAGGCTTTCTTTAAAGGCCCATGGTGAAATAAATGTTAACGCCTCTATCACATCGACTTCCGGCAAGCTCGATGTAAGTTTGAAGGCTGGCAAGGAGATTAATATTGGTGGCAGTATAGCCACCAATGGTGGTGGTGTTAGCACCACCATAACCGGAGTGGAAGGACCCGAGGAAGAGGAAGAGCCTGAGAAAGAAGAAGAGGAAGAAAACGACGAGTCGGAGCCAAAACCAGAGGGAGTTGTTGACGAACCTGAGGCAATTGTAAAAGAAGAAACAGCCGATGATGAGTCAGAGGATGATACCGAAGATAGTCCGGAAGAAGAGTTAGAGCTGGCAGATGATTCGGGGGACGAAACCTTTGCTAGCAGTAGTGCTGTACTTGATGACACGACCGATGACGAAGAAGTTACGGAGGAATTGGCCGAGTTATTTCTGGATATTCCTGCCGAACCCGAGTTCGATATTGCTTTTACTGACCCACTGACCCCTTCTATTGAGATAAGTGCCGATATTGTCACCTCAGGTGGTGATATCGATATCCAGGCCGGTTCCGGTACTGCGTGGGTAAATGCAGTGCTGAATGCCTCCAACCTGGATGACGGTGCTATAGGCGGCAGTGTCAGTGTGCTCGGCGATTATGTCAATCTGGGCTCTGATGCAGTTATTGATGTCACCGGTGATGCCGGTGGTGGCGTGGTGCTGGTAGGCGGTGATTTTCAGGGTGGCGGTGATACGCCGACAGCGAAAAAGACCACCATCGCTGCAGGCGCTCAGATCCGTGCAGATGCTGTCACCGATGGCGATGGTGGCAAGATCATAGTCTGGGCCGATGACCGTACCGAGTTTTCCGGTGACATCAGCGTAACCGGTGGTGAACTGGGCGGCGATGGTGGTTTTGTTGAAGTTTCTGGCAAGAAGTCACTGAAATATCGTGGCCATGTGGATGCCAGCGCGCCGAATGGGGAATACGGTGATTTGCTGCTCGACCCGCAGAATATTTTTATTGTCAATGGCGTAGGTGGAACCGGTTCAATTGCCGGTGGTAACAATGGGGGTACTTCGAATGAGACCAACTACACCATTTATGAGGATACGCTGGAAGCACAGACCGCAAATGTAACGCTGCTTGCCGGAGACTTGATTCAGCTCAATAACCTCAGTGATGACTTGCTCGACATGCAGGCCAATCTGTCCTTGCTGATCGGTGGAGACGGCAGTGATGGCGGTATTATTCGTTTTGGAACGGCAGGTGCCGCCTCATCTACGATTAATGATGTCATCCGAGTAAATAATGATTCCGCCAATATCACCATCGGCGCACGGGATAGCGCCGCTGGACCGGTGGCAATTCGAGTTGGGCGACTGGAAGCGTTAGACGTTGATACTGGTGATTCGCAATCCAAGGCTAGCATCGACATTCGTTCCAATGGTGGGGACATCACCATCTACGGTGGTATGCTGGCTAGTGCGAACGTAGATTCCGGTGTCAAAGCTGAAGCCCACATTACCGTGTCAGCCGCAACACCCAGCACTAATTCTACTGTTAAGGATGGTAATGTCACAATTACGGGTGAATTACGCGCCGTTGCAAGTGACGCTTCACATACTGCAGACGCAGATATTACGGTTAATAACGCACATGATGTGACACTGGACTCCGCTGTAGTACTGGCCCAGGTAACTACAACATATGCAGGAAAAACTGCCGACGCTAATCTTGTGTTGCACGCTGGTAGTGATGCGGGCAGGGGGTCAAGTGGCAAACTTGTAGTGAACGAAAATATTTCGGTCACGGCAAGCAATGAGCAATACGGTGGTGTAGCGAGTGCTAGTGCCGACTTACGGGCGGCCGCAGATATCTATCTTAACGTGGGTGATGCAAGCGATAAGACAGAAGCCGCTGTTGAGGTTCTTGCCATAACAAAATCTACGTTAAATACCCTAAATAATGCTGCAAATGATAAAGCTGATGCCGAGTTGTATATTTATGCGGGAAGTCATAGTTCCGGCGGATTAACAGTATATGGCGGTCTTGTTGTTAATGCCGAGGTAGATAATAAGAACGAAAACGACACTGCACCCGTAATGCGGGCAGATGCAACGTTGAGGGTACTTGCCGCTGACAATATTACCGTTAAAACCGATGCATTCCAAACTGCCAATGCGTTTGAAGTTGTTGCCAAAAACGTTTCGAAGGGAGACAAGAGCAAAACTGCCGAGAAAGCTAATGCCTACCTGTATGTTCAGGCAGGATTACCCGATCATGTAAATGCTAGTTCCGCGTCTGGTGGAAACCTGACAGTTATTGGACAGACTGTGGTTAAGGCAACGGCCAGCGGCAGTGATTTTGCCGGTGACGCCAATGCGCAAGCCTACCTGTTAGCCTACGATGATGTGAGTCTTACTCACGATGGCTCCAATACCTCATACCTTGGAATCGAGATATCGGCCAAGTCAGATTTTGCTGGCGATGGAACTTCCGCTAACCTGGGAGACACGAAGGCGTACTTGTATATCCATGCCGGGGAAGAAGGCGCGTCGCCAAATACGGCAAAAAGTTCTGATGGTATTGTCACTATAAGTGATGATATTCAGGTTACAGCCGTTAGTCAGAAGCTGGCTGGGGATGCTGATGCTGACATCATTATTAAGGCGGCAGACTCCATTACAGTCACAGGCGAGGTTGGTGCTAAGGCGTCGGTAGTAGCTAGTGCCAATGATATAGCCGAGAATTCTGACTTAGGAAATTACTTATACGAAGGCTCGGCAAATGCTTTCGTACGTATTGAAGCCGGTACGCACAATTCCGACGGTAGCATCAGTATTAAAAAAATAACGGTTGATGCAGATATCAAACAGGGAACAAACGCGAATGCCTACACCGATCCGTGGACCGCGAATTTAAATGCTCGTGCGACGCTGAAAATATTCGGTGGCGATGATGTCACAATCGGCTCATCGGGCATGTTCTCCTCAAACGTGATCAATGTTGACGCCTTTGCATCGGACTCAGGAAGTAATCCTTTCAGTGATTTAGATATCAATACTTTTGCCACCGCAGTGGTTTATGCAGGCAGTCATAGTGATGGTGATCTGACTATCACCGGCCAAACACGAACTGTTGCTGAAACTCGGGTGCACGACGGTGCTGCCTATGAGGGTGATGCCCAGGCATACGCAGACCTTCGTTTGCTAGCTGCAGATGATGTCACCATCAGTGGTGATGAGGCGATCACCGTTTATGCCGGAATGCTTTCTGCAGAAAGTGGTAGATCAAGTGACACTGTCGACGGCACTGCCGATGCCTACCTTTATATTTTGGCCGGCGATCCCGACCATGTGAGCACTGCTGATGAAGCAAATTCTACGTTTTATGCCGGAGATCTATCAGTTACAGGCAAGACCAGTGTAAAAGCACTCGTATCTGATCACGGCGGAGGCAGTGGCTTTGGTGATAAGGCTCAGGCCAGGGCTTTTTTCGAGGCTGGCGATGATGTCACCCTAAGTATTTTAGACGGTAACAGCGATACCGCAATTGAAGTTATTGCCAGAGCCGATGTCCAGGATATTGGTAAGAGTACATCAGCTGATGTAGATGCTTACCTGTATATTCATGCAGGTCTTGAATCTGGTACGAAAGGGTCTGATGGCAAGATCTCCATTCGAGGCGATGTTGATGTAGATGCGTGGGGCTTCGGCATTGCCGGCCGCGCCGATGCTGATGCCTATTTAATTGCAGCCGGTGATATTTCTATCGAGTATCTTGGCGATGCCAAGATACATGTCGATGCCTTAAGCTCGGTCGCAAGCGAGAGCACTCTAGGTACAGCCAATAAAACCAGAACCGCTGTAGCCGATGCCTATCTTTACGTTAATGCCGGCACTCATACTGCTAATTCTTCGGGCGTTGTAACCATAGAAGCGATTGAGGTAGACGCCCAGGCGATAACCGATAGCTTGGGCGTACTCTACAATGGTCTGTCCCGACTAGCGCTGGATGCAGACGCAACCTTAATTATTAATGCCGGCGACGATATAAATCTGGGTTTTGCTTATGCGGGTACCGCAAGCGCCGGTCTACTCGAAACCGCGGTAAGTGTACAAGCAAGCGCTACCCATGATTATTCGGTAACCGAACATGTCGGTCAGGTGGATTTAGATGCCCGTATTGTCATCGACATTACCGCAGGTACGCATAGCTCCGGAGATCTAAATATTAAGGGGAAACTATTCGCCGACGCGGATGTAACCCTTGGTTCTGCAATGATTTCAACAGGCGGCAGTGGCAAGGCCGATGCCGAGGTAGATGTACGCTTGTCGGCTGCAGATGATATTAATCTGACCCGTAAGATTGGTCATGATGCGATTGAGATTGAAGCTCATGCAGATATTGCCGACTCAAATGCCAGGGGCACCGCCGAGGCCTATTTGTATGTGCTGGCCGGTGATCCTGACCATATTGGTTCCGATGCAGCAGAACCCGGCGACATCAATGTGGTTGGCGAAATTGATGTCAGGAGTATAGCCGCTCTGCATGAAAATCCTACGGATTCTACCGGATCTGGGTTTTATGAGCCGGAAGCTTCATCCTACTTCGGCTATGCCACTCGGGCCGACGCTGAAGTGCATCTGCTTGCTGGTGGCGATATTACCGTGACAGACTCGGGCAGAAACGTGCGGGTCGAGGCCTATACACTAAATACCGGCAGTAACGCAAGTTACGCCGGCTCTGCAAACGCCTATCTTTATGTACAGGCGGGTTGGCAAGGTGATTCCAGTCAAAATACCAAAGGCATAAATGGTTCCATCACTATTGGCAGTAGCGG
>JBLHGU010000095.1:0-18969 GCA_047615875.1 Parasphingorhabdus sp.
AGTCCTGTGGGCCAATGATTCCTTTCAAAGGTGTCAACTCCGCTGCATAGGGTGCACTGGTAGTTGCTAATAATAGGTTAGCGAAAACGGTTAGAAATATAGAGAAATGGCTGTGAAAGTTTTTTTCAATTCGGCAATACGCTGACGTATTAGCAGGCTTGTGGAATTACGCTGAAGCACAAGGGAATCGCAAATTTATAGAGGAAAGCTCGCTGTTGGCGCTCGCCTCGTTTGGGCCAGCTTAATTTGCCTTTGACAGGAGTCATTACGGAAACACCAGAATTTGACACCTGGCGAAAGTACATTACTTGAAACCATTTTTATCTGACCTTCTTATTAATTCTCACCCAGCGGATCAATCCCATCTAACCCCTAGTCCACAATATTTAGCTAATTATCACTAGTATAGAACAATTCGCTCAACCAATACTCCCCTCAAACGGGGGGTTTTCACACTCAGAGGGAAATCACGCGGCCCGTCGAATTGAGCAAGAATGTCCAAGTATTCAATTTCCGCCAACTGACAATTACATTACTATAGGCCACCGCATATACCGCGATTTTGATCAATTCGAAAATGGACAATTTGAAGTAACAGATCTATGCGCACATTCATTTTCAAGAGAAGAAAACCCATTTGAACACCACACCTGTTAACAATCTGCGCGGTATTGCCTACCTGGTATCAGCTGGATTGTTTCTAACGACCAACGACGCCATTTCGAAATGGCTGGTTCCACATTATCCGGTGGGTCAGTTACTTTTCATACAAGGGACCATGATCGCACTTATAGCGGTATTTGTGATGAAGCTTCGGGGCGAAGCACCGCTAGGCGCGGTAAGCTGGAAACCACATTTCTACCGTGGTGGATTTTACGTAATCGGTGCATTTGCCTTTGTAATCGCACTACGCTATTTGCCGTTTGCTGAGGTCGTGGCCATCGCCTTTGCCGGACCCATGTTCATGACTTTATTCGGTCGATTTTTTCTCGGCGAGTCGGTCGGTTGGCACCGTTTAGGTGCGGTAATCGTTGGCTTCATTGGTGTTTTGTTTATCATTCAGCCAGGCACTGATGCAATGCGCTGGGCAGTAGTCTTACCCTTAATTGTTGCACTTGCAGACGCGGCGCGTGATGTAGTAACACGTAAGATGACCGGTGGTGAATCAAGTTTACGGGTGGTATTTTCAACTGGGGTTATGCTGATACTGGCCGGACTAATTACTGTAGTTGGCGGCTGGCAAGCGCTTCGTCTCGGCGACCTTCTCTGGTTCGCCGTAAGCTCCAGTGCATTTGTAGTGGCACATTACTTAATGGTAGAAGCATTTCGCCATGGTCAAGTAGTCGCTGTAGCACCTTTTAGATATGTACAAATTATCTGGACCATTCTGGCAGGAATGTTATTCTGGAACGAGGTTCCATCATCAGTTGTATTTTTTGGCATTGGCATTATTTGTACCTCAGGCATTTATATTGCCTGGCGAGAAGCTACAGTTGGCAGAACTCGAAACAATCACTAGACAACCCACTTTTAGAACAATCTAATGGCTTCAACGAGGCATAGCAGTAGTGTTTGACGAATTAATAAAACTTAAAGGTCGCAATAACTATAAGTGGGACGGCATGCCTATTCATCACGGCATTTCAGCTGAAAATGGAATTTCGATGTCAGTTGCTGAAATGGATTTTAGACCTCCTGAGTGTATACAGAGCGCCTTACAAGATCGTCTGAATCATGGTTTTTTTGGTTATGACCTAAACACTGACCACTTTATCGAAGCGTTGGTCTGGTGGATGCGAACTCGTCATGACTGCGACATTCCCCATGAGTGGTTAATTCCGACCAGTAACACAATGAATGCCATTGCTATATGCATTGAGACTTATACGCGGCCTGGTGATGGCATAGTGATTTTTTCGCCGGTTTATCACCAATTTTCAAATCTTATCAATAAGACCGGTCGCAAGGTGGTTGAATGCCCTCTACAACTTCACGACTCACGCTACCAGATCGATTTCGACGCCTGCGAGGATATGCTGGATGGCACGGAGTCCATGATCCTCTTCTGCTCACCCCACAACCCGGGTGGAAGGGTCTGGACTCGTAGTGAGTTAAGCAATCTGGCTGCATTGGCAAAACAAAGAGACTTGCTCGTAGTTTCAGATGAAATACATCAGGATATTGTTTATGCCGGTCATTCACATACACCTGCCCTGAGTCTTAGCGCTGAACTGAATGAACGACTGATAACCATTTCATCACCTGGTAAAACCTTTAATCTGGCAGGTTTATGTATAGGCTGTGCGATTATCCCTTCATTAACTCTGCGCGAGCAGTTCAGAAGTCGCTTCGAAACTACATTTATCGCCCCAAACTCTCTTGGCCTTAGTATGGCGGCAGGAGCCTACTCCCCAGAAGGCGCCGACTGGGTAGATGAGCTGGTTGCTTATATGACCGTGAACAAAGAAATATTTCATCAGGCGATTGATGAAAGCGGCAGTGCGACCGCGATGCCTATTGAGGCCACTTACTTGAGTTGGGTGTCGATAAACGACAATCAAAAGGACGCTGAAAGTCTGATACAAAAAATTGAACAAGATGCCAGAATAGCCGTATGTGAAGGATCGACTTTCGGCAGTTCTAGTAAAAACTTCGTACGAATAAATTTGGCGACTCAGCGTACCCAGGTTATAGAGGCCGCTAATAGACTAAAAGCGATATTGTCCAGGCCTTGAAACTGTTTAGTGGCTAACCCTTACCACTTCGCTAATGTTTTGTTTTCCACGGTGGGTTGCGATGGAAACTCAGTGTGTAGTAATTGAGTCAATTTTTCGCGGATGCTTTTCCGATCCACTTCAAAATATAGATTCTCCAGTTCCAGAGGGTCGTGCTCCAGATTAAATAATTCTCCCCACTCAGTCATGCCAGGATAAAGTGTCATGCGCCATTGATCATAGTAAATCGTCTGGTTATACAATTCTTTTCGAACGGTGGGATGGTACTCGCCAAAAGTATAGTCTCGCACACGCTCGTCGGCGCCAGTTAGCAATGGCACAAGACTGATACCATCTACAGCTGGAGAATTTTTAACCTGAGCAGCATCGAGCAATGTCGGCATCAAATCTATATGGCTGGTCAGACTATTTACCTGTTTTCCTGACTCGAATCCGGGACCCTTTATCAGCAGCGATAATTCAGTCAGTTGCCGATAGGACGCTGGACCCTTGTGTAAGAGTCCATGATTTCCCAAATACTCGCCATGGTCCGATGTAAAAATTACTATGGTATTTTCATCTAGACCGAATGCCTCTAATTGTTGCAACATGCGGCCAACACCGTCGTCAATCATCTCCACCTGTGCGTGGGTATAGGCGATCGCCAGGCGTAAGGATTCATCACTGATATCTTCAGTGGTTATCGACGAGCCTGCTTCGGCACCTTTGTCAGCTCGCCAGTAGAGTTTTCGAAAACCCTGCCCCTTGGGGAACAAGTCGTCACAATAGGGCGGACGCCCTTTCAGGTCGCTCTCCGTCACCTCCGGCAGCGTCATGTCGTCGGCACTATATCGATCGGCATACTCTACGGGAGGGTCGAATGGGTGGTGGGGGTCGGGAAATGAAACGAACAGGCAGAATGGCTTGTCGGTCCTACGTTTATTGGCCAGAAAATTTACTGAACAATCCGTTATCCAGGTGTTGTAGTGACATTCAACCGGCATCGCTGAACGCCAAATTTCATCGAGGTCTTCCGGCGGTGTTTGTTGTGCGTGCTTCGGTTTTAAATACTCTACATATTGTGGATAGTGTTCTTTCAACCAACTAGCATAGTGACCGGCTATTTGTGCGGTATCTGATTCCCCTATCAGTAAATCAATAGTTTCGTAACCGTAGTAAGGACCGTTCCATTGTGCTGACTCAGGCTTTTTCCAGAACGCGCGCGAATCTGGCATGTTTAATTCTGATGCAGCCAAAATCGGTTGTAGATGCTGCTTGCCCACCGCGTGAGTTTGATAGCCATTTTCCACTAAGGTTTTAGTTAATGTCGGGACAGATTCAGGCAACGCCATGCCATTGGTTATTAATTGATGATTGCGCGGATACTTGCCCGTAATCATTGTTGCCCTGCTGGGCGAGCAAATTTGCATTGGCGTAATGTGCCGGTTAAAACGCACACCCGATGCTGCAATTGAATCGATATTGGGCGATCTAACTTCAGTGCTACCGTAACAACCTAAGCTGTCTGAGCGTTGCTGATCGGTACATATCCATAGAATATTCGGCGCAGTCATACATTCGTTCCACTAAGAGCTGTAGGCTGGGAATCTATCAGATAGCACCGGGGTCTGCTGCACATACTACAAGCCAGGTCTGTTTATGTGGATAAATAGCTGAATCAACTACGATAGCACCGCATAACCTAACCATAAGCATATAAGATAGAATAATTAGTTTCAGGCGCCGATTTTTCCGTTAGAGACTATCCAGTCTGAATTTAACATTCTGTTGCATTCTATCTACTGAAACCATGACTAAATTCCTAACAAGTCAACAACAAGACGATTTCAAACAACAAGGATTTGTTTCACCTGTTCGACTACTCGATCAGTCATACTGTGATGAATTGCTGGAACGCATTGCGTCTTTTGAATCGCGCTGCCCTGCTGATGTCTCCTGGGCATTCGATATAAAATCCAATCTGTTGTTTGACTGGGTCTACAAACTGGGGGCGCATACAGGCACCCTGGATGCAGTCGAAGATATTCTGGGGCCTAACCTCTACAACACCGATACGGTATTTCGAATAAAAGAGCCAGGTGCGGTCACCGCCTATGGCTGGCACCAGGACGCTGCGCGAATTGATGTTGATCCCTGTTTTATAATTGTCTATGTCGCGTTAACTGCTTCAAGTCCAGAGAATGGTGGTCTGTCGGTTATTCCCGGTTCTCACAAACAAGTTCTGCCCTTCATAATTCATGAGAATAATGCCGGACAAGCCCTGCGCAAGGTCGCACGGACGCTGGATGTATGCGAGGAAAAAGCACTGACCCTAACCCTGCAGCCGGGTGAAGCGACAATTTTTAGTGGTCGACTGGTGCATGGATCCAGGGCGAATAATTCATCGTCTCGTCGGGTTTCTATTTTGACTGACTATACAGCTGCACATGCTCGTCAATCTTACGGACAGGGTTCTGGACAACTGCTACGGGGTAGAGATTGCAACGAATATATAGCTCAGGAATCTATACCGATTGGTGATTGCGAAGATATCGATGTTTTACATCGTCGGCGCATATTGAACAGTTATCCTGAAAACCCCTTAATGGGTCCATTGGAATCTGGTGAGCAACCACAATTCCCAGATTCAAGTCTAAATGAGTAATAAGTCACCCAGTTTCAAAGTTGTCCCTGCCAATGGCCCCCTGACTAAAGCGAGGCCTGAAGCCGTGGAAATAGAACCAGCACGATTGGCAAAAAATGGTGAAATACCGGTTATCGATGTTTCGTGCTTACAAACAGGGGATGAAGCCCTGATGAGAATAGCCGCAGACCAGATCAGGTCTGCCTGTGAACGGATTGGTTTTTTCTACATCGTAAATCACGGCGTGAGGAAAGAAGTAATCCACAACGCATTTGAGCAATCCAGAGAATTTTTCAATCAAGCAGAAAAAACCAAACAAGACCTACAATTCAATTCGATCAATCGAGGCTACAAAGCACCGGGCAATATCACTATCCCCGGCTATCTCCCTGATCTTAAGGAAGTGCTGGATCTTGGAGTAGATTTACCCTCAGACCATCCAGACGTGATCACCAATAAACCCTTACATGGTCCCAATCAATGGCCTGCCCTGCCCGGATTTAAAAATGCATTGGTGACCTATTTTGAAGAAGTAAGCAGGCTTGGTAATCAATTACTACGGCTTTTTGCCATGGCCCTGGATCTGGATGAGAAGTTTTTTCTACCCTTTCATGAAAACGCCATGATCACCTGGCGGGTCATGCGCTACTTTCCAGACAATGGTGCCACCGGACAATATGGCACAGCACCTCACACGGACTTTGGCACCATCACTCTACTAGCCCAGGACGACCGGGGCGGACTTGAAGTGTTTTGCCGAAATAATGAATGGATTCAAGCACCCTATATCCAGGAATCTCTGGTGGTAAACATTGGCGATCTAATGGCCTGCTGGACCAATGACCGATTTACCTCTACCGCCCACCGTGTACTGAACAAATCCGGTCAGGATCGATACTCTATCCCCATGTTTTATAATCCCACGTTTGATACGGTTGCCGAATGCCTGCCGACCTGCTGCGATGAATCGAATCCTCCCCGCTATAAACCCATTCATTATGGTGACTATGTCACGGGAATTTATAAGCAGATTTTTTCCAGTAAATAGTCAGTTAACTACTGTTTACATTTCTTATGCGCTATTTCTTCTAATACAGTCTTAACTTCAGCTTCTTACAAAGCCAAGCGCTTTATCCACTATATTGGTCAATGGCTGCCCTGATAGATATTTATCCAGGTTACTCTTGAATATGCCAATGATATTTTCTTCGAAGCCAGCATAGTCCCCTGAAATATGCGGTGAGACGAACAGGTTTTTTGTCTCCCACATTGGATCAGATTCCTGCAGTGGCTCGTTGCAGAAAACGTCTAGCATCGCGCCCGCAATATCACCACTTTCTAAAGCAGCAATAATATCCGACTCTACCACCGCAGTTCCGCGGCCCATATTTATGAAATGCGCATCAGAATTCATAGCGTCAAAAATCTGCTTATCAAAAAATCCCGTTGTACTGGCGGTCGACGGCATGACACCTATCACCCAGTCAAAATTCCCAACTATGTCAGCTATGTTCTCTGAAGCAAATATTTCATCAAAATCAGCATCCCCTGCTCTCGCCTGTCGACCGGCTCCAGAACATTTTAAACCAACTGAATTCAAGAGTCTGGCGAACTCTCGACCTATACTTCCGACTCCAATGATCAGAGCAGTATCACCTTTGAGCAATCGAGTCATGCGATATTGCCACGTCTTACTCTGTTGGTGATCTAGTGTAGTTCTAAAATCCTTGGCAACCATTAGCATGTAGCCGAGCACAGTTTCCGCCATGGGACGATCGAATACACCTTTGGCGTTAGTCAGAACAACATCGCTATTTTTTAATTCATCAAACAGCACGCCGTCAGCACCGGCACCACATAATTGAATCCATTTCAGATCAGTCGTACTCTGCCAGTGTTGTTGCAGTACACGACTTTTGAAATCCCATAGCAATAGCGCCTCGCTGCCGGGCAACTCTCTTTGCAGATCGTTTTCATCCTTGGAAAAAACGACTTCAACACCTTTTGGCAGTGTGCCAAAACCTGGAATTTCAGTAGCGGATGCTGCGCCTTGCACAAGTAGTTTCATTTTTTAGATACCCGATGTAGTAGTTTAATTGCAGTAGTATTCCCCCTATTCTCATCACCAAACCAGACAATATCAACTCTGTTATTTTGCAGTCGCCCACTCCAACAGGTAGCTCAGCAATTAAAGCCCTACTTATTCAACGACGCTAGACATTATGTATTGAAGACTCAAGCATCACTTTCTCGCCATATCTACTCAGTAAGCCCAGCTCCCCTATGCGGCCTGATATCAACCTCGTTACTCCAGGCCCCAGGT
Source organism: Parasphingorhabdus sp. (assembly GCA_047615875.1). Lineage (GTDB taxonomy): Bacteria > Pseudomonadota > Gammaproteobacteria > Arenicellales > CAJQKF01 > JBLHGU01. The sequence goes on from JBLHGU010000095.1 coordinate 7,682, forward strand.
GGTTGTAGGTGGGTAAGCCAGTAAGCTTTGGCCAGGCTTTGGGATAGTGCCCGCAGACCAAACTTGCCAATAGCGTACAGTGGGTAGTTTGCTGCATCTGATTTAACTCTTCGGCTGGGTGATACTATCCGGCCGGTGGGCTGAATCTCGAAACCATTGACCTACCTGGTTCTCAAAGGCTAAGCCTGCCCGACAGACATCTTTATCCTGATAAGTTCTTGCTACCAGTTGAATGCTAGTCGGAATACCATAATGAGTTCTACCTGTGGGTGCAGTGAGTACTGGGCAACGACTGAGCATATTGAAAGGCAGTGTCATTACCCATCCAAGCAGAGGATCGACTTTTTTACCATTGATTATTACTTCGTCAATGACCTGATTATGATCAGCCTTAACCGCAGCTAGATTATTGGTCGGACAAATAAACAAATGATGCTTTTGCATAATCCGTCCAAATGTGTTGTACATCTTACCCGCCACCTCCAGACTATGCAGAAAATCTTTGGCAGTGGAGAGCGGGCCATTGATTGCCCACTGGGCGGCATAGTCGGTTAGTTGATCGCCATGCTTGTCTAGAGCGTCAACCATAGAAGTGCCAAATAAATGACTTAGATAACTCATCCCTGCCTCAAACATATCATCCGGCCAATCAAGCTCCACCTCTTCAACTGTAGCGCCCAATTCTCGAAAAACATCCAATGCCTGCAAAGTATTTTTCTGCACATCTTCTTCGACCTCATACTTACCTAGATCCATAGACCAGGCAATTTTCCAACCTTTAATCGGCTTAAATTCAAAAGGTATACGTAGTCTGGGCTTTAAAGATACGATGTCGCTGTGGTGCGGACCACACATTACATTCTGTAACAGAATGGTATCCTTTACGGTCCTGGCCATTGGCCCGGTGTGGCAGTACTGATCAAGATTAAATGGTGGCTCCTCTGGGTTACGACCAAACGTCGGTTTCAGTCCAGACAGGGCACAGGTGGCTGAAGGAATTCTTATAGATCCGCCGATATCAGAGCCAGTCGCAATACTGCAAGTTCCGGATGCTAAAGATGCAGAAGCTCCCCCGGAGGATCCACCAGAAGTGTATTCTGGATTCCATGGGTTTCGTGTAATACCGTGTAGCTTGGAGTGGGTATAACCGGCACAGGAAAATTCAGGCGTTGTGGTACGTGCATGGATGATTCCTCCTGCTCGCATAATCCGTTGGTTATTTACCGAAGTATGAGTAGCAACATAGTCCTTCATTGTTAAAGAACCATTGGTGCAAGGCTGCCCTTTTACTTCGGTCTCATCTTTAATCGCAATAGGTAGCCCTTCAAGTGGGCCTGTGTGTTTGCCAGAAGCATATTTTTGCTCGGCCTTTCTCGCCTGCTCCATGGCCTTGTCAAAAAAGGTATGGCTAAATGCGTTTACCACCAGTTCTGTCTTTTCAGACTGGGCTATTACTGCCTCCATTACTTCAACTGGTGAAAGAGACTTGTTTCGAAACTTGTCAATCAATTCCGTAGCGGGTAAATAACACAGTTCTTCATCACTCATTTAGGTTTTCCTAAAGCTCTGCTGATATCGCGTCGATGGCGTTTAGTGTCGTAATCCCGCGATCGGTATTTATTGATTCGGGCCAGCTGGCTAACACCACTACCACTAAATCCTGGCTACGATCTACATAGATCAGTTGACCATAGATACCTCTGGCCATCAGAATTTGTTGATCTCTATCGCGCAACCAAAATTGATTACGATACCCACCATTGGGAAATAATTTCTGCCGAAGATCATCAAGGGGCAAAGCGTCGGGGCAAAGAATATCCGCGATCCAGCTCGATGGGACTATACGCTTTCGATTACCAATGCCGTCATTGCATAGCATCTGGCCTATTCTGGCATAGTCGCGCAGGGTGGCATTTAAACCGCCACTGGCACTAACATAGCCATTTCTTACAATGAAGTTGGCACTCTCTTCACAACCTAATGGTTGCCACAATTCTTCGCTGATCAGTTCAGCCAGACCCTTATTGGTTACGCGCTCCATGCAATGAGCCACAACCTCAGTTTCGATGGACCGATAATTAAAACATTCGCCATGGGTGCGTGTGGACTCTTTAAGAGAAAGGATATGTTCCCACATTGATTCCGGTGCTTCGAATCCTTGCCGTGGCCATTTCCAGCCAGCAGCAATATCCATCGCTGCAATATGTGAGTCAGGTGCTTCGTAATCCTCAACGTAATGGACGCCACTGGACATATCCAGAACCTGTCGCAGAGTCGCCCCGTTATAGGCAGTAGCTGCAAGCTCGGGCAAATAATCAGTAATCTTTTTATCCGGATCGAGCAATCCCCGTTCAATCAGAATCCCTGCGACACAGGCTGTGACAGATTTAGCCATGGATTGTGATAAATGCAACGAGCGATTCGACATGGCATTACGATATCGCTCATAAACGATGGTACCGTTGTGCAAAACAATGATGCCGTCGTTGTAACCTTGAGTAAGCCATTGACTCACTGTAAGTGATTCAGTCGATGAACTCTGAAACTGAATCTCGTCGAAATTAATCGGATGCTCTGGCAATTCCCATACCACACCATTGCCACGCCAAACTTCGGTCGTTGCAACCATTTGGCGTACATTTTGAAATGTCCAGCGATTCCAGGGGAACCGATCCCACTCTTCATGGGGAATGGTGGCACTGCCGGCATCGGCGAATTGTTTCGAAAGGTCGGGCATAGGGAGCCTTTAATAAAGAAGGGCCAGGCTCAGAAACTGAGCTTGGCCCCTGTTAACAATTTACTTCTGCAAGGCAGTCCACATTGCAGTGTAGATTTTCTGTGCTTCTGGCGAACAAGTCGGGTAGAACTGACCGGCGGCAAGATGTTCATCAGGAATAATGACTTCAGGCGCTGTTGCCATATCTTCGGGCATGAACTCTTTAGACCCTTTAATGCTATTGGCATAACGTGCAAAGGCAGACATTAGCGCCGCATTCTCTGGTTCCATAATAAAGTTCATGAATAACCGGCCGTTCTCGACATTCTTGGCGTCTTTAAGCAATACCACGCCATCAGCCCACAAACCATAACCTTCTTTAGGATAACCATATCGAACATCGGCATTCTTTTCTCTGGCCCGAAATGCTGCACCGTTCCAGTACAAAGACGCTGCCATGTCACGCCCAGCAAATTTCTCAATCATGCCATAGTCCATAGATTTCCACTTGGGCTTGGCTTCAACCAGTTTGTCACGAACCTTCCTGAGCAATTCTTTGTCCGTTGTACAGGCTTCTCCACCCATATATAGAACAGCTGTATGAATAACATCAAGCATTTCTGGTGGAACGTTTATCTTGCCAATCAGCTCTTCCGGTGGATCAAAAACTAGTGCCGATGTATTGATGTCGCCACTATAAACAGAGGTATCTACTATCACACCGACACTGCCCCATTGCCAGGGTGCACTGTGCTGACGACCTGGATCCCAGACTGGATCACGCCACATGTCGTCGACGTGTTTAAAGTTTTCCATCTGATCAACCCGAGCGTTGGTTACCAGACCTTCCTGTATCCAAATTGGAACATGACTGTGTGACGGTACTGCCAAGTCGAAACCATGACCACCAGCACGAACTTTTGCCAGTGCGGTTTCATTGGAATCGTAATCTGTGACCGTTACTTTCACATCAAATTGTTTTTCAAACTTCTCAATCAATTCGGGACTGGTGTAATTACCCCAGTTATACAGATTAAGTTCTCCGGCGGCGTTGGCCTGCATACCGGCAAGCAAAAACGACAGTCCGGCAATGGCGGGTGTAAAACTTTTCTTCATCTTGATCTCCTCTTGTGGTTTAAGTACTTTTTTTGCGACTCACGAAGAATATAAAAGTCACAAACAACACTGAAATTCCTAGCAATACGGTTGAAATTGCATTTATTTCCGGCGTTATGGCACGCCGCAACTGACCCAGCATGTAAGTTGGCAGGGTATCCTGACCAGCTGACTTAACAAACTCGGTTATAACAACATCATCCAGCGATATCACAAAAGCCAACATCGCACCGGCGAAAATTCCAGGCAATAATAGTGGCAGTGTGATGCGTCTAAAGGTTTTCCAGGGTCTTGCATATAAATCGGCAGCAGCGATTTCCAGTGTATTGTCCATGCCTTCCAACCGTGCACGTATGGGCAAATAGGCAAATGGAATACAAAATGCGGTATGAGCAATGATCAGATAAGCAAAGCCGTGATAGTTGGTAGCCTGTTTAATCAATGCGAATAAAATTAACAACGCCACCGCTGTTACTATTTCAGGCACCATTAGCGGTTGGTTGATCATGGCATAAATAGTCATTTGACCACGATAAGGCTGAGTACGCGTAGTGCCCAGTGCCGCCATAGTTGCCAGGATTGTGGCGAACACCGATGCAAAGCTTGCGATTATTAACGAACGTATGGCAGCACCCTGTACCAAATCGTTGTGCCATGCAGAAACATACCACTGTAGAGAAAAGCCTTCCCATAATGCGATGTTGCTACCCCCATTAAAGGAATACACAACCAATGGTGCCAAGGGCATATACAAGGCGAAAAAACACAACATGGCCATGGCAGTGAAACCGGGCATACGTTTAATAGAAAATGGCTTTCTTGAAAACACTCGCTTATCCCTTGGCCAGACTATTGCGTTGTACACTTCGTACATAGAACATTAATGCGATCATCACAATTGCTAACAACGTAAGAGATAACGCGGCACCAAGAGGCCAATTTCTGCCCTGACCAAACTGTAATTCAATTAAATTACCCAACATAAGATTTTTGCCACCGCCAAGTATTCTCGGCGTAACATAGGCCCCAAGAGACGGTATAAATACCAGAATCGAACCTGCGATGACGCCCGGTTTAATTAGCGGGACAATAATTCTCCAGAGCACTTTCAGTCGAGTAGCATATAAATCATAGCCGGCTTCTACCAGCCGGAAATCGAATCGTTCAAGCGATGCATAAATCGGCAGTATCATCAGCGGAATATATACATAAGTCATGCCAAGAAGTATTGCAGTGTCGGTGTAAAGCATATCCAGGGGACTATCAATAATCCCTAAAAACAGTAGAAACGTGTTAATGACACCAGCGTTACGGATGATCTCCATAATAGCGAAGGTGCGAATAAGCAAGTTTGTCCAAAATGGAATGGTGACTAGAAACAACCAAAAATTGCGCGTCTCCGCGGGGCGAGTTGCTATGAAATAGGCGGTGGGAAAACCAAGCACAAAACACAACAGTGTCGTAAGCGAAGATAGTTTTACTGAACGCCATAGAATCGAAAGATGCGCATCGGCCAAAGTAACCGTTTCATCAAAAATGTCTGTATAGAAGAACACCTCAAACCAGGCTAGCGTAGATACCTGCCATTTAACACCGCCATAATCTCCCGCAGTAAGAAACGAAAACAGCACCATAACAAGTAATGGTCCGGACGCGGCTAAAAACAACACAACAAGTGCCGGTGTAGTTAACAGTAAATTACGCCGTACTGTTTGCTGTCTGGCTATTTCTTCCAGATTGATTGCCAATTTGTCAGTAGATGAAGCTGCAGTAGTGTTCACGATCAGTCTCGAAGCACCTGCACCATGTTTGGGTCCAGTTTTATGCCGACCCGCTCGCCAATCTCATAATTTTGTTGGCGACCACGAGCATTCTGAACACGCACCGTAAATAGTTTCTCGTCTTCGGTCTTTACATGATAATGGGTATCCGTCCCTATATAGACAACGTTTTGCAAATCACCCTGCAACTCAACATTTTCAGTTTCCCGAAGCAATATGGTTTGCTCTGGCCGAACGGCGAGAGTCACTGAATTTCGGTTAACCGCTTCGGTTGCAACGACTGATATCTCAACACCGGAGGAAAGTTTGAGTCGTAAGGTCAAGCCATCTTTAGAAAGAACGTCGGCGGTTACAAAATTTGTATCGCCGATAAAATCTGCCACAAAACGCTCGCTGGGATGATCATAAATTTCGTGTGGAGGACCGACCTGCAATATATTGCCATTGTTCATCACTCCCACACGGTCCGACATGGTCAGTGCTTCTTCCTGATCATGAGTAACAAACACAAAGGTGATGCCGGTTTCGTGCTGTAAACGCTTTAGCTCAATCTGCATTTCCTTACGCAGCTTATAGTCTAGTGCGGACAAAGGCTCATCAAGCAGCAATACTTTGGGGTGCGGTGCCAGAGCACGGGCCAATGCCACGCGTTGTTGCTGGCCACCTGAGATCTGGTCAGTGCGTCGGTCACGCAATTCCTCCATTTTCACCAAACTCAGCATACGACTAACGGTTTGCTCGATCTCTGGCTTGGGTTTTTCAAGCATTTCCAGTGCAAAGGCGATATTTTGCCCCACAGTCATGTGAGGGAAAAGCGCATAGTTTTGGAAAACTGTATTGACCGGCCGTTCGTAGGGCGGGAGATTGGATATATCGCTGCCATGCAAATATATCCGACCGCTGGTCGGCTGCTCAAACCCTGCAATGAGTCGCAACAAAGTGGTCTTACCGCAGCCAGAAGGGCCGAGCAGCGTAAAAAACTCATTTTCATTAATCGTAAGTGATACGCCATCCAGAGCGGCTACTCGATTAGCATCCTTACCAAATATTTTCTCAACCTGTACGACATTTATTGCAACACTACTCGAACTCATATACACCTTTACCCAATCTGAGCTGATACATTTTTAATAATATCTTCCAAATTCTAGCAGTGCTTTGCTGTTCGTGGCTAGCCCCGAAATATTCAAACAGAGACTCACCCCGCAGATATCTTCGAAATTCTATAGAAACCCAGGTCAATAATAGCCGTCAAACGACCTTTTTCCGTACGGCAAACCACTCAAAAATTAGCCTTGTCGCCAATTCTTGAAAATATCTCATACATTATTTGATCACTTAATTATAAGTGGCAATCGGTAAATCGATAATTTATCCAAATCAGGTATAATTTTCTTAATTTCAAAAATTACACCGTGAGGAAATTATGACAACTACTTTGTACGAAATCGATAACGGTATAGCCTGGATTCGCTTCAACAAACCGGCAATACTCAATGCAATAGACGCTGACGAAACACGGCATTTTGTTGAATTGCTCAACAGGGCATCTAACGATAAAGAAGTGAAAGCCATCATTATCTCAAGTATGGGGGATGCCTTCTGCGTCGGTGATGATCTGAAAGTGGCTCTGGAAGAGTATCCGAAAATACTCAGTGGTGAAATTCACCCTATTATAGACATCGTCGAAGATATCACCGAGAGCCTGCAGGAGATACCCCGGGTAATTCGTCGATCATCCAAGGTGGTAATCAGTGCGGTACGCGGTTATGCGGTCGGAGCCGGATTCGAGATCGCTATCGACTCGGATATGATCGTTGCAGCAGACAATGCCGTCTTCGGCTTTCCAGAAATGAATGCCGGCATGACGGTGACTGGTGGTGTTAGCAAGTTACTTGCCCTGATGATTGGTTTAAATCGTGCCAGAGAGCTGATGTTAACTGGAGACTTTATCAATGCGGACGAAGCCTATCGAATTGGCCTGGCCAACAAGGTTGTTCCGCTAGGTGAAGAAGAAAGAGCCGCAGAAGAAATGGCACGAAAAGTCATCTCAAGGGCGCCTCTGGCGATCATGCAACACAAACGATTATTGGCCCAGGGTCATGACGCCGATTTCGAAACGGTATTGAATCTGGAGAAGCAGACAATTTCCAATCTGATTTACACTGAAGACTATGGCGAAGCTGTCACGGCATTTTCGGAAAAGCGAGAACCAAAATTCAAAGGGAGGTAGTCCCGCGTTGATTGATGGCCTTCGGCACCGCGACCCAACCTCAAATCTCCGTAAAAAAATGGAACTTTGTCCAGACAAACCCTGAATTCTGACCACTGATAATTCTTACAGTTATCATCAGATCGGCTAGACCAGGGTATGCCCTTATAACGGCATTATGTTTGGCGATACTATCTTAATCATGTTGCCAAATAGCCGGATTCAATTAATCCACTAGACTAGATACAGACTTTTAACGTTTAGCCTTCCTGGCGTTGCTTACGAATCATTTGTATTTTTCGTTGCTTTATCAGTCGGTCTCCTTCTTCCGTTCCATCATGGAAACTGCCAAATACCTTATCCCATGGAGTTTCCGCAGACCCGTAGTTACATTCGAAATAACGATGATGCAATTGATGCATAAAATCACCCAATTGCAAACTAAAGTATTTGCCAAAGCGTACCGTATGATAACCACAATGTGACGTAGGTCCACCGACGGAATGCAACATGGTATTGAAAATCACATGAATCGGATGGCTGGCGACAACAAAGTAAATCAACAGGTCAGAATACAAAAAGAGGTGTTCAACTGGGTGCATCGCATGGCCAGACCAGGGACCAGTGTTGATATTCTTATGATGCCAGGAGTGAAACCAACGGTATAGCGGTTGCACATGACCCAAACGGTGATACCAGTAGAAGTGAAATCCACTCCAGATTGGGATTATTAGCATTAGGCCAATGAACCAGCCGGGATGCTCGCTAAAGATAATCAGGGTGGCGTGACCATTGGCATAAGCCCACAACATGACACATTCCCATAACGTGCCAATAGGCACCGAACCGACCAGGGTCCAAAACATGTTGTCCCAAACCTGGTTGCCAAAATGAAATACTTTAGAGTTCTTAGCAAGTGGCCGGGCGTCATAACGTGTGTCGTCTTCCTGGCGACGAAAAGTAAAAAGTAGTAGGTGCATCCCGCCAGCAACCACTAGAACGATAATCAAATTGCGCAATCCAATTTCCAGCATCCAATCAAGCTCAAATTCTCTGGCCCGCTCCACGGCAGGTGTAAACCAGGTCCAGCATACGATCGCCAATATCAGAAGTAAGAATCGCTGATTTAGTGGACGCCAAACGTCAAACAGGTACTTGAGGCTTTCGATCAACCTGATCGGTCGTTCGAAATAAGGCGCCTGGGTGACAGGCAATGCTGGGGTGTAATTCCACACCCTTAAAGATTTGGACTTTTGCCGGTTAGCGCTGTCGGGGTTATCTGGGGTGATGACTGTCATTACGATTCTTCAATCAGGGTTATGTGCGCAATTTGAGCAGCATAAGTGTTAACTCACAAGAGGGTTTAGGCTATGCTTAGGTTTAGAAATAGTTAACCATATCGGTACATCCATGCCGCAAAACATTCCGTCGTTAAATTGGCTACGTGTCTTCGAAACTGCTGCCAGGCTAGAGAGTTTTGCCAGAGCGGCCGAGTCGATGGACATGAGCACATCGGCTGTGAGTCAGCAAATCAAGGCCCTGGAAACTCACTTTGGCGAAGCGTTGTTCGAACGAGGTGCGCGTCATGTCGCGCTTACTGATGCAGGTCATGCTTTTCTCCCCGCGGTTCGACAGGCGTTGACCACAGTTGAAGAAACCGCAGATTCTCTGTTTGGCTTGGAAAAAGACCACACACTGACATTGCAGGCAGATTTAATATTTACCACTTCCTGGTTAGCACCACGCCTGGCTGATTTCGATATACGCCATCCGGGAATACAATTGCATCTAACCGGTGCCTACCGTGACTCGGATTATCAACGGCCAGGTGCTGAGTTGAAAATTTTGTTTGGACCGGTGCATCGAAGTTGGGCACAATGTGATCGACTTTTTAGTGAGACTATCTTTCCAGTCGCACACCCAGAGGTCGCGCAACGAATCCAGTCCAGCGCAGACTTACTACACAGCCGGCTTATACAAATATCAAGTCATCGCATAAACTGGAACCAGATAATGCAATCAGTTGGCATCGATACTGTGCTTACCCGACAGCTTTGTTTCACTGAAAGTACTCAGGTAGCCCTGGCGTTAGCAGCTTCGGGTTATGGGATTGCCCTGGCTCGATCTCCGACCACCGATGAGACTGTCGAAAAATTCGGCTTACAGCGGCTGAAACTCTGTCCTGAACTGACCAGTACTGAAGCCTACTACGTTATTTATCAGAACTTTGAAAACCTGTCGGCGGCGGCTCGGCAATTTCATAGCTGGTTACTCGACCAGTGTACGCAGTAAAATAAAAGTACCGTTAATTCTCGATGTCGGAAATTAGAAGTAATAAAGTACAGAGTACCGGCCAATGCCGCCAATCCTTTATTGAATTATCAGAGAAATAATAAGTGTCGTTCCATTTTCAGGATTAGGCTGCATCTCATTACTCCCGCCCAGCACTCCACATAGCAGTTTCGCGGATTAGGTACCAATTCCAATACCGTTTGGTTTCTCACAAGTGACATAGCGATCGAAGAAACAAAGGGCTTTGTATCGGCGATGCCTTACGACCTTATGCTTTCGACAGGGCAGATTAATAGTGTCAGAACATTGTGCGAAATAGCCTTTTCCCACGTTAATCTTGACTATGAAAATCACATAAAGATTGATGAAAGAATCAAACGTAAGGGAGACAAGTCTATGCTTGTCGGTGACTCATCTGAGACTTATATTAAATTGGGCTGGAGGCCGAAAAACCCTTGAATAGATCCTCATTGAGATGCTCTACTTTGATCTTAATGGTTATGTCAACTCACAATTTTGTAGCGCTTTTCTGGACAAGTTTATTGGTATCCATGTCCTCTAATAGAAAGCAACCAGTCACGTACACGAGCTACTGGTGGACGAGTCAAGGAATGCTCGTGATACAAAAGAAAATATGACTCACTGGGTTCTACTGATTGCTCCCAGGGTTGCAAGAGCCGTCCGGCCGCTATCTCGTCTGCTATTAATGGTAAAAAACCCAGTGCAATGCCCTGCCCCTCAAGGGCTGCCTGCAATTGCACATTGGCATCCTCAAAAACTATACCGGGCATTTTTGTTGGTGTCTGAACACCCATAGTGGTCAGCCACAATCTCCAGGCGCCGTGATCTCGGTGATGTAGCAGTGGATATTTCAGCAGCTCAACTGGATCAGTAATACCATTCTCGCCGAAGTACGTACCTGGCGCATATACCGGTGTAACCCGAACCCGTAGCAAGGGATCACAGCAAAGCTCTTGCCAATCGTCTGTTCCCCAGGCTACGGCTATATCATAACTCGCCATTTGCCGGGCTACGGGCAACGGTGAATGATGCAGCCTCAAATCGATATCTGGGTTTTGCCGCCAGAATAAACCCAGCTTGGGGGCTAACCAACGCGCGCCGAATATTGGCCCTGAACCTAATGTGACGGTGTGTCGACTGGCTTGATTCT
>JBLHGU010000096.1:0-18967 GCA_047615875.1 Parasphingorhabdus sp.
GCTTAAAAGGCAACCAGGGCAATAAATAGGGCGGCAACAACGATGCTTCCGGAAACCGCGTCAATGATGCTGAAAGTAGTTCTTTGTGCGTATTCGGTGTAAGTCATCTGCCTGGCCCCTTGTTGCTAGTGTGGGATAAATTATGACAATGCCAGGCTTTCAGCTCTGCGAACCACTTAACAGTAGGCAAAGATAAAGTGTGAACTGGGTCACAGTAGGGTATGCAAAGACCTATCTGGGTGTCTGTAGTGACTCTCATGTGGTACCACTGGGTTGATGCGCCCTGGCGGATCTTGAAAGCGGAAGTCCATGTTTTACCCGAGTCGATTACCTGATGCGGCCCTCCGTCCATAGCGGCCGGAAGATTGAGGCCGTGCCAATGTAATGTCGATGGTTCTGAAAGCCGGTTAGTGACCTTGAACATTACGTCATCACCCTGCTGAACACGGAGTACTGGCCCGAGATAGTTACCATTGATACCCACTGCCGGAGTTGGCCTGTCACCAAAGAAATTACTGACGCCGTATTGCAGGGACAAATCAATCTGACGGGCCCCATCGATCAAATGCCCTTCCTCGAGCGGCGGCAGGGCGAGAGAGTTCTGGAACGAGGAGGCCATCTCGGCTGCAGCAACAAGTTGGTGGAAACCGGGTGCCAACAGACCAGATCCGCCCAGAGAGGCGGCCTGCAAAAACTGTCGTCGGCCAAGCACCATATTATATTTTGGCCTTACCCAGGCGCAGTGCATTGGTGATTACCGACACTGAGCTGAAACTCATCGCGGCTGCCGCAATCATTGGCGATAACAACAAACCGAACACCGGGTAGAGCACGCCGGCAGCGACCGGCACGCCAAGCGAGTTGTAAATAAAGGCGAAGAACAGATTCTGGCGGATGTTGCGCATCGTGGCCCGACTCAAGCGCCTGGCCCGCACGATACCGCGCAGGTCGCCCTTGACCAGGGTCACCCCCGCGCTTTCTATGGCCACGTCGGTACCGGTGCCCATGGCGATGCCGACATGCGCCTGCGCCAGGGCCGGGGCATCATTGATGCCGTCACCGGCCATCGCGACAATACGCCCTTCGGCTTGTAGTTTTTTTACAATATCCGCTTTTTGATCTGGCGAAACGTCGGCCTCGACACGATCAATATCAAGTTTGCTGGCGACTGCCTGCGCGGTGGTCAAATTATCGCCGGTTAACATTACGATCTTGACGCCCTCGGCATGCAGATCACGAATGGCCTCAGCTGTGGATTGCTTGATCGGATCGGCAACACTAATCAAGCCCGCGGCTTTGCCGTCGATTGCAACCAGCATTACGGTTTGCCCTTCGGCACGGGCGGCATCGGCCCCCGTCGATAAGTTTTGGGCGTCGATGGAGAGCGCTTGCATCAGTTTGAGATTGCCAAGCGCAACGGCCTGCCCCTCGATACTGCCGGTCACGCCTTGTCCTGTGACCGAATCAAAATGATCGGTGCTGACGAGACTGATCCCTTTTTCTTCGGCGCCGCGTACAATGGCTTCCGCCAGTGGATGTTCGCTGGCGCGCTCAAGGCTTCCCGCAAGCTGCAGTACCGTGGTTTCGTCGAATTCGCCGACGGCTGTAACCGAGACCAGGTGAGGCTTGCCCTCTGTCAAGGTACCGGTTTTATCCACCACCAGGATATCGACTTTTTCCATGATCTCGAGCGCCTCGGCATTCTTGATCAATACGCCAAGCATCGCACCTTTGCCGGTACCGACCATGATTGACATCGGTGTGGCCAGACCCAGCGCACAGGGACAGGCAATAATCAGCACCGCGACTGCATTAATGATTGCATAGGCAAGCCGTGGCTCTGGTCCGACCAGGCCCCAAACAATCATGGTCAGTATCGCAACCAGCACGACCGTCGGTACGAAATAACCCGCTACTACGTCTGCCAGTTTCTGGATCGGCGCACGTGAACGTTGTGCTTCGCTGACCATGGTTACAATCTGTGCCAACAGCGTATCGGCACCTACTTTTTCGGCGCGCATCAGCAGGCTGCCAGTGCCGTTCACTGTTGCCCCGATCAGGGTATCCGCAGCGCTTTTTTCTACCGGTATCGATTCGCCGGTGACCATCGATTCATCCACAGCGCTGGTACCGCTGGTAACAACTCCGTCGACTGGCACTTTCTCCCCGGGCCTTATACGCAGGATATCGCCAGGCACGACCTCAGCCAGCGGGATGTCTTTCTCGCTGCCATCATCGTGCACGATTCGAGCCGTGGTCGGGGCCAGACCGAGTAACAGTTTGATCGCGGTGTTGGTTTGGCTACGAGCACGCAATTCCATGACCTGCCCCAACAGTACCAGCGCAATGATCACCGCCGCGGCCTCGAAGTAAACCGCTACCGTGCCGTCGGCATGCATCATCTCGAGCGGATAGATTTCGGGAAACAACAATGCGACCACGCTATAACTCCAGGCCACGCCAACACCAATGCCAATCAGCGTAAACATGTTGAGATTCCAGGTCTTCACCGATTGCCAGCCGCGCACGAAGAAAGGCCAGCCGCACCACAATACTACCGGCGTGGCAAATATGAATTGGACCCATTGCGCTGTTTTCATCGTCAGATCAGCCGGCAGTAAAGCAGGAGCCATATCCGCCACCATGGCGAGTAGAAACACCGGCAATGCCAGCACGATACTGATCCAGAAGCGTCGACTAATGTCGATCAACTCTTCATTTTTCTCCTCTATTTCGATAGTTCGCGGTTCCAGTGCCATACCACATTTTGGGCATGAACCGGGCTCGTCCTGCACGATCTCGGGGTGCATCGGGCAGGTGTATTCGGTACGGATATTCAAAACCGGCGCGCCGGCGATTTCGAGCGCCATACCGCAAATCGGACAGCTACCGGGATGGTCCTGCTCGATCTCCGGATCCATCGGGCAGATATATAAAGCGCCCGGTACAGCCACTGCCTTCGCGGCCGCCTGCTCGACTTCACCGCTTAAATATCCAGCCGGGTCAGCGCTGAATTTTTGCGCGCAGCCCTGGCAACAAAAATAGTAATCAACACCTTCAAACTGATGTGAGTGTTCACTTTCGTCTGAAACTTTCATGCCACAGACTGGATCGGTGTCGGGGCTAATAGCGTGTACTTGGTCGTCCATCATTTTTCCTGGGGGTTGTGTTGGTGGCGTTATGCTTCAGGAACGGGATCGAAGGACTCAATCAGGTGGCAAATACTGTCACCATCGGGTACTCCGTCCGGCATCGCCTTCCACTGTGTCAACGCCTGTTCCATGCGTGCCTGCAGTTTTTGCATTTCCTCGATCTTTGCGCAGTTTTCTTCGAGATGATCCTGGATGAGGCGCCGCACGTCTTCGCAGGGCGATTCGCCGTGTTCCGCGTGTCGGGTTATCTCCTTGATTTCGTTCAGGGTGAAACCGAGCTGTTTGGCCATGCGAATAAAGCGCAACCGATTCGCATCCCTGGACGAAAACAGCCGGTAACCGTTTTCCTGTTGAGCTGACGGTTGGATCAGGCCGATACGGGTGTAATAGCGCACTACATGAGCGGCCGTGTTGGCCTGAATCGCAAGTTCATTGACGGTTAACATTTCGTTACCTCATTCTGTCTATCTGTCAGTTAGTATGCGTAGCCTATAACCTGTGTGCAACATACAGGTCAAGTATACTATTGCGAATGTCAGAATTTTCGGTCGTCACTACCAATCGTAACGTTATTCGTGATCATGCGACTGCGATAAAAATGAAATAAGGTCGTCCAGATCCGAGGGGTTCATCGACCATCGTGGCATGGCCTGATCGAGGGATTCACCTGCAGGATCCAGGCCACGGGAGATGGCACGCCGCAGAGATTCGGCATCGTAGATGGCATGGTCTCCATGTCCATCGCCACCCTCGTCATGGGAATCGTCACCAAACAGTGCGTCAACGCTGAGGGCGGGTGCCTTGATCCAGAATTGCGGCCAGAGCCGCTGACCTTCCCGGTCGGCGCCGTGACAACTGGCGCAGCCACCGCCGTGCATTTGTCTGTGCATGCCGCTCATTGGTCCGCCACCACCGCTGGCGCTGATTGGCAGTCCCGACGCACTGGTTCCGGAAAAATAAATACGCTCGCCATTGGAGATAAAAGCCGTGGAACCAATGCCACCGTTTTCGGGCCCGTGATCGTACCTTCCATTGCAGGAGACGAGGAGTAATATCGATATTAATAATACGGTCTTCATAGGCATGAATGTTGTTTCCTCTAGTGAGGTGAGGTCAGTTTTGATGGGTTGTGTGTCAGAGCTGATATCTACCATTTTTGATAGCAGCCACTGACCTTAATCGCGAATGGCCCGCGGCGAAGAGGCTTGCGGTCAGCCCGCTGTAAAAAGCGATAAATCCGCGCCTGGCAATCAGGTCATGAACCATGATTTGCATCCTGCATTTAGAGAAACTGCGAAAATAGCATCGCCAAACTATCATTAGCGCCGCAGATACACTACTGCTTTAGGATATAGAATAAATAATCGATTGTTTGTTGGCTTAGGGGTTTATCTTGAGAATTTCAATTGTTTCAAAATCGTTACTTGGATTGATCGCCTTCTTTTTTATTAGCACGGCAGTAGCACATAGCTTCAATTTTGTATTTTTAGCACCATTAGCGAAAGAGTCTGGTAAATAGGCTCTGAATGGTTTCCTGCTGGCTGAGTATAGGAAGCATAAAGCCTATGTTAATAGAAAAAGAAGCCGAGGGAAACGCACCATGGGATCCGAAAAGTTGATCAAAAGGCTCTGATTCATCTTACTGACCTTGGAATCTAGCAATATTCTTCAGTCAATAGACCACTAGTGTCCTTGGCGCCACAATGAAGGCGAAAGCGCTTCTGCAGTGTGATTGAAACACGCCGCATTCCGTTGCGGTCAATCAGTAAAAGAGGTCGGCCTGAGGTGGCGCTCGATTGTCAGGCAAATGAAATGCGTTGGAAACCGTAACTTTACTATCCAGGTGGTCGAGTATTTTGTTGATGACGACAGGATCTTCGATGCTGGCAATGACTTTCATGGCGCCATCGCAGGTACTGCATGTCTCGATGTCGATACTGAACACACGCTTTAATCTTTGTGCCCAGGTCATTCTCGCGCGGTGTTCGGCTAGCAGACCTTTGCGATCTCGGTGGCTAAGGGTAAAGCGGTAGCATGGTCAGACGGCATAGCTAATGATATCTAGCCGGAATCGATGATGAGCGCCTATCTGCTCAAAGGAACGAAAGTTCTACTTGGGTTCGACTTCAAGAGCCGTCAGTCTAACTATGTGAAAGTGCTTGTTGAATTTACCTCGAGGATTCCGCAGATACGATCTAACGTATTTATTAATCTCGATCGTTGACTTAAATCGGGATCACACAAGTTGTTTGGAGCTAACTTGTTCGAAAATCCGCTTTCAAAAGTGAACTATTAGTGAACCGGGAAATGGTCCTCAATAGGAAAGTCACGTAAATCATTGATTAAATGGTGGCCAGGGACAGAATCGAACTGCCGACACGGGGATTTTCAGTCACCGTGAAACAATAAGCCACGACAAACTACAATAATGAATTCAATAGTTTACGACTTTTTAACTATCGTGGTTAGTCGCCATTTATTGCTATTATTTGTGGTTTAGTGCGCCATCAGTGCGCCTTAAAAACACATATGATTTAAGCCACCTATACCTGAACTCAGATGCCTTGTTAAACACAATTCTAACTACACCGCTCTACTACCACGTTGCCGACAGATCAGCATCGATTCAATCTCGAACACCTGCACATCCCGCCTATTGCAGAATATCTAATTCCATTCTTTTAAGATGGAAACCACCCGGCATTCTGTTAATTGTTTGCTCAGGGCGAAACCCGCTATTTAGGTATTAAATGGCTCAGATTGAATCAATGATACAGCCATACTGCATTGCTGATGATATCGGCTGGAAATCTATGTCGTTTGTAGATATTCATCTACCGATTCTATCAAATCCAGGCAGTTAACTTGGCGATACCGTTTTCAGAGTGTAGTAGACCTGTCGCCTGAGAATTAAAGTCAGATCGTGACGGCCTTAAAAACTTAACTGGCCAATACCTTTACTGTGTTATGCGACCTTCCAGCTTAGGTGTGTAAGGTGCGTTAGCTGAAAGGTAATCCGCCAATACACTTTCCATATTAGGTCCGAAATCGTATGCATTCTTCGCGTTGGACGCAAACACTTTGTATCCATCACCACCACCACGAACATAATTGTTCGTTACGACGCTGTACGTTTTAGATTTATCGATCGTTTGGTATTCACCATTGACACTCACCATAACTCCAAGAACTCGTCCTTTGTTGGCAGGTTTTGCAGCATCCCACTTGAACTTGAGCCCAGCGACCTGAGGAAAACGCCCTTTTACCTCCTCAACCTGACTAACACCATTTTCGAGAGCAGCAATGATATCGGCTCCTGTGATGTCGAATGTGGACAATGTATTCTGAAATGGAAGTACTGCTAGAACCTCACCCATGGTGATATCGCCTTCATCAATGGATGAACGAATACCACCAGAATTCATGATAGCAATGCTCACACCTTGGTTTTTAACTCTATCGAGCATGGCATCTGCAATTAGATTTCCCATCTCACATTCCCGTATTCGGCATACCGAGCGATTGCCATCGATAACGGTAGCTGATGAGGCGACTACCTTGTTTCGAATTTGCTCAAGTGGTGCTGCAAGTTCTTGAACTCGCGCAACGATATCGGACTGTTCGGCAACTCCGCTATCGATAACAATGGGGTCACCAGTGGCAGTTACTATTTCGCCGGCATCATTAAACGTAACGAAGAGTTCACCTACGTATTTTCCATAGGCATAAGCTTGTACCACAGCAGTATTGCCTACCATTGTAGGATACGGCCCAGCAGCACGATCATCTGTATTGGACAACAACGTATTTGTATGCCCACCAACAATAACGTCTACACCCGTTGTTTCAGCCGCTATACGGCTGTCAACTCGATAACCCGAGTGAGACAAAACAATAATTCTATTAATGCCTTGCTTAGTTAAGATATCAACTTCGCCTTGTACCGCTACAACAGGGTCGGAGAAAACTATGTTCTTACCTGGACTTGCCAGCTCATCGGTGTCTTGTGGTGTTAGGCCGATAATTCCGTACTTTTGACCATTTTTTTCAACAATTGTGGACTTCATAAGCTTGTCGGCAAGCGAAGGTTCTTTACTGAAATCGGCGTTGGACATCACTACTGGAAAATTTACATTTTCGATAAACTCACGTAATACTTCGGGTCCGTCATCGAATTCGTGATTGCCCACAGTCATGCCATCGTATTGCATGGTATTCATGATCTCTGCGGCAACTTTGCCTTTATAGTAGGTATAAAACAAAGAACCCTGGAACTGATCACCTCCACTGAATAGCAAAGCATCTGGGTTACGAGCTCGAGCGTCGGCAACTGCCGTAACCAGTCGTGCATAACCACCGAAGCACTTGCCCGCTATATTGTCTTCTATAGAACATGGGCTGTCATACTTACTGATAGGTTCAACTCGGGAATGAAAGTCGTTGGTATGCAGTATTGTTACTGTACTCCCAGCGAAGACGGGTACAGTCGTCATAAACGTCAAAGCTAGTAATACAGATGAGGCCGCATATGCGGACGTATACATTAACAAACTTTTCTTCATGTTTCTCGACCCGTGGCTGTTGGTTCAGTGGATGAGCGTAACAGATTCGATACGATAGCCAGACTACTAGATATCCCAAGTTAGCGGTAACTTCTTGCTAGAATGGACTGATGAATGTTTAAAACGATACTGAGCACACCCGACACCATCGAAGCTATGGCAATGCATTTTGTATCAATGAAGCGTTCATGGTCAAAACGTGACTACTGCCGATGTGCGCAAGGTGCGGGGATTTTGTGTGGATTAGTAGTGCATCGTTATGCAATACTGGGCAACGGACGCCCCGGTAAGTTATTGAAAAATATAGTGTTTAAAATACCACTATCGTTCTGAAAATCCCCGTGTCGGCAGTTCGATTCTGTCCCTGGACACCATTAATTCAATGACTTACGTGACTTTTGAATTAACTAGGATTTCCCGGTTCACTAATAGTTCACTTTTGAAAGCGGATTTTCGAACAAGTTAGCTCCAAACAACTTGTGTGATCCCGATTTAAGTCAACGATCGAGATTAATAAATACGTTAGATCGTATCTGCGGAATCCTCAAAGTAAATTCAACAAGCACTTTCACACAGTTAGCCTGACGGCTCTTGAAGTCGAACCCAAGTAGAACTTTCGTTCCTTTGAGCAAATAGGCGCTCGCCGTCGATTCCTGTCAGATACCCTCAGCTAACCGTGGTGCGTTAGTATGAAAACGCCCCGTAACACTTCTGAGTGGATAAAAACCTATTCAAATCGGTTAAGCATACTTAGAGATTCCTGAGCGCTCATGCTGTGGTTTATAGTCTGTTCAGCTTGGGTAGGCATCTAGTCAAGGCTGAACATTATCGAAACCTCAGGACCAGTGCGTTCTCAGAATGGAGCTGTGTGGTTGCCTGAAAATTAAGGTAATAATTTTGTCGTCTTGAGAAGTAAACCTGTCGATACTGTGCCCTGTATAGTGAGGGAACAAGCGCCGATAACTGCCTTGCGTTCATTTGAGCTTCAGGCAACTTCAGCATACCATAGGAGTGACAACTACAGGTCCTGTTCACTAACAACAAAACACAGCTATTACCCCAACATTAATTTCGTTAATTAAGAGGAAGGAAAAAATGAAAAACAAAACAATCTTATCGCTGCTATATATTTCAATGATGTTTACGGCTTCTATCAGTTTCGGAAATACATCGACTTACTCCGATGGAAACCCTCGACAAATTGCTTTTGAGTTTTTTTATCAAAGTCATGGCTTAGTTGTTAGAAACGCCGGCACCATGACCTCAATTGAATGTGCCGAACAATTAGATATTGACTCTATACACGGATGGTCTTGCAATATTAGAGTTCTAGATTTAGAAACTAAAGCTGAAACGTATTCGATAATTTACTTATTTGAAAATTATAGTGGAATTGAAATTTTCAACGAAAATGGTGTTATAACAACAGAAAGTCAACTTAACATCCCGGTCGGCGATTCAATAATAAAATGGTCCCAAGGCGGTACAAATTCCGGTTGGCTGTACTACGACCCATCCGAAATGACGGTTCAGCCGATAAAGAAGGAAATAGCAGGTACGGTTGATTTATTCAGGTTTCGCTAAAAGCATCGGTACCGAAGGTATCGCCAAGTTAACTGCCTGAATTTGATAGAATCGGCAGATGAATACATACAAACGACATAGATTCCCGCCCGACATTATCAGTTATGCAGTTTGGCTTTACCATCGAGGCTGCGGCGATACTTTCTATATCGATGAAGTCAACTAGGCACAGCAGTAGGTTCTAGCAGCAAACTTTCCCGCTTCAAGTGTGAAAATAATCCGCTGTGTAGTGAATCAGTGAAAGAGGTCAGTCTGCGGCCTGGCCCGCCAGATATACTTCATCGCATTGCCCAGGCAGAAGTTCATGTGTTCCACCACCTCGATGCATTCCACACCACTAGGGTGACCACAATAATGACGTGGCCGGTTCACATCGTCCGGGATGTCCTCTGATTCTGCACGCAGGTTCGCGTCGTCTAGGTCAATGGCTAAGTTGGTGTAGCCTTGCCTCCTCGCTATCTCAGCCATCCCTCGTGCCTCCTCATACTCTCGGGCCTTGCGATCCATTTCATCGCGCGACTCCTGGTCCAGAATTTTCAACTCATCTTCAATTTTCAGAATAAAATCCTCATTTGTCGTTAAAAGTAAAATTCCACCGAAACCGATTCAGTTTGACCACTTTTTGCTACAGGGGGTAGGGAACCGTAATAGTGGTATAAGTGGTCACACTGGTTATAGTGGTCATAGTGGTCAAGCCCAGTGTGGGCGCGGGTTTCCCAGTGCCCCATATCGTCACACCACCACCTCTTGTGGTACTCCGAGCATTAGCCATTTCAGTTTGACCAGTTTGACCACTTGTGTTCAGTTTGACCAGTATTACGCTTTGCAGCCCCCACCCCCCAAAGTGGTCAAACTGAATTTGCATCACCCCCTCGCGTCTAGTAATTCATATACCAAGGCGTTCTTTTCACCTTGTCTGTGGCACTCCAACCACTGCACCCCGGTGTCGGAATTGGTGGCCAACTTGAGCACCTGGCGAACACGTCGTTGTGCGAAGTGCCGCTCCTCTGTAAATTCAAGTATGGCCTTCTGTATCGTGTGGCCCTCGATAATCGCCTGCCTAATGCACGCCTGGACAGACCCATCACCATCCACCTTCTTCATCTTCGCTAGTGCCTCATGCTGGTTACTCAGCTCAATCCTCACGTCAATCCAATCCGGCAGCTTTTCCACATTACCGCTGGCGATGTCCAGCTTCCACGACTGGTTGTGGAATACACCACGGACCTTGGCAGGGTACTCGGTATAGCTGGATATGATCTGAAGTAGCGAATACAAAATCAGACGAGTTTGGCGTTGGCTAGACTTGCCTGCATGGGATGAAACCATGGCCTGAGGTTTATCTGTACAGGAGTATCAGTACCCATAGCGTCGAGATGCTGGTACTTAAGGCAGCTGCTGTGGCAGTGCTGGACCGGTAACAATTTTCTGAGAGAAAAAAGGATGCTTATCCAGGTCGAAGGAGACGTCTAATTGACGCCGCCCCTGGGGGTGCGTTTTCATGTGCTAAGCGCTCAATTTTCCGACCCCTACAGTGGCTCCTTCGGGCAAAATTGACCTGCTAGCTGGCAAAACATGAACGTGAGCGGCCTGTATAGCAACATGATTTGGTAATCCTGAGTGAAAAGGACGATCTGTCCTCTGTATGTCAAAGTCGTCCTTCACGCGCCACCTCAGGCCGACCTCTTTTACTGATTGACCGCAACGGAATGCGGCGTGTTTCAATCACACTGCAGAAGCGCGTTCGCCTTCATTGTGGCGCCAAGGACACTAGTGGTCTATTGACTGAAGAAAACTGCTAGATTCCAAGGTCAGTAAGATGAATCAGAGCCTGTTGATCAACTTTTCGGGTCCCATAGTGCATTTCCCTCTGCTTCTTTTTCTATTAACATAGGCTTTAAACTTATACTGATTGCCTTACTTACCCATTATGTCGAATTATTTCGCCCTTCATTAGGTAACTGGTATCTTCAGCAATATGAATAGCATGGTCCGCAATTCTTTGTATTTGACGGGCTATATTTAGAATCGATAGGTGCTGCTCTAGTGTTTCTACATTGTCTTTTATTGCCAATATTTCATAAGAATTAACTTCATCAGTTAATTCTTTTAGCGTTTTGTTTTGCAGTAATACATCTTCAGCTACTTGAATGTCTGACTCTACAAATCCAAGTAATGATTTACGTAACATAATTTTCGCAAGTGCCGATAGCTCATAAAGGCAATTAGGGACATCAATGGGTTCTAAAGCAACCATTTTGCTGACCTCTTCTGCAATAATGACAGCATGATCGCCAATACGCTCTAAATCTCCGTTAATTTTTAACACTGAAATAATCAAGCGTAAATCATTGGCTACCGGTTGATATAACGCTAAAAGCTTCAAACATTCTTCTTCTATTTCAACTGATGAATGACCAATGACCACATTGGCTTTAACAATACGTTTAGATAAAGTTATATCGACATCTGAGAGTGCCTGAATAGCATAACTTACTTGTTTTTCTACGCTATTTGAAAATTGAAACAGATGCTTATTGAGACGTTTTTTTTCTTTTTTAAAGTACATATGATATCTCCTTAACCGAATCTTCCGGTAATGTAGTCTCGTGTTTTTTTCTTTTCTGGGTTCTGAAATATTTGCTCAGTCGCACCTACTTCGATGAGTTTACCCATATGAAAAAAACCTGTCTTTTGCGATACTCGCGCTGCTTGTTGCATAGAATGTGTCACGATAACAATGCTGTAGTTCTTTTTTAATTCTCTCATTAACTCCTCAATATGATGTGTTGCAATAGGATCTAATGCTGAACAAGGCTCATCCATCAGTAAGACTTCAGGATTAATAGAAATTGCACGCGCTATGCATAAACGTTGCTGCTGCCCTCCTGATAGACCTGTTGCTGGACTGTGTAATCGATCTTTTACCTCGGCGAACAAACCTGCTTTTTCTAGACTATCAATAACCACTTCTTCGATATCGTCTTTATGAGATGCTAAACCGTGAATTTTAGGGCCATATGCAATGTTGTCATAAATAGATTTTGGAAAAGGATTTGGCTTTTGAAAAACCATTCCCATTTTTCGTCTCAGAGAAACAACATCGACTGCTGGTGAATAAATATCATCACCGTTAAGTTTTAAGCTGCCGTTGATTGTACAACCATCAATCACATCATTCATTCGATTAATTGATCGTAAAAACGATGATTTTCCACACCCTGAGGGACCAATCAAAGCGGTAATTTTCTGCCTTGGTATATTTAAATTAATATCAAATAAAGCTTGGTTTTCACCATAAAATAAGTTTATGTTTTTTGCTTTTATGACAGTTTTCTTTTTTACTTTTTGATCATTCATTACTATCTCTGCCTTGTCTTATTTCGTAAGAATATGGCTAATAAAATCATTAAAATTAGAACCACTATTAACACCATTATGGCTGCTGCCGTTTTCTCGACAAAACCACGCTCTGCACTTTCAGCCCATAAATATATTTGCACTGGTAAAGCGCTCGCAGCATCTGTTGGCACACTGGGTACATTAGCAATAAATGCTACCATACCAATCATTAATAAAGGTGCTGTTTCACCAAGCGCTTGAGCAAGCCCTATGATTGTGCCGGTTAATGTGCCAGACATTGCAGCGGGCATAACATGATGAAACACCACTTGAACTTTTGAGGCGCCCATCGCTAAACCTGCTTCTCTAATACTGGGTGACACTGCTTTTATCGAAGTGCGACATGCAATAATTATTGTTGGCAAGGTCATTAATGCCAACACAATTCCTCCTGCTATTGGTGTGCTTCTTGGTACATCGAACACATTTAAAATGACGGCTAAACCTAACAGCCCAAATATGATTGATGGCACTGCTGCTAAGTTGTTAATATTGACTTCAATGATGCGACTCAACATAGATTTTTTAGCAAATTCTTCTAAGTAAATTGCAGCTGCAACACCTATTGGAAAGGCAATGATTAAACAAATCAATAAGCTGTACATGGATCCAACTAATGCAGCAGCTATACCCGCAATTTCAGGGTATCGAGAATCTGCTCGCGTAAAGAAATCAGTATTGAATGAAACGTAGACCAAACCTTGTTGTTCTAAAGTCTCAAACCATGTTATCTGCTTTGGTTTCAATCGCCCTTTGTAGTCTTCTCCGTTTAATAGTGCTTTATAATACTGATCAACATTAGATGATAAGGGTACTTTCAGTGTAATAGTCGAGCCTATTAGCCATGGATCATTAACGATTTCATCTCTGACAAACCATTCTGCCGATGCGCTCAATAGCTGAGTTAACCGTCTTTTATCTTTACGATTTTTAACATCTGGAAAAAGTTTATAGATTGATTTTTTCACCAACGATAAAGTATTAGCGTCTTGAAGTTCATCTATTTTTGATTCTGAAGTAACGCCCAAAACATCAGCATCTAAATGAAACTCCATTGATAGAGTTGTTTGCTGAAAAGCCCCAAACCCGGTTGAAAAGACTTTAAATAAAATCAGAATCAATGCAATAGCAGCAAAACTTAAACCCAATAAACCATAGAGTCTGAAACGCAAATCAGCCCACTTACGCTTTTGATCAGCCTTATGCTGACTATCTATTTTGTCGGTTTTTTCAGTCATGCTTGGTATTTCTAAATCTGTCATGTTATTCATATTGCTCCTTATATTTTTGAACAATGCGTAGCGCTATAAAATTAAGCGTTAAAGTGACTGTAAATAAAGTAAGGCCCAGTGCAAAAGCAGCTAATGTCTTTGGACTATCAAATGATTGATCACCCACTAATATAGTGACAATTTGTGCCGTAATAGTAGTCACACTGTCCAATAAGTTTGCGCTCAAATTTGCTGCTAAACCGGCAGCCATTACAACAATCATCGTTTCACCTACTGCACGTGAAAATCCTAATAATACTGAAGAGACAATGCCAGGCAATGCAGCAGGTAAAACAACATTTTTAATAGTTTCTGCTTTAGTGGCACCTAAGGCTAAAGATCCATCCCGGAGTCCTTGAGGCACCGATGAAATAACATCTTCTGATAACGATGATATAAAGGGAATAATCATTGCGCCCATTACAATGCCAGCCGCTAATGCATTTTCAGACGATGCTTCTAAACCTATGATTGTAGACCACTCGACTATCAATGGTGCAACCGTTAATGCCGCGAAAAAACCATACACAACCGTTGGAATACCAGCCAATATCTCTAAAGCAGGTTTCATTATCTTGCGTGTGTTAGGGCTTGCGTATTCTGCTAAATATATGGCTGAATACAAACCAACTGGGATTGCAATAATCATTGCTATCAGCGCTATTAATAACGTGCCCGATAACAATGGTATTAAACCAAAGGATCCTGAACTGCCTGCCTGATCAGCACGTAATGCTGTTTGAGGACTCCAATGAGTGCCAAAGATAAAGTCAAAAAATGGCACGTGTTGAAAAAAACGCAATGTTTCAAATAACAACGATAAAACTATTCCTAAGGTTGTTAGTACCGCGACCGCTGAACTTGCGGCCAAGAGCATTTTAATAATTTTTTCAACACTTTCTCTAGCATTAAACCCCTTGTTATATTTTTTATGACTTAGTCTCCAAGTTATGAACCCTACGACTAAAACCATCAATGAAAGCACCCAATTTGTGACTTCTTGTGCTTCTTGGTAAGCATTGACAGCCTTATCTAATAGATCATTTTGTGTATGCTCTATTTTACCTGCCGCAATTTGTGTTACTTCTAAGAAACGTAATTCAGCTTGCTCAACAATACCTTGCTCATCTGTAAACGTAGACAACACAATTGGTTTATAAACGAATGATTCTGCTACCAACCATAAACTAGCAATCAATAACATTGGAAGAAGACTGTTTAATAAGAAATAAACAGCGTAATACACAGGACGAGAATTTAAATTCTCGTCCTGTGATGCTTTTTTCCATCCTTGCAAGGTCACAAATGTTAGCAAAGCAAGGGCAGACAGTGTGAAAATAAACGTCATCATTTTTCTAATGAATTAATTTAAGGTGATGACAGCTTCATTTTTCACTACATCACGTAAAGTCACTCGATCACTATTTTTTAAAGGCACTAAACCAGCATCAGCAAGATAACCCTCTTCTCCGTTTGCTTTTTCATCGACAAATGACTCTAAGAATTTTTTCAATCCTGGTATGACATTCATATGTGCTTTTTTGACATAAAAGAATAATGGACGTGCTACTGGGTATTCGTAGCTTTGAATACTTTCTAAAGAGATTTCAACATTATCAATCGTAGCAGCCTGAATTTGATCATCATTATTATCTAAATAGCTGAATCCAAAAATACCAAATAAATTCTTGTTTGCTTCAAGTTTTTTAACAATTAATCCATCGTTTTCCCCAGCTTCAATTACAGCCCCATCTTCACGCATTATTTTACATGCCTTCTTGCCCATCTTTTTTACTGTTGGAGAACACCCTTTTTTCATAACTTTATCATTCCAAGCATCACGTGTTCCTGATGTTGGAGGCGGGGTTAGAATGGCTATCTTTACTTTTGGTAATGCGGAGTCTATCTCACTCCAGTAAGTTGGCTTTGGCCCATGCTCAGCCATTGCTGTCCATAACTGCTGTCGTGTGAAATTAAATATTTTACCTTCAATAGAATTTGCAAATGCAATGCCGTCACTACCAAATTTAACTTCGATAATATCGTTCACACCGTTCTTTTTACAATCATTAAATTCTGATAATTTAATGGCTCTTGATGCATTAGAAATATCAGCATAAGACTCACCAATTCCTGCACAAAACAACTTCATTCCACCACCTGTTCCCGTGCTTTCAACAACCGGTGTTTTAAATTTACCTGTGCTTCCAAATCGTTCAGCGACTAATGTTGTAAATGGATAAACTGTTGATGATCCAACTATTTGAATTTGATCGCGTGCTTGAACTGTTGTGCTTAATGTACATAAGACAGCAAGAGAAATAATGCTACTTTTAATATTAAGAGTTTTCATTTAATATTCTTTTCTTTGTAAGTTAATGATGAAAAGGATATTGAACTTGAATTGTTAGGATTGTGTTAGCGCAGGGTGAGTTGATTGCTAGTTTTACGTTATCTTGGCTGAATCAACTTAAAAAGCCTCTTAATTTATTGATCACAATTTAAAACTAATAATAAATCGACAACCTCCTTTGCTATTATTTTTTACAGAAATTGATCCCTTATGTATTTGAACTATGTGTTTGACTATCGCCAACCCCAATCCAGTACCACCTTGCTGTCTGCTACGGGACTTATCAGTACGGTAAAAACGTTCGAACAAGCGATGAAAGTGGTGTTCTGATATACCCGGCCCTTTATCACTTATTATCAAATGAACACAGACACCATCAATCTCACTGCTTAGATTAATTTTTCCTCCTTCATCGCTGTATTTAATGGCATTGTCGATCAAGTTAACTAATGCTTGAAGCATGAGCGATTGATCTGCCTCAATAACCTCTTTTGAGTTAGTAATTAGTTTAATTTTGATATTTTTCTTTTCTGCTCGAACATGACACAAATCAACTGCGCCAAGAAATAAATCTTTTACTTTTAGTTTATTAGTTCTTAAGAGTTCTTTTCTGGGACTGTTTTCTAATCGTGATAACATTAATAAATCATCAACAATATGACTCAAACGATTGTTTTGTTTCAATACTATATTTAAAAATCGCTCAATATCTTTCTTATCATGCATTGCACCATCTAAAAGTGTTTCGACATAACTTTGTATTGTTGCAATCGGTGTTTTTAATTCATGAGATACATTCGCAACAAAGTCTATCCTTAAATTTTCAAGACGCCCTAAATGGTTGGTCATATTATTAAGAGCATGCCCTAAGTGATCAATTTCTTTAATATCATATTCAGGCAGTGTCGCATCAAATTCACCGAGCACTATTAGGTCTGCAGTTTTTACAATATTATTTAAGGGTTTATTAATCTTGCTGTAAATGAACCATATTGTGCCAATAATGATTGTAAGAAAGATCATCATGACAAAATAGAACTGTTGATTTAGCTCCTTAAGCAAATTATCGACTTCAAGTAAAGGTATTGCAGTTCTGATTACAATGGACTCTTGTTTATACTGTTTTTTTACAGCCACATAGAGCAATGAATGTTGAACTGTATTGCTAAATCGAATAACACTGCCTTTGTTTTTTTGAATAGCCATTGCTATTTCTGGCCGAGATAGATGGTTATCCATAGTGAGAGGATCAGCCTCAGAATCACATAACACCTTACCTAAATTACTGACAATTGTGACACGAGTTGATGGGTCAGAGTTCTTTAGAAACTGACAGTGAAATGGTTCTATTTCTTTATTTGATACAAACTCATTAACTGTGACTGCACGAGAATTTAAGCTTGTTTCTAATTGCTCTATAAAAAACTGATGAAAACGCTCTGTGCTATACCAAACTAAAATGATCACTGTGATCATAAGTATACTGGCTGCAACACTATAGCTTTGCAATATAGAACGTTTCCTTTTTAAAATATTAGGCATCATTATTCTTGAAATTTGTACCCTATTCCTCGTACTGTCTCTATCATTTTTCCGTACGTGCTTATTTTTTTCCTTAGACCAACTATTTGCACATCTATTGCTCGCTCGGTTACCACGTATCTTTCACCTCGAATAGCATTAACTATTTGGAATCGCGTAAAAACCCAACCCCTGTTGCTTACTAAAAAATGCAGAATTGAGAATTCACTTTTAGTCAGTTCAATTTCTTCATTATCTATCTTTATAGAATGCTTATTTTTATTTAATACCATCGTATTAATGACTAGATCATTATCGACTGATTCTTCAACTTTAGATCTGCGTAATAATGCTCTTACTCTAGCCAATAATACACGTGGACTGTATGGTTTTGTTACATAGTCATCTGCACCTAACTCTAAACCACAAACGATATCAGCCTCTTCGCCTTTTGCGCTCACCATGACGATTGGAATACTTTTTGTATTTAAATCACTTTTCAACTCACGGCACACGTCTAAACCAGACATTTTAGGTAACATGAGATCAAGTAATATAATATCAGGGTGAATTGATTTTGCTTTTATTATGCCATCTTCACCACTTTCAACGCCTAATACCTCATAACCTTCTCTTTTAAAATTGTAGAGCATGATTTCTCTAAGGTCTTCTTCATCTTCTACAATTAGAATCTTTTTCATATTTTCTCTGTATTTATAAATCTAAATGAAATAACTTATTTAGTGATTATTAATTCCTTATTAACTTTAATCACTCCTCATAAAGTTTGTATATTTACACTTAATTTATCTTTATCAAACACCTGTTTAGTAAGCAATGATGCAACATGCTGTGCAGAATGTTACTCCTTTAACAGACTATCTCATTATAACGGTTAATAAAGTTTACCCTAGCGTTGCATAAATTCAGTAGCTATTAGACTATGTAGTCTGCCTCAATTCTTTCAAGTAATGCAACAACTCGTCTTGCTGTAATTTGTTCGCACTCATTGAGAGCGTCAATTTACCCTGCGGCCTGATCAATCGACCCGCCCGTTGGATAAGACGTCGACGTACGGTATCCAGCTGCTGAAATTTCCACAGCGCCGGACGCTTTTCCAGT
>JBLHGU010000097.1:0-18878 GCA_047615875.1 Parasphingorhabdus sp.
AGAAAGTTGACCCGGATCCAATTTTCGAAACAAAGCCCAACTTCCCATTTAACACATGGGCCAACTGCCTGGAGATCGCCAAACCAATTCCTACACCCTGAACCTCACCCTGATTGTCACTAAAACATTTGAACGGCGCAAAAATTTCAGAGTGATTTTCAGGTGCAATACCAATGCCAGTATCTTTCACATTCAAGCGCAACAAACTAGCTGACATCTGGGCCACAAAGACTGAAATATTGCCGTTCTCGTAATTGTATTTTACTACGTTGGATAACAGGTTTAACAAGATTTGGCGAAATCTCACCGGGTCCGTATAAACCTCAGGAATAACAGCATCCTCCTGGGGGGTAATCCACTTTTATCCCGCGAGATTCACCCATGGTACGAGCAGCCGCAATACAGTCCTCAATAATAGTTCCAGGATTAAGCACTTCTATAGAAACCCCAAGATTTCCGGATTCTATTCTGGATAGATCAAGCACCTGATTTATTAAATCAAGCAAATGCTGACTACTTTTGAAAATCAGATCGACGGCCCGTTTCTGCTTAGGCGTTAAAGGCTCCTTGCGGTTAAACTGCAACACCTGAGCAAAACCCATTACCGCGTTCAACGATGTGCGTAGCTCATGACTCATTGAGGAAAGAAATTCCGATTTGGCACCGTTGGATTGAATCGCTTCATCGCGTGCCGCGCGTAGTTCAGTAACATCTTTTGTGGATGAAAGTATCAGGTTGCGGTCACCCAATTCCACTACGCAGGCTGAAACAATGCCAGGCCATACACTACTATCCTTGCGTCTAAATTCAGCACTTAAATTAGTCACAAAGCCATCGCTCACAATACCCCGCACAAGTCGTTTTCGATCTGCACTGTCTTGCCAGAGCCGTAAACCTATGGCCGATTTGCCTAATACCTCAGAGCGACTATAACCCGTTGCACTACAGAATCCTTCATTGACACTAATACAAGTTCCATCATCCATATCAGTTACCATATAAACATCGGGTATAACCTCAAAGAAACGACGAAACATCTCCTGTCTTTGAAATAGTTCGCGGGTGCGCTCCTCTATAATCTGTTCCAGCTCAGATTGGTTACGCTGTAGTTCATTACGTGCCAATGAAAGCTCTGTAACATCTTGCACGGTAACTAGATGTCCCGCAGGGCCGGATTGTGGAACCTCTTGAAGTTGCTCAGTTTCGTGTAGAAAGCGAATCTCTCCGTCGGATCTAATCACACGATATTCCAGTTCAAATCGAGTTGGTGGGGCCCCTGGGGAGGTTACTCTCTGACGAAACTGTTGACGGGACTCGGACACTCTTTGCCGGTCGTCAACATGCACTATCGACATAAATCCAGACTCTTCACTGGCTGTTGCAAGAAACTGCTCGGAACTCAATCCAAACAGGCGAGCTGCGTGATCAGAACAATACTCAATTACCTTGTGTTGATCATCCCAACGCCAATGGCCTAAAAGAGCAATGCCTTCCGCCATACTTAATGTTTCTGTACGAGACAGCAAATCCTGCTCATTCTTTACGGCACTTGTTACATCTATGCCGATAGTCGCCACCGCTGAGACATCGCCAGATGCATTCTTTACCGGGAACTTGCTGACTTGCAGTATAGATTCGCCAAAATTGATTCTAAAAGATTCTTCTGCTAACAATGGCATGCCAGTACTGACTACTTTATCATCCGCCTCTTTTATGATTTTCTCAGTTTCACCATCAAACAAAGCACTGACTGTTTGTCCACTAACCTCAGCTATTGATTGATTCAAATATTGACTATAGGCAGGGCTCAAGTAACTATAAACACCATCTAGATCTTTAACTGAAATTGGCACTGGAGAATATTCAATCAAAGACTTTATGACATTCTCAAGCTCTCGCTTTTCACTAACAATCTGTTTCAGTTCCGTGATATCAACTGCCACATAGTCGAGCCAGCCTTGTTCCTCATTAATGGCATCGTAAATCAGCAGACTAATTATTCCACCATTTTTCTGATAAAAAGATGTCTCTGATACAGTTTGCGCCCCATTTTGAAGATTTATTATTAGCTGTTTGCGTTGAGACTTATCCACGTAGCTCGGAATAAACTCAAAATTCTCCATCATCTCGTCAGGGTTTTCGTAGCCAAATATCTCCGCAAGACGTTGGTTACCCAACAGTAATTTGCCGTTATCTATCCCGCTTCGACCAATACCGACAGTTGAGTTCTCGAATAACGCTTTGTAGTCACTCTGTACCACAGACAATTTAATCTCCGTCTGGCGTTTCTGCGTTATATCTATAATGACAAAATCTACATAGCCGCCTACTTCATTGAAACGCACTTCAGCTTGCACATACACTAGATTACCGTGTCGACCGGTAAAGGTACCTTCTGCTACACTGCCCGGATTATCCCTGTAGAACTGCAGTTGTTTCTCGCGGTCCGCAACATCCGGATAGTGTTCGGAAAAAATAAACTCGCGAATAAATTCATCAACATCATCATAGCCGAATATTTCAGCAAGCCTTGGATTCGAAAAAAGTAAGCGGCCTGTAGAAGAATCCGTTCTGCCTATGCCAGCGGTGGTGTTTTCAAAGAGTTGCTGATAGTTGAGTTCATCTATTTCGATGTCCGTTGGGCGACCGTAAAAGCACTTTGACAACAATAGATCTAGTGGTTTTAGCCCAGCTATTGAAACAACAATTAGTATGCAAAAAGATAAAATTAATAGCAGGCGTGATAGCTGTAGATCGGCAAACATAACACCAATATACCCAGACACAAGGGCAACAACGCCAATTGTTATGCCGATCGATAGCATTCGTGCGCTGATGATACCGAAATATCGTGAGCTCAACATACCGAAAGGAAATTTAGCCTTTTGCTCGGCTATAGTTTTTCTGATCACACACTCAATATCGGTAATTAAAAACCAGTTCTTGAGATTCCATCTCGTGGTTAACGTTTAGTCCAATGGAGACTGCAAACCCCCGAACGCAGGACTAATAGACCCTACTATATCTTTGAATCACGGGCATTAGTCAGTGATGATCCAATTTAACACTCTTGAAATGTCAAAGTTAGATACCCTCCAACCAGGCAGCAATGGCTCGACGGTTTTTGCTAATTTCATCACCAATAATATTCTCTTGCTTGAGATGCTCAAGCCATTCAACTATAGATTGTGGGAAGTTGATTGGTTGTCCAAGAAATGCAAAAACATCTTCCGCCATATGCAGGGTAGTGGGATACACGCAATCAACCAGACAAGGGCGACTGCCTCCGACCAAAGGGTCAGGATCAAGCACTTCCAACAAACGATCAAGCTCATAAAAGAAAGCCTGCTTTACATCATTTAAAAGATCAACATTCGGGCTGCGAACCAAAGGAAATAGTCGGCGAACCTGAGGCTCCAATCTAGTTGTATGAAATTGGCTTAAAGCCCGGTGATAACCCCTTACCTGAGGGTCTGATACACGCAATGCGGGTTCCGGGTACAGATCTTCAAGGTACTCAACAATCGCATCAGAGTCGAAGAGTTTAAACCCATTGTGGTCAATAGCAGGTATGGTTCCTGGCGGCATAAACTTCTTATAAGCCGGATTACTATAGTGCCCACCATGTGGTGGATGCTCCTCAAAAGCAATGTCCTTCAGACGAAGTACGATACGTACTTTGCTACAGTAACTGCTAAGTGGTAGAGCGTAGAACTGAATCATTACTCAATCCTGCTTATCATAGTAGCCCACAGTATCGCCTTCGGTAGTTACACCCAGTCCATTTAGCAATCGATTGGAATAACTAAAATAGGCTACTACCTGGTTGACTTCGAGAATCTCACCGTGACTTGCTCCACAATCAACCATGGCATCAAACAGGCTCTGATCTATTTCAGCAACGTTGACGGTTAATGCTTCGGTATATTGAAGAAACGCCAGCTCGACGCCTTCAAACTCACGTTCCGGTTGCCTTGCCTTAAAAGCCTCCAGAATTCGATCCGATCTGGCATCATCATTTATTAGATTGCGCGCGTTAGTAAAGTGATGGGAAAAGCTGTAGTCACATTTATTTAGGTGACTTGTATAAGATGCAACAACTTCGAGGAACCAGAATGGCACGACGTTATCAGTGTTATGCAAAACACTGCGGTATAAAACAACATGCCCTCTCATAGTAGCGGGTCGAAGGCTATGGGCACGCATCACATTATCCACAGTACCGTGGGGAGTCTTTACCAACTCGTAGACTTCTTTTAGTTCACCTTCGGCATCCTCAAGGGGTACCATATCTATCCACGAACTCATGCTTCACCTTTTTTACTGCGATAAGAAAATGATCGATCGAAACAGCAGTGTATAGAGTTGCCACATTTAACTTCTGAGTAAGCCATCTCTAAACTATCCTGCTAACCGTTGCTCTAAGATCAGCCCAGACGTTCATCAGAACCTAATTTTCGTTCGAATCTGCGCACCACGCCAGACACGATTAGTACCAGGACCAGGTACTGGATTGCGACCACACTATAAATTTCCAGCGGTCTATATTCTGTTACCGCCAGCTCATTACCTCGTCGCAACACTTCAGATACACCGATTACAGAAACCAGCGAGGTCATTTTCAACATGATTACCAGTTGATTACCAATGGCTGGTAATGATCGTCGTAGAGCCTGGGGAAAAATAACAAGACGCATGGTTTGAAAATAACTCAGCCCAAGACCATGGGCCGCCTCAAACTGACCGGCATGAATGGATTGAACACCGCCACGAAAAATTTCTGCCATAAATGCAGAACCATAAATTGATAGCGCGAGCATACCGGCTGAGAAAGGCGGCAAATCAATATCAATCAGAATCGGCAGGCCATAATAAACCCAGAAAATTGACACCAGCGGTGGGATAGAACGGAATATTTCCACATAGACGCGATAAATGGATAACAGCACGCGGCTTTTAGCCAAACCCATCAGGCTGATTAAAAAGCCCACCACATTTGATATGATCACACAACAAATCGTTAAGCCAATGGTCCAGGGAATTCCGGAAAATAAAAATTCCAGATTTATCCTACCCCGTTTAAGAGTGGGATCAACGACATACCAGCCCCACTCCTGGGAACTGGCGCAGCCACCCAACAGCAAAACCAGAACGGCTAATGCGGTAACATAAAACAATCGATTCAAGATATCTTGTCCAAAGTATTAAGTGGTATTAGAATGAATAACCCTTCAAAGTCTGTTGCAAACGGTTAGACAGGCTATAGAGTTTATTCTAACGCGAAAAACCAAACTATGTCGAAAGCAGATCAGAACCAATCTTCACAAGGCTTTCAGGGCTATTCACTACCCATCTCCGGCACGGAGAATCCTGAGCTTACCCATATTGAGCGGGGCACCCGCTGTGGTGAATACTTGCGCCGCTACTGGCATCCCGTGGCTATGTCCAGCGAACTTGGCGAACTTCCAATGAATGTGGAAATTCTAGCAGAGGAATTGGTTTTATTTCGCGATAAATCCGGCCGGCTGGGATTGCTACACCGTCACTGCTCACACCGTGGCGCGTCTCTTGAATATGGTATCGTCGCCGAACAGGGAATAATTTGTTGTTACCACGGCTGGCACTACGATATTGATGGCCGCCTCCTCTGCGCAGGGTCAGAGCCTGCTGACGGTCCACTGTGTCAGCAGATAACTCACGGCGCCTACCCCACCCATGAACACAACGGAATTATTTTCGCTTATCTCGGGCCAGCAGATGAAAAACCGGAGTTTCCGGTTTTCGATACAGAACTGATTGGTGACATCGAAGCGATCCCCTTTTCAATTACCACGCCCTGCAATTGGCTACAGGTTTATGAGAATACCCAGGACCCGATTCATGTGCTGCACCTGCACTCAAGATCCAGCGGCGTTCAATTTGGCGTTGCCTCTGGTGTCGATCAGGAAACTGATTACAAAACCACTCCCATTGGCATGATCAATGTCCAGTCACGCCGTGTAGGCGACAATCTATGGGTACGCAGCACCGAGTCCATACTACCGAATGTCAATCAAACCGGCGCTATATTTGAAGAGGCAGACGAGGAGAAGTACTTTCAACGCTCAGCGATCTTACGCTGGATGGTGCCGGTAAATAACGTGGTTACCCGGACCATTGGCTGGCGCTTCTTCAGTCAATCTATGGATCCCAACAATCTGGGTGATAGAGGCCAGGTGGGTAAGGAGAAAATTGATTTCATTGGCCAAACCGAGGAAGAAAGGCCCTATGAGGAAAGACAACGCCAGCCTGGAGACTATGAAGCACAAGTGTCTCAGCGGCAAATAGCCGTTCATGGTCTGGAGCACCATGGCACCTCGGATGCAGGTGTTGTACGAATTCGGCATCTGTTACGTAGAGCCATGCGAGAACTGGAGTCTTCCGGTAAATGTTATGCCTATACTGTTGGTGCGGATCAGGCCATCGCCACCTACATTCAGGATAGTGTTACGCCCTGGCCGACGGATGACTCGGGTTTGACTGAGCAAGAAAAACTTCGAATTTATGGTAAATTAGTTTCTGATGCTGTCCTGAACAGTGCAGAATTAAATGCCACCCAGCGTCAGGGGCATATTCGTGAAGTATGTAAAAATATTCAATCTTCTGAATGAATACATAACACTATATACTAGCAAGCTGTCTGATTAAATTTGTAAATAAAACCTAGCAGGAGATCACAATGAAGTTTAAAAAATATCTATTAGCACTAGCCGGTGTTGCCGCTCTGGGCGTTTCCAGTAACAGTTTCGCGGCGGATCGATCCGTTTTGAATGAAGTGTTAGATA
This sequence comes from Parasphingorhabdus sp., assembly GCA_047615875.1. Taxonomy (GTDB): domain Bacteria; phylum Pseudomonadota; class Gammaproteobacteria; order Arenicellales; family CAJQKF01; genus JBLHGU01. Next base: position 6,825 of record JBLHGU010000097.1, read on the forward strand.
ACGGAAAATTATTGGTCGGTACAACCGGTGACTTTAACCCGATGTCGTTCAAAGATCCGGAGACCAAAGAATACAAAGGCCACCAGATTGATGCAGCAAAACAGTTGGCAACCGATATGGGTGTTGAACTGGAATTTGTTGCAACGGACTGGAAAACTCTCATCAATGGTATTGTTGCAGGCAAGTATCACATTGCAATGACCGGCACCTCAATGACTGTTGGTCGTGCAAAAGCGGCAGGTTACACTATGCCCTGGGGACGTACTGGCTACCTGGCACTGACTCACAAAGATCAGGCTGGCAGATTCAAATCCTGGGATGATATTAATAACGCCGATGTGACCGTAGGCTACAACCTCGGCACCTCTTTCGCAGACTTCGTAAAACTAAATTTACCTAATGCAAAAGTTAAAGAGGTTGAGTCCCCGGCTCGTGATTGGCAAGAACTGTTAGCTGGTCGCGTAGACGTCACCATTTCCAGCATTCTGGAAGCAGGCAAATTAGCATCTACTCACGATACGCTAGCGATTCCATTTCAAGAGGTGGCTAATAGTTTGCCATTATCGTTCATCGTTCCACAAAACGATCAGGTTTGGCTAAACTTTCTAAATAACTGGATGCAGATTAAGCACGAAGACGGTTACTTCGATAAATTAAACGCTACCTGGGGTATTCAAGGCCAGGACTAGCTTTAAATCCACACTTGACCGCCCGGCTTCGTCCGGGCGGCTCTCGTTATGCAACTTACTTATAGTAGTTGGCCGCAAATTGAGGCCTACCTGAAACGTTGCCAGGGCATAGTTATCCCCCTTGGCTCAACAGAACAACATGGCCCGACTGGTTTTATCGGCACAGATGCTATCTGCGCTGAGTCCATCGCACAATTGGCGGCACAGGACAATGAATCCCTGCTGGTTGCCCCAACCATTGCCTACACCCCGGCACAGTTCAATCTAGGCTTTCCCGGTAGTGTATCAGTCAGAGGCCAAACCCTGATTCAGTTGCTGGATGACATCATATCCAGCCTCATGCAAGGCGGTTTTCGTTACTTCTATTTCCTCAATGGTCATGGTGCAAATATCGCACCGGTACGCACTCTGGTACACGATATATATCAACGCCTATCCACTGGCAAAAAATACGAACAATCTGTGGACTTCAGAATTCGCAGCTGGTGGGATTTCGAAGCTGTTAACGAGCTCCGCCAATCATTGTATGGTGATCGTGAAGGCATGCATGCGACACCTAGTGAAATCGCTATTACGCTAGCACGTAAACAAACTCCAGGCACTGATACAACCGTTTCGTACAGCGCCATTAGCAAAGAGTTTTTGCAACAACATGCCGGTGATCAGCACCTTGATGCAAGCAGGCATCGCGATCAATTCCCTGATGGTTGTGTCGGTTCTGATCCGACTTTGGCTAACCAGAGAGATGGTAAAAAACTACTACACATTGCTGCGAATTGTCTACAGGACGACTATCTAAAATTTGTCGGCCCTGGCAACCAAACTGAAGCCTAAACATTTCTATAACCTATGGCGCGCCACCCCGCCAAACGGAAACCACTCACAATGAACTCAATTAATACCGCACTCCTTGGACTCGGCAGATGGGGACAATTATTGCATCAGGCGAGTCTTGCCTCTGATCATCTCAACATTACAACCGTTGTGGGGCGCTCAATTGAAAGGATTCAACAATACTGCTCCGAGAATAGTCTTGCAGCCTCCAGCAATCTGGATAAGATGTTGCAGAACGATGGTATCGATGCAGTAATTATTGCCACCCCTCATAGCCAGCACTTCCAGCAGTTAATGTCTGTCGCAGAAGCCGGCAAGCATGTTTATTGTGAGAAACCCTTTACCCTGAGTGCAACGCAGGCCAACACCGCACTAAATGCATTAAAGAAACAAAACTGCAAAGTCGCTGTTGGCCATAATCGACGATTCGCGCCCAACACATTGGCTGTCAAACAACTAATAAGTGATGGTTGGTTTGGGGATCTTGTACATATTGATGGTGTATTCAATGCTCAAATGGCACAGTCGAAGGGACAGTGGCGCGACAGTGCTGCGGAAAGTCCCGCTGGTGGCATGACATCATTGGGCATTCACGTTGTAGATATGTTTATTAATCTGATGGGAAATGTTTCTTCATTACGAGCCGATAGCCGGAGAGTCACCGGCAACTGTGAATTTGACGATCACACCACGGTAAACCTGAATTTTTCAAATGAAGCGGGCGGACTGTTAACCACTTTAACTAATACCGCAATGCAATGGCGAATAACTTTATATGGCAGTAAGGGCTGGGCCTGCATCGAGGATCAGGATACGCTGACCCTGCAACCAGTTGACGGAGAAAGAGAGATTATCCTATACCCAGGCTATGGATACCCCGCCATAAAAACACTTACTTCTGCACTAGATGCCTTTGCCTTAGATATAAGCAACGGCGACGCCTTCCCAGTCACTCCCGAGCAAGTTCTTCACGGCACTGAAGTATTGGAGGCAATTATTCAGTCGGCTAGCAGCGGTGTCACAGTTAGTACTCCAACAGCTACGACTAATTAAACAGTGCGGTACTAAAGGCCAGACAAGTTACTCACTATCTAACTGTTGCCGAATACAAACCCAGCAACAGTTAGATGGTAGTCAGGTGCCTTAGTAAAAATTCAAATAACGATTCTGCTCCCAGTCGGATACATGATTTTGATACTGCATCCATTCATCACGTTTGAAATCAACCCAGGTTTCAAACATTGCATCGCCAAAAACACTTTTGGCTAGCTCGCTATCCGCCAACTCTTCTACGGCTTCAATTAAAGTTCGAGGCAACCATTTGACACCTAGCTCATCCAGCTCTTGTTGGGACTTAACATATAGATTCTGAGTATGTGGCTCACCCGGATCGAGCTGCTCTCGAATTCCCTCAAGACCAGCCGCTAGCACCAATGCGCCACCGAGATAGGGATTACACATAGGATCAGCAAGACGTAGCTCCACTCTTCCACCACCGCTAGGAATGCGTAGAGTGTTGGTTCGGTTATTATTTCCGTAGCTGCAGTAAACAGGGGCCCAGGTAAAGCCTGATGTACTGCCTTTTAGTATGAGTCGTTTGTAGCTGTTTACCGTCGGCGCGACCACTGCACTGATAGCAGGTAAATGCCGCATAACTCCGGCAAGAAACTGATAACCGAGCTCGGATAAATCACAGTTTCTAGGGTCTTTGTCTGATTCAAACAGATTATTACCGCTAGCAAGATCATATAAAGACAGGTTAAAGTGCGCACCACTACCGGCAAAATTGCCATACGGCTTGGGCATAAATGATGCGAACCCACCATGTTTACGTAATACTTCGTTAGCCATACGACGAAAGAACACAAACCGATCAGCCATGGTCAGCACATCTGCGTAATCAAAATCAATTTCGAATTGTCCAATGCCATCTTCATGGTCGAAGGAATATACATCCCAGCCCAGATCATTCATGTTGGTTACCAACTCATCTAACCAGGGTAGATTATCCAACAAGCGGGGAACGTCATAGGCAGGCTTTTGTAGATGGGCTCGATTACTCAGTGGGGTAACGTTGTTATGCTCATCTCTCTGCAAAGCAAAAAACTCGGCCTCAATACCTAGATTAAGACCAAATCCCATTGCGTTGGCTTGTTCGATTGTGCGTTTGAGAATATTACGACTACAGGGCTCAAAGGGTTTGCCCTCGCACCACAAATCGCTGGCGAACCAGGCAACATCTTTCTGCCAGGGTTGAATCATGCATGATGCGGCATCTGGATGCGCGCCCACTTCCTCATCACTAATATCCTGAGGAACACCATCCAATGCGGCGCCAGTACATAATTCTGAACCACCCATCATTCTATCGAAATGAGAGAGTGGCACCATCTTGCTCTTGGATGCTCCATGCATATCAACATAGCTGGGCAATAAGTACCTAACACCTGCTGCTTGTAAATGTTCTTTTAGTTGACTGGCATCTACTTTACTATTCAAAACTTTTCTCCTCTTAATCTACAATAATATTCCAGCCTGGCAATTTGTATATTTAAATTGCCAGGCCTTTACCAAATTTGCTCGAATGACCTGATAACATCGCTTTCTTTAATACCATACTTCAACCGAGTTCTTGCTTCCATACTTGCCGCAAGAATCTCTCCAAGCTGCAAAGCTTTCATAAACTCGGTGTTGTTATAATAGGTCAGGTATTTTTGCGCAAGTTCCAATTCGGGTTGGTCGAGTAAGATTTGCGCTATCCTGACTATGGCACCTTGTTGTGATATCAAATCTGCTTCAAGTTTTTCCCAACAGTCAGTTACTTCCGGCAGAAATTCATCGCCGTGCTGCACCAGCAAATACAACAGTCGTTTAAAAATCGCCGTTGCGGATCGGGTTGATTCAATAGCTTGAGGCACCCTGCTTCTGGATTCAGGCTCACCCTGATCGAAGTGTCGAGCGTCGAGAAATCGTGAAGACTCCCCAATACTCAGATAACGATGCTGACGAAACTCTTCTGGAACATTGGTCACACCCATATAAGTCGGTAGAAATGGTGCAGCCAAGGCACCGATATGGGCATGCCACAATACGCGTAACTCTGGTGCAATATCAGCCAATAGTGGCACTACCTGACCGTAACCTGCAGTATCTCCAGTCAATTTCGTGGTGCGTATCGCCCACATAACGTCCACAATACCGATTTTCGTTGATCTTTCCGACCGCTTAATCATCTCACCCTCAATCCATTGAACACCTTCCCAACGTCCCTTATTATCGCCATATATAGCATTAACATTAAAGGGCTCGCCAGGCACATACCATCCCTGTTGGATAGCAAAACTCACTAAATTATCTGAATACAGAAAATCTTCATGGTCAGGTTCGCCGACAGGTATATTTAAAATGTACCCCGGGCGTGAGGCCCTTATGCTGCTTGCACCTAGTCGTTCTGCAGCCCACAAACCCTGACTGCCTGCAAACTGAATTACCACCCAGGCCTCGTCCGAATCCGCGATAAGATGAGAATTACCACCATAGGTAGATTCGCCATATTGTGCGATCAGTTCCCCTATCAGCTGAACAGCCTGACGTGCAGTTTTTGCACGCTCTAGAATCAGCCGGGCCAAATCGCTATAGTTTGGCCCAGTTTGATTAGCATTGGTGATCGCAATCAACTCCGCTCTGGAGGGCGACCACACATCTCGTATAGCCACACCATATTCGTTTAAGCCGCCATTGGTAATGGGTGGTGGCACGCCTTTGTAATATGTATAGCTGACGCGGATATGTCTCGCTGTTTCCGCCACCTGGGGAATCTCAATTCTTTGGCCTGGCATATCGGCGTCAGAATTCACACCAACACTAATAGCATTACCAGCCGAGTACTCGGCACGATTGATGATTTCAATCCAATGAGATGAAGGCTCATCGCCATAGCCGGCCAAATAAGACAAACCATCCACAGTGTGGTTCTTTCCGATGTATAAGGCGTAACTCATTTTTATTACACGGTTGTTTCTATTATTAAAACAATAGTTTATGCCATTTTTGTGTTTCATACAGGTAGAATTTTCGACATCGCCCAAGAGCTTCACCCAAGGCAGTATTCACTCTAAAAATCTCCGAAATTTCTCATGCCACTATCAATGAATTCGGCAGAAACTTTAAACAACCGCTCAGCTTAGGCGTAAAATCACCCTTCCTCATTCCTTTTTTTATTTCAGGGAGAATTGTGCATTGCCTACAGTCAGACCATTTTTATTAGCTCTGAGCAGTGCGCTTTTATTGTTATCTGCTTGTAGCAGCGATAATAGTTCGAGCAAATCCGACAAGAAAAAACCCCCAAGGATTCATTTGGTTGAGACCCTCGCAGTTACCACTCAGTCTATCGCCGTGAAAACTGAGCGTAGCGGCACGCTTCTGGCGCGACAACAGGTCAAGATTTTCAATCAGGAAGAAGGTCGGGTCTCCGAGTTCTCCGTATTCGAAGGAGATAAGGTTACGGCTGAACAGATTCTGTTACGTCTTGACGATACCCTTCTCCGAGCGAATCTAGATAAGCTGGTCGCCACCCGAAAACAGGCCCTGGCAGAACTAAATCGCGCACAATCATTAAGCAAAAAACGTTTGATTTCAGAAGACGAACTCAGTCGTGCGGTAACCAGGTTGCGGGTGGCTGAAGCCGATGAAGAACTTCAGCGGGCAAGATTGGGATACACCACGGTTAAAGCCCCTTTCAGCGGCGTCATCAGCGAACGACTCATTGAGCCTGGTGATGTAATTCCTCGCTTTACTCACGTGCTTACTGTACTGAATCCTGATTCACTGTATACCCGTGTGCAGGTATCAGAGTTGCTACTGCCTAGCCTGCAACTCTCTCAGATTGTCAGTGTTCGCATCGATGCATTGGGTGACCATACACTCAAGGGCACAATTATTCGCATTCACCCGACTATCGATGATCGAACTCGGCAGGGCACCGTCGAGGTGCAACTTAATCCGGTACCAGTGGGTGCGCTACCCGGCCAACTCTGCCGGATTACATTGGACTCCCCTGTTCAACCTCGCAAAGTCATCCCATTTTCGGCCTTACGCCGTGATAGCGAAGGGGAGTATGTATACATCGTAAATTCATCGGGTATTTCTACTCGTCGTTCTATACGTAGCGGACTTCGTTTGAATGATCAGGTGGAAGTACTGCAAGGCCTGGAGGAGAATGAACAGATTGTCGTGCGTGGATTTCTGGGTCTACGCGATGGCCTGACTGTTAAAACCGTTGCACCCGAGGCCGGTGGTAATAAACCGGCTTCTAACTAAATAGAATAAACATGATTTGTGAGCGCTATCTCGTCGGTACCCTGAAGTACCATCACAGATGAAATCTCTCACCAAAGCTGGTGGAGGAATTGCCGCCTGGTCCGTACACCATCCAATTGGCGTGGTGATGATTGCAGCGGCGGTAGCGGCTATTGGGCTGTTTTCTTTTCTACGCTTATCGGTCGATTTGTTACCCCACATTATCTATCCGGAAATTCGCGTACGGGTTCTCGACCCTGGTGTACCTGCCAAAATTATGCAGGACCAGATCACTCGCCAGGTAGAGGAACAACTGGCAATCACCGAAGACGCTATCGCGGTTCAATCACGAACGTCCGAAGGTTCAACTTCAGTGGACCTGTCTTTTCCCTATGGCAAAGATATTGACATCGCATTGCGTGACGCCAGCACTCGTCTGGATCGTGCGAAAAGATTTCTTCCTGAAAGCATTAATCCGCCCATTATTTTCAAGTTTGATCCGGCCCAAATTCCTTCGGCGGAATATGTAATTAGCTCCCCTTTGAGAGATTCCGTTTCGTTGCGAGACTGGGTAGAATTTGAATTTTCCAGGTGGTTTTTGAATCTACCCGGGGTTGCAGCGGTTGAGGTAGGTGGTGGCGTACCCAGGGAAATTCATATAGAACCCGATCCAGTACGACTGGCATCTCTTGGACTGGATATAACGGACTTGATTAGTTTGCTAAGAGCAGAAAATGTAGAAAGTCCGGCGGGCCGCCTAACTACTGATAGCAGTGAATACTCTAGCCGAATGTCAGCCAGATTGTCGTCATTGAAGCAGGTCCGAGAGTTACCACTTCGACTAAATACAGGCCGCATAGTAAGGTTAGAGAATGTTGCTGAGGTTTTCGATTCAGCTGCTGATGAGCGCATAAAGGTACGTCTGGATGGCATTCCCGGTATCAAAATCTCTATTCAGAAACAACCAACTGCGAATACGGTAGCCGTAGTCGATGCGGTTAATCAGCGTCTTGATTGGCTACGCAACAGCCGCCAGCTGCCCGACGACATCAGTATTCATCTGGTCAGTGATCAATCTGTTTTTGTACGCGACGCTCTAAAAAATGCCGCAACAGCCGGATTAACGGGTGCTCTTTTAGCAATGTTCGTGGTGTATATCTTTCTCGGCAATCTGCGTCGCACGCTAATTGTAGGCAGTGCTATACCGCTATCTATTCTGGTAACTTTCTTTCTCATGGATATGACCGGCTTAAGCCTAAATATCATGACGCTGGGTGGATTGGCCGTAGGTATTGGCATGGTGGTAGATAGCACAGTGGTAATGCTCGAGAATATTTACCGTCATCAAAGTCAGGGGGAAGGCTCTCTTCAGGCTGCAGGTAACGCGGCCATAGAAGTCAATGGTCCGATTATCGCATCCACTTCCACGAATTTGGCCGCCATTCTGCCCTTCCTGCTCGTCAGTGGACTGGTAGGACTGTTGTTCCGAGAGCTTATTATCACAATCTCGGCTGCCATATTTTCCGCGATGATCGTGGCACTGGCACTGGTGCCTCCACTCGCCGCCAGGGTGCCAGTTGCTGCTCGGAGCGGCATTCTAAGGAGAGCTGTCGATGCATTCATCAGCTTGCTACAAAAAGGCTATCATGCACTTGTTACATTTTTGCTGGGCTATTCAAGCATTCAAGCTCTGGTGGTCTTAGCCTTCTGCACAGGTCTGGTTCTGGCCTTACCCTCCTTCACTACAGGTAAGCAAATATTTCTGCCGAAACTTGATGATAGCCAAGTTCGCGTACGCATTGTCGCGGACAGTGGCATAACCGTTGCTCAAATGGACAAAATTGTTAACCGGCTTGAAAAACTAATCAGCGACCAGCCAGAAGTAGAAAGCATTTTCGCTCTTGTCGGTGGTCGAATTTTCGGCAGAACACAAAGAGAAACCAGTAATCAAAGTAGTTTACGCATTCAGCTAAAACCCGTTACGGAACGCCGGCAAAGTAACGATGTCTGGGCACGGAAGATGAATGCGATAGCACAAAAGCAGTCTATGGCTGGAGTTCAAATGCGTTTTTATACCCGCGGGGTACGTGGCATACGAATTGGTCGAGGCGAAGACGATGTTAGTTTAAGAATCAGTGGTCCGGATCAAGAAACACTGGCTGAACTCGCCCGCCTTTTATCGAAAAAACTCACTGGTCTGGATGGTATTCGCAACGTGACCCATAGTGCAGAAGAAGTTCGTCAGGAGTTATCAATCACACCTGATCGTGAACGTATTGCTCGGTACGGTCTAACCGCAGATCAGGTTGCAGAAGTTTTACGAGCGGCATTACAAGGCATAGTTGTGACTGATTTTCTTGAGGGCGGCCGCAGTCATCCCATTCGGCTGCGACTGTCTCGCAAACAACTGGATAGCATCAGCAAACTAGAGTCTTTGATCATATCCGCTGGGGACGACGGAGAGGGGAATGTCTATTTAAGCGATCTTGCCCATATTGATCTAATTGCCGCACCGGCAGAAATCCAGCGTGATAATCAAGCATTGATAGTGGAGATATCCGCTTCCCTTTCTGGAGAATTCACCATCGGACAGATTAAGCAGGATGTCGATTCAATGTTAGCGAATTTCCCCCTGCCACAAGGCTATACTGTTTATGACGCCGGGGCATTCTCTGCATTAAAAGATGGCCAGAACCTAACACTTTTACTACTAGGACTAGCTTTATTCCTGGTTTTCGTGGTCATGGCGGTTCAGTATGAGTCGTTAAAAAACCCCTTAGTTATATTAATCAGCGTGCCATTTTCAGCCATAGGTGTTGCACTTGGCCTAAATTACACCGCTCTACCACTTTCCATGCCGGTATGGCTCGGTATTATCATGTTAGCGGGGATCGTAGTAAACAACGCCATTATTCTGGTGGAAACTATCGAGTTGCTGCGCCAACGGGGATTGCCATTGCGAATCGCCATTGCTGGTGCTGCACGAATTCGGTTGCGACCGATATTAATGACCAGTTTGACTACCGTAATGGGATTGATGCCCTTAGCTCTAGCACTAGGAGATGGTGCGGAAATGCTGCAGCCACTAGCCGTAACAATTGTCAGCGGCCTGTCTTTTTCGATACTTGTCAGTCTAATTTTAGTACCAGTCGTGTATTACAATTTGCATGGTGGTCAGAGGTTTGCCAGATCTATAGCTGAGAAAAATCCACCACATGCGGTCTAGAACGTCCTGTATATTATCTTGACTTTTGTAGAGACGATAAAAATCAACCAACAACCAGAGAGTTAAATGAACGCCGAAGCCGCGCAGAATCTTGATTCTGAATTAGTAGACCAATTGCCAGTAAGGTACTCACAAAAGTCCGTACTGATTGTCGACGACGAGCATGGCATTCGGAATTTTCTTTCCAAGGGCTTGAAAAATCACTTCGGATTGGTTGAATTCGCAGAGCATGCTGAGAGCGCTGAAGAAATTCGTAAACGTTGCCATTTTGATTTAATCATTGCAGACATTCGGCTTCCCGGCATCACTGGAGTGGAGTGGATTACGGAGTTACGAAGTCATGGCAGTACCACCGCAGTAATATTTATCACAGCTCATGCGGACCTTGAAACCGCTGTCGCTGCGCTACGTGCAGGCGCCGCAGATTTTATTATGAAGCCGTTCAGAATGGAACAGATGCTCGCTTCTATAGAGCGTTGCCTGGAACAACAACAGATTCAGCGCGAGAATCTGGTTTTGAAACGTCAGGTTGACCGTTGGTATGACAGCGGCATTGTTGGTGAATCAGAGCCCATGCAAAACTTACTGGAAATGGTTAATCGAATTGCTGCGACCCCTGCTACCGTTCTAATTGAAGGCGAATCTGGCACAGGTAAGGAGCTGGCAGCTCGGGCAGTGCATCGCTGGAGTAAGCGCGCCGGAAGCTTCGTGCCAGTCAATTGTGGCTCACTATCCGAGGAACTCATGGAAAGCGAGTTATTTGGTCACGTAAAAGGCGCATTTACCGGTGCAAATCAATCCCGCGAAGGGCTGTTTTTTTACGCTACTGGTGGGACTCTGTTTCTGGATGAAATTGGCGAAATGCCACTCAGCATGCAGGTACACTTATTGCGAGTACTGGAAGAAAAATCTATTCGACCAGTCGGCGCTAATCGAGAAATCCCAGTTGATGTGCGCATCATTGCAGCCACTAATCGCGACCTAAAGAGTCAGGTTGACAAGGGCGCCTTCAGGGAAGATCTTTTTTACCGGTTGAATGTTCTTACCTTTCGAATTCCGCCACTTCGCGAAAGAATGCAAGATCTGCCAGAATTGGTGCATCACTTTGCATCCGTTTTGTCAGCAGAAATGGGGCTACCAGCGCCAGACCTGCGCGACCACCATATCAGAGCACTGCAGGATTACGATTGGCCAGGCAATGTGAGGGAACTAAAGAATGTCATTGAGCGTTGTTTATTACTCAATATGTCCCCCGAAAGTTGCCTGACAGGGGTCAGCAATCAAAGCATCGACCACGCTGATTCAAAACAAGTTGTTAGCGATGTACTGGAAGAAGTTATCACCGAGCATATCCGCAAAGTACTCGAACGTGAGGGCGGCAATAAGTCTGCAGCAGCCCGTAGGCTTGGTATCTCGAGAAAAACGCTGGAGCGTAAGTCAGCTCTCTGGAGCTAGATTCCAGCATGCAGTTTTTCTACCACGTTCGAGAAAAGATTGGTCAGAGCGTACGCTACAAGTTACTCGTCCTGGTGCTCTTTCCGATTTTACTGGTCATGCCCATTGCCCTGGCTGCGGCTATATATTGGGGTAAGGATTTCACCTACGATCAGCTATTTATAAAGGTAAAGACCGATTTAACTGTTTCCCATGATGTATTCGAGCGCATACAGCGCGATTACCTGGGACAACTGGAACGCACCGGAGAATCACTGTTTTTTCGTACAGCATTAATTAATAGTGATAATCAGAGCCTGCAACAACTGATCAATGAATTGCAGGCGGAACGGGAATTTTCCTATCTGTACCTAGTAGATTCATTGGGAAATAATCTAATAGATAGTCATTCTGGCAAACCGCGTAATTCTAATCTTTGGCGCGGTGCGCAAAATGCACAGGCAGGCACTGGCATAGAAATTTTTTCTGCAATCGATCTTTCATCTATTTCCGCAATAACAAAAGACTCGGTTCACCTGCCTCTGGTAGATACACCCCGCGCCAGACCCGAAG
>JBLHGU010000098.1:0-18695 GCA_047615875.1 Parasphingorhabdus sp.
TACAACAACAGGCGAACCTGATGATTATTGCCGGTAATCGGGATGATATCCGCGATATGGAATCTGGAGCGCAACAAGTACTCACGAATATTCTATTGCTAATAGATGCTTTTGATTTGTATGGCAAAGTTGCTTTCCCGAAGGCCCATCAGTCTGAGGAAGTGCCGGCCATATATCGCATTGTCGCAGCTAGTAAAGGCATTTTTATCAACCCGGCACTCACTGAACCCTTTGGCCTGACCCTTCTTGAAGCGGCTGCCAGTGGAATACCACTCATTGCGACAGAAAACGGTGGCCCGGTCGATATTATTTCGAACTGTGAAAATGGAATTCTAGTAGACCCGCTAGATAGAGAAGCGATCACTCATGCCTTAAGCCAATTACTGACTGATAAAAAGACATGGACTACAGCCAGCAACAATGGCATCAAAAACGTGCGCAAATATTATTCATGGCAAGCGCATGCAAAAACCTATGTAGACAAAATATCGAGACTAGAAGGTAAATATCAGCCAATCCCAACATCCAGGCCAGAGCGCGCTGGACGCTACCGCGATCGTGCCATTTTCACCGATCTGGATCAGAATTTGATTGGTAATCCTACCGCATTAAAGTATCTAGTCGACCTGCTGAAGGAAAACAGGAAATGCGTTTCTTTTGGCATAGCGACCGGCCGACGTATCGACTCTGCGCTGGCATTAATGAATAAACATGGCATCCCGCGGCCAGATGTATTGATTAGTAGCCAAGGCACACGCGTCCATTATGGACAACAGTTAACCGAAGATAATTACTGGGCCGATCACATCGATCATAACTGGACGATTCAACGTCTACGTAAAACGATAGGGAATTTGCCAGGTATTAAATCTCAACATAAAAACGAACAGACGCCATTCAAGGCCTCTTATTTTTATGATGAGAATAAGGCGCCATCGGTTGAGGAAATTATCATCCTGCTAGGCGAAAAGGAATTAAACGCCAATGTAATCCTGTCTTTTGGGCAGTTTCTGGATTTGGTGCCGGGGCGTGCGTCTAAAGGCCAGGCCTTACGTTATGTTACCCAACGCCTGGATATTCCTCTGGAGCAAACTCTGGTTGCGGGCGGTTCCGGCGCCGACGAAGACATGATGCGGGGAAATACACTCGCTGTTGTGGTTGGAAACCGCCACTACGAAGAACTGTCACTGCTAACTGAACAGGACAGCATCTACTTCGCCTCACAGAGTTATGGATCCGGCATTCTTGAGGCAATAGATCATTACGACTTCTTTGGCTCCTGCAGCATACCCGAGCAATTATGAATGAAGCGATCCTGATCTGTACGGACCTCGACCGAACCTTAATACCCAATGGCTCACAGCCGGATTCGGCTAACGCACGTGAACGATTCCAGCAGTTAGTCAGTCAACAACAGATCAAACTGGCCTATGTGAGTGGGCGTGACCAGCAATTAGTGCAAAAGGCCATGCGTCTTTATCAGCTTCCACAACCAGATTTCGTCATCGGTGATGTTGGCACCACGCTATACGGAATAGCAAAGAACGGGGACTGGCAAGCGATTAAGGAATGGCATCATCACATCAATAATGACTGGAATGGTTACACGAACTCACAAATCAGGGCGCTGATTCATCATCCAGATTTGCGCTTACAGGAAATCGCCAAACAAAATGACCACAAGCTAAGCTATTACTTCCCTTTAAGCGCCCGGCAGCAAAACATGACCGAATCGATACATATTGTCCTAAGCAAACACGGCATCAAAGCCAATTTGATCTGGAGTACCGATGAACCCAATGGTATCGGCCTACTCGATATAGTACCGGCGCATGCCTCGAAGTACCTTGCGATTGACTATCTTTTAAAGAGTCTGAAGATGAATCCCAGCCGCTGTGTATTTTGTGGAGACAGTGGCAACGATATGGAAGTGCTGGTAAGCCCGATCAATGCTGTGCTGGTCGCGAATTCCATGGACGATATAAAACAACAGGCATTGAACGCTGTTATAAAGAGTGCATCGGAAAGTTCACTTTATATTGCACAGGGAGGTTTTATGGATATGAATGGAAACTATTGTGCAGGAATGCTTGAAGGTATTCATCATTATTTTCCAGAAACCACAAACTGAATGCCGCAAACCCTGGCAGGGACTAACAAGTGAAACCTCAGGTTTGTATATTTGGCGAAGTACTATTTGACCATTTCCCTGAGGGCCAATCAGTTCTCGGTGGAGCGCCTTTTAATGTCGCCTGGCACCTACAGGCGTTCGGTCTGGCCCCATTATTTATTAGCCAGGTAGGTCAGGATGAGCAGGGGCAGAAAATCATTCAGGCCATGCGGCAATGGCAAATGAATGAAAACGGTCTAGCCAGGTCTGATGATCAAACCACTGGCAGAGTCGATATTAGAATCGTCGATAATGAACCGCAATACGATATTGTTTCACCCAGCGCCTGGGATTTTATACCAGTCGCCGCAACCACGTCAGCATGTCAAGTGATCTACCATGGCAGTCTGGCTATGCGTCATCAACACAACCGGGATAGTTTCAACGATTTAATGTCTAACAGTAAGCACCGCATTTTTCTTGATGTCAATTTGCGCAATCCCTGGTGGCAACTTGATGAAGTGTTACAGATGATAGCCCGTTGTGACTGGTTGAAATTGAATATCGACGAGTTCAACTTGCTCTTCCCATCAAGTCGCTCATTAGTCCAAAGAATAGAAAAAGTAGTAAAGGAAAATCAATTACAGGCGGTGATATTAACACGGGGTTCTGAAGGTGCGATGCTTATGACCTGCGATGGCAACAGGTATTCTGTAGAACCTGAAAACAGTATTGATATCGTTGATACTGTTGGGGCAGGTGATGCCTTTACCTCCGTGATGATTACCGGCATTATCAAAAAATGGCCTCTGGCTACAACTATAAAACGTGCGCAACAGCTTGCTTCGAAAATTGTTGGACAACGCGGCGCCACAGTTTTTGACCCGTCGTTTTATCAACCTTTTATCCAACAATGGTCGTTAAACTCAAATTGAGTCAAATAAAACATGTATGAACAAGTTTCACATTCACTGCTGAATCAAATTCTCGACGAATTAAAGCCCGAAATCCGGAAACGTAACCTGTTACGCTTTTATACCAGACTCGGTGCTAACTTTTATGCCATTCATAGTCTGTTTACCCATCTCTACGGTCAGCGTGACGACTTCTTACCGCAGATGGTAAAGCTGGTTGAAGTCCTGGCGATGCGTTATATCGAACGCTCTGACGAACTGGAAGTTCTAGATATTGAACGTGAATCAGACCACAACTGGTTCCTCGATCAAAAGTGGGTAGCTATGGCCCTCTATGCCGATGGATTCGCCAAAGACGTCAATGGTATTCGTAACAAATGCGGTTACCTCAGTGAACTTGGCATTAATATGTTACACATTATGCCAATGATGAAATGCCCAAATGGGGCCAGTGACGGCGGTTATGCCATTAGTGACTTCCGTAATATCAACGAACGCTTTGGCACACTAGAAGACCTGCACGATTTTGCTGAAAACCTGCGAAAACGTGACATGCTGCTAACGCTTGATGTCGTGGTAAATCACACATCAGATCAACATGACTGGGCGCAGCGTGCCAAAAACGGGGAAAAGAAATATCAGGATTACTATTACTGCTTCCCCGATCGAGATATACCCGATATGTTCGAGGAAACCCTGCCAGAAGTTTTCCCCGAAACCTCTCCCGGCAATTTCACATGGGATGACGAATCTCAATGCTGGTTTATGACTGTATTCAATTCCTATCAGTGGGATTTGAATTACTCAAATCCATCAGTTTTTATTGAGATGATAGACATTATTCTGTTCTGGGCCAACCGTGGGGCAGATGTCATCCGTCTGGATGCTGTTGCTTTTCTGTGGAAGAAAATTGGCACAACGTCGCAGAATGAACGCGAAGCGCATCTGATATTGCAGTTGATGAAAGACTGTTGCCAGGTCACCGCACCCGGTGTGGCCTTTATCGCCGAAGCAATAGTAACACCGACGGAACTGATCAAATATTTTGGCGAAGATGCCGTCATTGCAAAAGAATGTGAAATTGCCTATAACGCGACGTTCATGGCATTGCTTTGGGATAGTGTCGCGACCAAGAACACAAAAATATTGACGCAGGGTATCAAGAGCCTGCCTACCAAACTAAATAGAGCCACCTGGCTTAACTACATTCGTTGCCATGATGATATTGGTCTTGGTTTTGACGATATGGATATTGTAGCTGCAGGTTATGAACCAAAGTCTCATCGTAAGTTTTTATTGGATTATTTTACCGGTGATTTTGATCGCTCCACCGCCCGAGGGGTCCCGTTTGGGCGCAACCTAAAAACAGGCGATGCACGTATCTCTGGTTCACTGGCTTCATTGGTCGGACTTGAAACAGCACTGGAAAATGATGATGCAAAAATGATCGATGATGCAATCAAGGTGATCCTTTTATTACATGGGATGATCTTATCTTTCGGTGGAATTCCCTTGCTTTACTATGGTGATGAGATTGGCACTCTAAATGATGACTCATATAAGTGGGATAAAAATAAGGTCGACGATACTCGTTGGATTCACAGGCCTCAAATTGACTGGGAAAGTGCTGAACTCAGGCATCAGCATGGCACTGTAATTAATCGTATCTTTTGCGGATTACAGAAACTCATTGCGGTGCGCAAAAGTATACCTGCCTTTGCTGATTTCAATAATCGTGAATTGATAGAAGTTAACAATGAGCATCTGTTTGTCTTCCTTCGTAACCATCCGGAACGCCTGCGTGAGGAAGTGCTGGTCATCGCTAACTTTGACGCGAGCCCCCAATCGATGAATCTATCGGCCCTCGGTAATCGGGGACAGTTCGAATATTCACAATTGCGTGACCTGGTAACCGGCGACTCTCCCGCACTCTTTAAAGATGACCTTGTCGTCCCCCCATATAGCTTCTACTGGTTATCGGACCAATATACAACGGCTATTATGTAATCTTAGCAACGATTTCATTTTAGGGAAGACACTATTCACCACTTCGTCCAATGTTATCCTGGCCCGAATTTCTCTGCAGACAATGATGACCATGTCTATTTAGAGTGTCTCTTATACACCTCAAGATTTCCTTTTGTCTTGATCGCAGAATTTCTTGCGGTATCATAATTTTCTGCATTGGCAAGGCCCTTAATGGCTGGAATATAGCCCGCTAAAAATACATGGAGCTGATCATGGGATTCGCCAGTCATGGTGCAACCTCTAATTAGTTTATCAAGTTGCGCCTTTAGCTGAACGCCCGCTGCATTCAAACTGGTCTGGTCTGGTCTGGTTTGAATAATCAGCACCAAAAAATGTTTTTCCCATTGCCGATGACATTTTTCGGGTATGACTATCCATCTCCCATCGATTCCCATTATTTAGACTAAGGCCACTAGCAGCCGTCTTACTAGAATGTTCGGTATGCCCATTGCTATGTGCATCTTCGGCTGCATATGGCCCATATTGAAACAGAGAGATGGTGAAAGAAATGAGAATAACCTAGATACTTTTTTCATGTTAAATGTTCCTGATTCTAATTAGCCAGGAAAGTTATTTGAAACAGAAATATCCGTTAACGACTAAAACGTGACGGCAGGTATTTTTGTGATACACGTTGTAATTTATTTATAGACAGGATAACTATTCTCAAAAATATTATTTATTAGCCAATGGATCCTTCGAGACAAACCTCAAGCAGTCTTCCGGCCTCAATCGCAAATTCCATAGGCAATTTCTAAAACACATCTTTATAAAATCCATTTACAATTATTGAGACCGCTTTTTCGGTATCGATACACCATTGTCGACAAAGGTACAACTGATCATCGTTCACTTTTGAAGCAGTCACATCATGCTCAACAACCGCAGCAGGATTGCGACATTCAATGTATGGAAATGTATGAACACCACACTGATCTCCAATTAGTAACGAATCACACTGGGTATAGTTTCGTGCGTTTTGAGCTTTAAGATACATCTTCACCTACCCGCGATATGCGTTTGAGCTTCTACCTGTTGAAATGCATTTAGAGATAATCGTGGACTTCGTATTTTTGCCCAGGTGCACCATCTTGGTTCCGGTGTCTGCCTGTTGGAAATTGCGCGTTAAAGCGACGGAGTAAAATTCATCAACGCTATTATCACCACGAAGTATAACGCTTGGATATTTCCATGTAACCGCCGAACCAGTTTCAACTTGAGTCCAGGAAATGTGAGCATTGGTATGTGCAATACCGCGTTTCGTTACAAAGTTATATATTCCACCTTTTCCTTCTGCATCACCTGGATACCAGTTTTGTACTGTTGAGAATTTTATTTCAGCACCGTCAAGAGCAATCAATCCAACCACTGCAGCATGAAGCTGGTTTTCATCACGCATGGGGGCAGTGCAGCCTTCCAGATAGCTGATATGGCTTCCTTCGTTGGCGATAATAAGTGTCCTTTCGAATTGTCCTGTTGGGGCTTCATTAATTCTAAAATATGTCGAAAGCTCCATAGGACATTGAACGCCCTTCGGAATATATACGAATGACCCGTCACTAAATACTGCGCTATTGAGCGATGCATAGAAATTGTCGCGCGCAGAAACCACGGTCCTGAAGTGCTTTAACTAGTTCAGGGTAATCTTTTACTGCTTCCGAAATAGGACAAAAAATGACACCAGCCTCCGCCAACTTCTTTCGGAAAGTGGTCGCTATGGATACTGAATCAAAGACGGCGTCTGCCGCAACACCAGCAAGTGCTTCATGCTCGTGCAGTGGGATTCCGAGTTTTTTTGAAAGTCGCCAGTAGCTCAGGATCAACTTCGTCAGGGCTCTTAGGTCTGTCGGACTTGGGGTGTCATAGCGATGGATATTTATTTTGAGTCAAATTTTTCGATCGAATGAGACGAAGGGCCTGCCCCATGAGCGTAGTGAATGCTTTGGGTATAGTTGTCCTATTCAACGAATTCGATCGAAAAATTTGACCAAAATGAGTGTTCCGCACGACTGCATGGATGCAGCGGTCCGGCGCTCCGAAGATAGAGCACCAACAGTAGGCGTAGATGGTAGACCCAGTAGCCCGCTAGCTGGCGATGTTGGTAACGATCTTCCGGTATCATCGGTTTTATAGTGCCTTCTATCGCATCCAGCTTTCGGATCTTTGATAACGCCACATCGACCTTACTCACTTTACCGTTGAGTTTTTGCCTGGCTGGCATCGCCTTGACGGTATCCACAAATTTTCGACGCGCATGATACCCAAAGCACTTCGTGGATCTGGCGCTCCCAACAGCCGATACGGATGATAAGGCTTTCACGACAGACTTGGTTGTAACCAGCATAACCATTTTAGATAAACCTGTCAGCGAGGCAGGTTGTCAGATAATCCTTTACGACCCGCCTTGTTTTTTTGTAACGGGCTTCTCAGCTGTCTGAGGAAGCTCGGCTTCATTAAACCGTTCTCGCTGGTCGGGGTGCTTTTCGCTACCCGGGGCATAGTGTCGATCTTCTCCAGTCTCAGGTATTCTTCGAACTACGCAATGCGCCTTTTCTGCGCATCAATAACCTGGCCGCTTTATTCGATAACATGATCTTTTACGGTCAACATTTCGATGGGACATTCAATTGAAAGACCCGTCGAAAATGATTTTATTTGGGCTGTTTGGATCGGGGGAGAGGTGATTTGAGTCGCCCCGGACGGCGCTCATATCTGGGCCTTACGTAGCACCCACAGTAGGCTGTGGGGACTCCCAATTTCACAAAGGCTGCATGTTCCGTAGTATTTCATCAGAAGAACGACACACGATCAGGTCAATGACTAATCACAAGGAAAATTGTATGAAGCCCATCAGAATCCATGATTACGGTAACGCGAATGTTTTGGTATCTGAAAACGCTCCATTACCGAGCATTTCATCAAATAGAGTATATAAAAGCTCCGGCAGTCACCAAGCGTCGATTGTATCTTGAAACTATGGCCGAAGTACTACCTGAGGCTAGGGCACGGTTCGCGTAATTTTGACCACGAAGAGTCCATTGCAATAAACATTAATAAGTTACTATATCTTTTGAAAAAGCCAACAAATTCCTTCAGTAAAATAATAGGAAAAATACTATGCAAATCAAAATGAATACCGACCACAACATCGAAGGCCATGAGGCACTGGGCGCTTATGTCTGTAGTGTCGTCGAAGATGCCTTGGGTCAAACTAGCGATCGCATCACACGAGTAGAAATCCACCTGAGCGATGAGAACAGCGACAAGAAGCACGGCAAGGATAACATTCGTTGCGTGATGGAGGCGCGTCTCGAAGGCCTTCAGCCGGTTGCAGTCACTCACTATGCTGAGACCTTACATCAAGCCGTTGACGGCGCTGCGGATAAGTTATACCGATTGGTAGATAGTACTCTTGGCCGGCTGAGCGAACAAAAGAGTCATAGAGACAAGGCAAGCTCCCGTCAAAATCTGTATGAGGAACAAAAGCTAGTAGATGAAAATTAATATCAAAGATTTCCAGGTACCGGAAAATGTAAAGGTCGGGCTCGAAAAGTGACAGACACTCGTGGAGCCTGTGTACAAGTCAAAGAACGAGTCGAGGAACTGAGTGGGCTGCAATATCTTCACTACCCCTCTGACCACTATACGGTGTTGCTAATTTTTCAGGCGATGGATACGGCGGGCAAGGATGGTGCCATTCGGCATATTATGTTCGGTGTCAATCAGCAAGGTTGCCAGGTATTCAGCTTTAAGCATCCGACGGCTATCGAACTGGAACACAAATATTTGTGGTGCAGCGCCCAATCTTTGTCGGCACGCGGCCGCATCTGTTAAAGCGCTAGAAACCTATAAAAGCGTGATCGACTCCCATACCACTTTGGTGCTAACGACAGGCAGTGATATTTATGGCCTGTTAAATGACATGGACTAGCTGTGATTACATGCAATAGAAATACAGATTTCTTAATCTGTAATAGCGGTGAATATCATGCGGTGACCGTTCAAAAGTCTGTGTCAAGCTTGATTTAAATATCTAACATGCCAGCTAGACGGTTTCCAGAATAAATGCTCATTTGAGACAATGCATGACGACAGTTCTGGACTGGCATTGTCCATTTTTCGGTCGTATTTAATATGTCTGCATAAAGTACCTTTAACAAGCAATTCTCATTAGGGAACGTACCCAATGTCATTAAATTCAGCCAAATACCTGGTAGGTTAGATCAACGGTTCGCAAACATCGGCTCGGCGCACTATATGTGGTTGGGATGAGCCCAGGAATCCCAATAAATCTGGTTCATTTCCTGTTGGGTGTCACTGCGTTCGACCCAAACCTGCTTTTTATCTAAATGACATTGGGAACGCGCCTTTGGTTTTGGTCAGCAGCACTAAACGTAATCCAGTGTCCTTGCAGTGGTACTTCGGCTCAGGTGATCATCTCCTTCTTGTCGAAGTACCCATCGCTTCACTTGTAATTCTCTGAGAGTCTTGCTTCGGCAATTTCAGCGGTCTGGGCTAGAAGTCTGTAAGGGGGAATTCACTTAGGATATGTGGATATCCACAATAGATGCGACAGGCAATTTTGTTGCAGAATGCAGGCTGTTTTATAACTATCCAGGTTGGAAGGATTATGGTCGCTATACCTTTGGAATTCCTGGTCGATCATCAAATATTAAAGGACTTTGACCCGAGTGATGCTCAGGCAATATCTAATCAGAGCCGGAGCATAGAAGAGGTGTTTTACTTTATGAGCAGTTTTGTAATGGAAGGTAAATAATAATGAACGAATATCTAAAATTCTATATTAATGGCTCGTGGGTAGAACCGCATACGCCTGAAATTATTGAGGTCATAAACCCAGCTGATGAAGAGGCCTATGCTCAGATCAGTGCAGGTAACGGCCATGACGTTGACAGGGCTGTAGAGGCTGCCAGAAAAGCTTTCGTAGAATATTCCCGATGGAGTATTGATCAGCGTACAGCACTTCTGGAACGAGTCTTGGAGGTTTATCAAACTCATTATGATCAAATAGCGGATGCTATATCGTTAGAAATGGGAGCGCCCATAGATCTGGCAAGAGGTGCTCAAACTAAGGT
The DNA here is from genome assembly GCA_047615875.1 of Parasphingorhabdus sp. GTDB lineage: Bacteria > Pseudomonadota > Gammaproteobacteria > Arenicellales > CAJQKF01 > JBLHGU01. Next base: position 10,149 of record JBLHGU010000098.1, read on the forward strand.
AGGTATAAATCACATACAAAGTGCGATTAAAACCATAGTTGAGTTTGAATTTGAGAAATTTGAAGACGGCATGATAATCAGTTATGAGCCAATCGGTGTCTGTGGCTTGATTACGCCATGGAACTGGCCCATTAATCAGGTGGCCGCAAAAGTTATGCCCGCTTTGGCGGCTGGCTGCACCATGATACTGAAACCAAGCGAAGAATCGCCCATTGATGCAATGATTCTTGCCAAGGTGTTGCATGAGGCTGGTGTACCTTCTGGTGTATTCAACCTGGTCAATGGTTATGGCTCAATCGTGGGCGAGGCAATGTCCAGGCATCCTGGCATCGACATGATGTCTTTCACTGGATCCACTCGTGGAGGAATTGCTGTTGCAAAAGCCTCGGCAGATACAGTAAAGCGTGTAGCACAAGAGCTTGGCGGGAAGTCTGCAAACATAATATTGAAAGATACCGACATCGCAAAAGCCGTTGCCGATGGCGTTGAAAATTGCATGAGTAATAGCGGCCAGTCATGTAATGCCCCAAGTAGAATGCTGGTCCCTAAAGCGGACATGTCGGTTGCTATTGAAGCTGCCGCAATAACCGCTAAAAATATGAGAGTAGATGACCCTTCGGTTGAAGGTGATCACTTAGGCCCCGTGGTAAATAGAACTCAATTCGAAAAGATTCAGAACCTTATCAAAGTAGGTATCAATGAAGGTGCAAGGTTGGTTGCTGGCGGCCTGGGTCGACCAGAACATCTCGAGCGAGGTTACTATGTTAAGCCTACCGTGTTTGCTAATGTCACGAGCGATATGACCATAGCACGTGAAGAAATATTTGGCCCCGTAATAGTGATAATGGAATACGAAAGCGAAGAACAAGCCATCGAAATTGCGAACAATACGGAATATGGATTGGCAGGTTTTGTGAGTTCTAGCAATCTGGATCATGCCGTTAATGTGGCAAAAAAAATAAGGGCGGGACAGGTGTCTATCAACTACATCGGCGATAACACTGATACTCCTTTTGGGGGCTTCAAACAATCTGGTAATGGTCGTGAAAACGGTTGCTGGGGATTAGGCGAGTTTCTCGAAGTGAAAGCCATAATGGGTGCAGCTGCTCCTTCCTAGCGTAACCAGTATTGTTTATTACTTTGAGAAAGTAGGGATAGCTTGGACTTCCTCTTTGTTATGATCACTATTGCCTGTTGATGGTTCTTGCCAATAATTGGGCCTACCTCCTAATCGCCCCGTCAATTCTCGCGGCAACCCTCGGAGTGATCTGGGCCCAACCCCGATTCTCCACTATCCGTTACCGCCCCACCTGCCCCGAGGCTGGTATCCACCCCACCATCACCATGTTGTGTTGAAAGGCAAAGGCACCCAAACCTTCCTCGATACAAAATGATTCGACTACTGGTGCTAGCGCTGACGATGCAAATCCCGACAGTTTTCAAATGCGGTTATTCATGGGATGGAAAGCAACAGCAAAGTGGGAGTTCAAAGCGGCAAAAGAGCTCGGTTATTTAACTACATCAATTTCCCAAATAAAGTCAGCGGGCAAAAAAATGCTCACGATTATCGTGAGCAACAGGGGTGCATTTGAGATTTAAACTTTAATCTCTATTCGGTTTTCGCGGCTTCGCCTATGTTATCGACGCCACGCTCTTCGAGCAGGTCGGTCAACCATTCCGGATCCATTTCCGGGATCGATGACAGCAACAAATCGGTGTAGTCATGATGCGGAGGCTTAAACATCACGTCCTTGGGCCCTTGTTCGACAACCTTGCCAGACTGCATAACAACCACTTCATCGGCGATCGAACGGACCGTGGCCAGATCGTGAGTGATGAACATGTAAGAAAGGTCCAACTCACTCTGCAATTTATCGAGTAATCGCAGGATTCCTTCCGCGACCAGTTGATCCAGCGCACTGGTAATTTCGTCACAGATAATGAAAGTCGGTTCTGCGGCCAGCGACCGAGCAATCCCGATGCGCTGCTTCTGTCCACCGGAAAGTTCCGGAGGATAGCGATTGTAATAAAGCGAGGGTTCGAGTTCGATCAAATCGAGCAGCTCATCGACGCGGTTCTTTAAGGCCGACCCACGCAGACCACCGTAGAACTGCGCCGGACGGCCGATAATTTCGCTGATCTTTACCTTCGGGTTTAATGCCGTATCCGCCATTTGATAAATCATCTGCGCCTGACGAAGCTGGTCTTTACTTCGATCCCGATAATCCGGTGGCAGCGCTTCTCCCTTGAACAAAATCTCGCCTTTGCTCGGCGGCAACAGGCCAGTAATGCATCTCGCCACCGTTGACTTACCCGAGCCGGACTCGCCGACGACCGCAACCGTCATACCCGCGTAAATATCAAACGAGACATCAAACAGCACCGGTGTAGAACCATAGGATGCATCAATGTTTTTCACCGAAATCAATGGAATCGAATCTTTTGGTCTCGGCTTCTGATCACGTTTGAAATCACGAACTGCCCACAAGGATTTGGTGTAATCGTCCTGCGGGCTTTCCAGCATTGTTTTGGTATCGGCTTCTTCAACTTCATCACCCTTGAGTAAGACCTTGATGACATCAGCCATCTGCGCAACAACGGCGAGATCATGGGTGATGTAAATAGCCGCGGTATTGAATTGATCGACGATATCGCGAATTGCCGACAATACTTCGATTTGGGTCGTCACATCGAGCGCGGTGGTTGGCTCATCGAAAATGATCAGGTCGGGTCGACAGGACATCGCCATCGCCGTCATTGCACGTTGTAATTGTCCACCTGATACCTGGTGCGGATACCGAAACCCGATTTCTTTGGGATTCGGCAAACGCAGACGCTCATACAATTCCATCGCATCTTCCTGGCTTTCCGAGCGATTCTTGATTCCATACTGAATCGGCGCCTCGGTATGCTGGTCGATTATTTTATGCGCCGGATTGAATGACGCCGCAGCAGATTGCGCCACGTAGGCAATGCGCGCCCCGCGCAAAGACTGAAGGTCCGGCTGTGGAGTTGTGGTCAACTCCATTCCGTCGAATTCAATCGAGGACCCCTCTGAAATTCGACAACCGTCGCGGGTAAAACCCATGGCTGCCAGGCCAATTGTAGATTTTCCGGCACCCGATTCACCAATTAATCCCAGGACCTCGCCACGGTGCAGCGTCAGGTCGATTCCATGAACAATTTCAATCCACTGTTCATCCGAGTAACCCTCGATCCGCAGATTTTTTATTTTGAGTAAAATGCTTTTATCTTGACTCATTTCGATTACTCCTTAAGACCGGAAGAGCGTTGAAGCATCCAGTCGACGACAAAGTTAACCGCTACCGTCAGCAAGGCGATTGCGCCCGCAGGTATGAGCGGCGTGATTTCGCCAAAGGAAATCAAGGTGGCGTTTTCGCGCACCATTGAGCCCCAGTCGGCGGTTGGTGGCTGAATTCCAAGGCCGAGGAAAGAGAGGCCGGCCACTAATAGGAACACGAAGCAAAATTCCAGGCCAAACTCCGCAATCAGTGGTGCAGATGAGTTTGGCAGTATCTCCTTGCGAATCAGGTACCAGGTGCCTTCCCCCCTGAGTTTGGCGGCTTCGATATAATCCATAACAACGACATTGCCACCAACCGAACGCGCCAGACGAAATACCCGTGGTGCGTAAATAATCGACATGACAATAATTAGGGTAATGGTATTGGTTCCGTAAATACTTAGCAGTAACAGTGCGAATATCAACGATGGAATCGACATGATGACGTCGACGATTCGTCCCAGTAACTGGTCGAGTTTGCCTCCCTTGGTGGCGGCATACAATCCCGCCGTCGCACCCATGAGAAATGCAAGCACGGTCGCCAACAAGGCCAGCCCCACGGTGTTGCGAGCTCCGTAGATGATACGACTGAACATGTCTCGGCCTAACTGATCGGCTCCAAGCAACATGTTTTCATCGGCCGGCGCAAACGCCGACGAAATGACTTCAGCCTCTCCGTAGGGTGCAATAATCGGTGCAAAAACTCCGGAAATCGTGTAGGTAAAGATTACAAATAATCCAAAACCGGCCGTCAAAGGAGCCGTTCGCATTTCCTTGGCGAGCTCTCCTGGCAGGATAACGATAAGGAATTCACGAAACGCATAAGAGACACCCGCTGAAAAGGCGATTATTCCAGCCAATATAGTCACCGCCCAAAGCATCGATTCACCGCCGACAATACCCATTACGAAAGAAACCAGGGTCAGTGAAAATAACAACAGGAACGTGGTGCGTTTCTGATAAAAGGCCGCCAATGAAGAAGCACCGATGAGCAGGGCATAAAAACCAATGATAAAATAGTTCATGCTTCAGCCCTCACTTCGGATGACGCAAGCGCGGATTGGTCAGAATCGACCCCACGTCAGCGGCCAGATTTAATAGAATGAAGGTAGCTGCAAAAATCAGGCAGCAGGCCTGCACAACTGGAAAGTCGCGTTTGGTTACCGCATCGACTAGCAGTTGCCCGATACCGGGATAGACGAACACCACTTCAACCAGCACCACGCCCGTCACCAAATAAGCTAGATTTAACGCAATGACGTTTATGACTGGTGCCCAGGCATTCGGCAAAGTGTGCTTGACGATGACTTTCCACGCCGGAACACCTTTCAATCGGGCCATTTCCACATAAGGTGAAGCGAGCAAATTGATAATCGATGCCCGCGTCATGCGCATCATATGGGCAACCACAACCAGCACCATGGTCAACGCGGGCAGAAAGGTTCGGTCGAGCTTTTCCAGCAGACTCATGCCATCATCTATCTTCGCAATCGACGGGAAATAACCGCCTTTGACCGAAAGAAACAGAATCAAAATGTAACCCAGAAAGAATTCCGGCGATGAAATTGAAGTCAGGGTCACCACATTGGCGACCCGATCAAATAGGGTATTTCTGAACAATGCCACCAGTACGCCAAGAAATAAGGCAACCGGTACTGCAATGACGGCGGCATAGAGGGCGAGGAACAGGGTATTACCGAAGCGCGTGTATATCGCTTCTGATACGGGTGTTTGAGACACCAGCGATTTGCCAAAATCACCCGTCACTGCATTGCCCAGCCACTCAAAATAGCGGATCGGCGCGGCTCGATCGAGGCCGAGCTGTTTGCGCATTACGGCAAGATTATCTTCGGTTGCACCCTGCCCGAGTACTGCCTCGGCGATATCTCCCGGTAACAGTTCTACTGCACCGAAGATAATAATAGATATGACAAGGAGGGTAATGAAACCCAACCCCAGTCTTTTCAGGACTATATTCAGAATGTCGCCCATAGTGCCCCCTTATAAAGCGACATCGAAGTACCGACGCCCCTCAGCATGTTTTGTCAGGTGTCTCATGTACCCCGGTTGTGCGGGAGTACATGAGGCCAGTGCGTTACTAGTTATGGTCAGTCAGCGGACGAACCAGTGATTTAGGCAAACCACCAGCGATGGCTGCCGCGAGCACCATCGAGTTCCCAGGATGAGGCCAGGCTCGGACCATGCTGAACTTTCTTACTACGGGCGTAGACAAAGTTGGCGAAAAATGGAATAACAGTGCCGCCGTCATCGCTGGCAAGCACGCACATTTCACGGTATTGCTCTGCTCGGAGTTTTTCATCGAGCTCCGCTTTAGCCAGCAGCAGCAACTCATTGAAACGCTCGTTTTGCCAGTGCGATTCGTTCCACGGTGCATTGTCCTTGTAGGCGATCGAAAACATCTGATCGGGCGTTGGGCGAGCACCCCATTTAACGAATACCCAGGGCTTCTTCAACCACACATCCGACCAGTAACCATCATTGGCTTCGCGTACAGCATTAATTTTGATGCCGGCTTTCTTGGCATGCTCACTATAAAGCACACACATGTCCACCGCGCCCGGCAGCACGCTATCAGCCGCAGAAAGCGAAACCTCAAGATTACTCACACCGGCTTTCTTCAGATGAAATTTCGCCTTGTCAGGATCATAGGGTCGCTGCGGAATATCGGTCGGTGCGTAAGGCATATCGGCTGACACATGATAGTCATTGCCCACCGTGGCGGTGCCGAACATGATTTTATCAACCAGGTCCTGGCGATCGACCGCGTACTTGAGCGCCAGCCTGACATCGACATTATCGAACGGGGCCTGGTCGCAGAACATTGGCAAGGTAATACCCGATCCACTGGGCACGTTTTCAACCACGAGGTTTTTATTGCGCGCCATCAGGGCCATGGTTTTCAAATCGACCGAGGTGATAGCGTCGACACTACCAGTAATTAATGCGGTCTGGCGGGCATTAGGATCATTGAGCACGAGCATCTCGATTGAATCGAAATTCGCACCCTCACGATGCCAGCCGTCATGCCGAACCAGATTAGTGCCGATGCCTGGCCTATGGTCGACAATTTTATAGGGTCCCGCACCCCCGCCGTCTTGCCAGTTGATCGAACCATCGGCCTTGGCTTCGCACATCACCACGTGATAGTCGGAGAGGAAATACGGAAGATCGGCAATACCCTGGCTTAGCTCAAAAACAATAGTGTGGTCACCTTTGGCTTTAATATCGACGATCGTTGCCAGCAGGGATTTTACCGTCGAAGTAGAGTTTTCACCGCGATGGTGATTCAACGAGGCAATCGCATCTTTCGAAGTGAATTTCTTACCACTGTGAAACGAGGCGTTCCTGTTCAGCTCGAAAGTCCAGATCTTGGCATCGGGGGTCGCGGTCCAGGAATCTGCCATATCCGGACCGAGCTTGTTGTCAGGTGTAATTTCTGTCAGATAGCTGCGATGAGTGTGCGCTAGCTGGATTTGACCGACACTGCTATAGGTACCTGGATCGTGGGTATCGGAGGTGTTTCCGTCATGAACACCGACGCGGAATTTACCTCCTTTTTGAGGGGTCGCGGCTGCAACGTCGCTAGTCCAGAGTCCGGAAGCCAGCGGTATAGTCATACCTGCGGCAACGGCAAAGGTCATGAAATCTCGTCGACCCAGTTTGCCGCTTTTGGCGTCCCGGGTAAGTAGTTCTAAATATTCTTTTTTTTCGCTCATTGAAACATTCTCCTCAGCTTAAATATAAAAATTACTGGAATCGTCAATAGATATCGACAATCGTAATACCAACAGATTAGGCGTATGAGACAACTTTGGTAATTGGGGATTTCACTTACTATATGTGGCTACCCACAATGGATAGGACAGGCAATTTTGTTGCAGAATGAATGCTGTTTTACAACTATTTAGCTTGGAAGTAATACGGACGCTATACCTTTGGAGCTCCTGGTCGATGGCAAAAACATAACGATAAAACCCATCGAAGTTTCCGATACGAAAAGGGAAGCTGAATTCGTTGGTGGGTGTCACCTGAATCAAAACATTACCATTTTCTTGGTGGTATCAGCGAATTAGCGCCTTCAACACTAAAAGCGTTCTGTAATGTTGATGGCAGTAATGCTATAGCATTTATCGCAACTGCTGGGGAAAGTGGTGGGGAAATTGAGATAGGTATCAGTCGCTATGCCGCTACGGTAAATAACGATGTCAAAGAGATGTCGATTACTATTGCAGTCGAATGGCAACACAAGGAACAGGGTACTCTGCTGGCACAGCAACTAATAAATTACGCCAAAAGTCACTGCGTAAAAAACTTTATTCAATGGACCTTGTTAATAATACTCATATGCAACAACTCACCCATCACCCTGGCATGACCGCTGAACCCGACGCTGAAGGTCATCGACAGATAAACTATTCGATGTCAGTTTAGTTTAGACCAACTATTGTTTGCTGATAGTACCTCTACCCATGAGATGCGCTCCAATCAACTGCGGTTATACTTTTGGCTCGTCAGTAAAATTCGTGGGCTAACTCAGGGGCAGGGAGCTTCCCTAACACGTGATACAGCCCGATTTCAGTGCATTTATAGGTTCTAAAGCCATAGGATTTTCTCACCGTCAGTTTCACCTTGGTATTTAAGCCCTCTACTACACCAGACGAAAAAGCCTTTTTAGCGATAAACCAGTTAAGGATGAGGTCTTTATGTCGGCGTACTGTTTTCGCTTCACACTTCATCGGTTCTATTTTTGACCGCATTACTTTTGTTGTCCACTGGTCAATAAATTTCCCTGCCCACGCGGGGGAAACATAGTCCCATAGGTGTTGAAATTCTTCCTTCAGTAGGTAGGCCCGAATACTCTTTAAGTTGTATTGCAACAATTCCTGCAACTTGGTGTCCTGCTTTTCTGTCAGGTTTTCTGGACGTTTGAGTAGCAGCCATCTTGATTTGGTCAATACCGGTTCGTATCCGTCTTGTTTCATTGCTCGGTGTTCCGATGCTCGAACTTCATCCAGTACTTTGTTCATTCGGGCCACGATATGAAACCGGTCTAATATATGAAGCGCATGACCGGCTCGTTGTTTGATCACTTTCAGGTAAGCCTTCCACCTATCAGAACAAACATATGATCGATGGTATCGAAAAACTGACTGATATCCGCGTCCAATATCCAGCTGACTTTTCGCTGGCTGATCGCTACATATACGGCATCTAAGGCCATA
>JBLHGU010000099.1:0-18640 GCA_047615875.1 Parasphingorhabdus sp.
GATGATTTTGCCAGGTCAGCAGTAGATGCTGGATGGGCAACAAAACACCCGTGGGCTGATAAACGTCCAGGCTGGAGCGGTTTTGTTATGATTTATTCTGTGCAACTAGAAGAAGAGCTAGACGTGATATTTCAACTTGTTCTTGCCTCTTACAATTTTGTTACTGGAAAAAGCATTACGGCCACGGACAATTAGAGGATACAGGCTATTGTTCTCTGTGGTTATCTAAAGAGTGTTTCGATGAAACGTTTTCTTAATCACCCATGGCTCTTCTGGTTAATTCTTGCCTTGTCTTCAATGCCAGCGATGCTTGTTCTGGGACAGGGGGGTGATGCGGAAAAACTGCTTCATCTTTCTGGCGAGTTTGCAGCAAGATTCATGATCATTGCCATGATGTTGACGCCTTTATTACTGTTGTGCAGAAGTATGAACTGGAGAACGGGCTGGGTGCTGTATTTAATTAAACGCCGCCGCCCTTTAGGTGTTGCTGCATTTAGTTATGGGTTGTTACACACTATTTTGTATGTTCTTGATGTAAGGGTATTACAGGATATGCTTGCCGAATTCTGGGCGTTGGGGATCTGGACTGGCTGGCTAGCATTTGTCATATTTATTCCGTTAGCGTTAACTAGTAATCAAACGAGTGTAGGATTGTTGGGCCGCAGGTGGAAGTCATTGCATCGCTGGGTGTACCTGGCTGCAGTTTTAACACTAATTCATTGGATATTTGTACACAATAACCTGGGCCCGGCGCTAGTGAATTTTGTACCGCTTGCGCTATTGGAGGTCTATCGCATTGTGTTTTTACTTAATCGCCGTAAACAAAAATCGGAGACATTAAACCCATGATTAAATATAAATTCGTACCTTTGTTATTCTTTGTAGCAACTATTCTTGCTACGCAATCTCATGCTACTGGACGAATGACCTGTGACTCTGGAGATAGAGTCAACTGGAAAAGTGAAACCGAGCTTATCGAGAAAATCACAGCGGATGGATGGACAGTTCGAAAAGTAAAAGAAGACGGTGGTTGTTACGAAGTCTATGGTCGAGATCCTCAAGATCGACGCGTCGAGGCATATTTTGACCCACTAACACTAGAGACCTTGTTGATTTCCCGTCGAGGCGAAATATTGTATAAGAAGGAATAGCTTGCGAAGAGGTAAGCAATGTAACTGAAGAATTAACTAGGTTGATCTGTTGCTGCGCAGACGGATCTATCAAACTATTTAAAAGACCATTTGTGATAATGCATGTGCAAGCGTGCTGCGAAAATGCCTCAACGAATTATCCCCGTTTGCCTCATTCGAAGGGCATACATTAAAAACGAAACCGTACTAACGATCACAAGCGCTTCAAAATAAAAAGCAGCCTCCCCAAGTGCCTTTTCCGCATTTTTTATAACAAAGTTATATATGGAGTTTACAAATATAAAAATCAGTGCAGCTATTAACGCATTGACTGCAAATCGGCTTTTACGCAGAAGCAATATACCGCCGGTTATACCTGAAAATTCCGCACCACCCCATGCAATTATCGCCCACCAAGGCATAGCATCATAAAAGGCATGCATCTCCTTTGAAAAGTAGGCGGTGTATGTCGTCTCCCGTAGGATGGTTGATGAAAAGTCGTACAGTCCAATGAGATACCACAATATTCCTAGTACGCCTACCCCCCATAAATGCCACGGTGTCCTCAGTGTTGGGTTAGTCATGCAATACTTTCAAGGTAGAAATGACCCTGCCGAGTATACGGAGGCAGAAGATAATTTCAACAATGGTAGTTTTCAGTCTACTTGTTCTTAGTTGATTCATTTTTGAACCAGTGAAGCATAAGCAGGCCTTGTGGATAACTAGTCTGTTCTTGCCCATCTCGCCTGGTTGTATAATGGATGCTAAAGTTAGTTTTAGTTTCACACATTATGGTCAGCGGTAAAAAGATATGCAGGACTCTGAAAAAGTAGAATATGACATTGCTGGAATGGCAATGCTTGAATTGATCTGGGGTAAAGGCTTTATTGCCCCGGGTGGAGAAGGTAATGTAGGCCGGATAGTTGAAGGTATCGATCTCGCCGGAAAACGGGTGCTTGAGCTTGGATCGGGCATTGGTGGGGGTGCGATGGTACTGGGGCAAAAATACGGCGCGAAGGTCATTGGGCTAGAAATTGAGGGGCACCTGGTGGCACATGCAACCGTGGCTGCTGAAGAGGCTGGGTTATCTGAGCAGGTAGAGTTCAGGCAGGTATCTCCTGGTGAGTTTCCCGTTGCGGATAATAGTATTGATTACTTTTATACCAGCGGTGTATTAATACATTTTTCAGATAAGCTGATGGCATTTTCCGAGGCTTATCGATTACTCAAGCCGGGCGGTATGATCCTCGGTTACGATTGGCTACAAGGACCAAGTGCAATGGGTGAAAACTTGCAGGAATGGAAAAAGGCCTCTGGCCTAACAGTTTTTCCTGAACCCCTTGAGTCCTATGCAGATAAAATGAGTAAAGCAGGATTTAAAGATATTAGCTCCGATGACGCCAGTGACTGGTACTTACAGCGCGCTCGTGAAGAGTATGCAGAAATGACTGGACCACTTTTTGATCGAATAAAAGAGCTGGGAAGTGCCGAGTTGCGAGATGTTTTTATCGAAGAGTGGCGCACGATGCTGAATGCATTAAAAAGCAATGAACTGGGCTCCGGCTATTTTCGCGGGCGTAAGCCATAACATTCCGACCAGCCAGGATGCCTTGCTAAAAATCTAGCTATTCGTACCGCTCTTTATGGATCAATTAGAGGCACCAATTTACCTCAGAAAATTCGCCACTATAGTGTTGAACTCTTCAGTACGTTCCAGGTGCACTATATGGCCAGAATTCGGCGCTATAAATAGTTGTGATCGTGATATTTTCTTCCACATTTCGATAGATAAGTCTGGATGTGTGGAGCGATCACAATCGCCACAAACGATAAGTGTGGGTGTTTTAACTTCACTCAGTCGATCGCGGGTTTTCCATTGGTTCCAGGTTTTTACGTGTTGGATAGCTGCTTCCTGATTTGAATTACTACCAGCTTCTTTGGTAAATGGGTACATCGGATCTTGTTTGCCTCGTCTAAACCACTCACTAGCCAGATTAGCTGCAAATACTTCAATTCCCTCGGATAAGATTCTTTCAATACTATTTTCGTAAGTTTCGAATCTTGCCGGACAATAGCCATCAGGAGACCCACCGTAGAGCACCATTTTCTCGAGAAATGCCGGTTGTTGGAGACTAATCTCTAAGGCGATCCAGGCGCCAAGGGAATGCCCTAGAATTGAGCATTTATCGAGACCAGAAGATTGGATCGTTTTGATAACCATTTGGCTGAGTTTCCCAACCGTCGAAGGAACTGAAATGTCATAGCTCTCGCCAAAGCCTGGTAAATCAATTGTGGTTATAGAAAAGCTCCTGGTCAGATGTTCTGTTAAAGGTTCAAATATTTTGCTGCTACCAAGAAACCCATGCACCAAAACTACTTCTGGGCCAGAGCCCCGGCGTTGCCAATAAAGCATAAACTTGCCTCAGGTTATATTGCGGTTTGGAGCGCTGTTACTACAGCCGTCCAGTGAATAAAAAGCATCAAGGATGAAACGGAAAGCATACTACTTGTTATGCTAGCATTTATCACCGAAACTATTTTAGATACTCAAATATGAACATTGCAATACTGACTTTCGAAGGATTTAATGAACTGGATTCCTTCATGGCCCTGGGTATCTTAAATCGAATGAAAGGTTCTGGCTACAACGTTCAAATCACATGTCCCACAGGGCAAGTAACCTCCATGAATGGCGTTATCGTTAAAGCTCAACAACAACTAGAATTTGCAAATACAGCGGATGTGGTTCTATTTGGTAGTGGAATGCTTACGCGTGACATAGGTAACGATTCCTCAATGCTCAGTAGACTGCAGTTAGGTAGTAGCAGGTAACTAATATGCGCTCAGTGTTCAGGCACGTTTTTGTTGGCCAAACTAGGATTGCTTGGTAACGTGCCAGCCTGCACTGATCTAACATCTAAACCATGGGTAATTGAGGCGGGTGTTGAAATTCTGAATCAGCCTTTTGCCGCAACTGGCAATGTAGCAACCGCCGGGGGCTGCTTAGCTTCGCAATATTTGGCTACCTGGATAATCGCAAAAATATCAGGACGAGAATCAGCCGAGTCAGCGATTCATTATGTTGCGCCGGTTGGAGAAAAAGACTCTACAGTTGAGCGCAATCTATCAGTGGTAATGCCCTATGTTCTTGATGAAGAAGCGACCTGAAAGTTAGCGTGAAGAAAGGGTTCATTTAAGCGCTTTGTTTTTTACCTGGCCAATTGATAGGGAATATAAAGTGCCAGGTCCGGCCAAAACCACAGCAAAACGGCAGTCAGCAGCATAATTCCGGCGAAAGGTAGAGCGCCTTTTGAGACTTCCTGCAGAGTGGATTTTCCGATAGCCTGTATGATAAATAAATTCATCCCAACAGGCGGGGTGATCAAAGCTGTTTCTATCAATACGACGAAAAAGATGCCAAACCAGATTGGATCAATGCCGATATTAAAAACCGCCGGCAATAGAACTGGCACCATGATTAGAAGCATGGAAAGACTTTCCAGAAAAAATCCCATCAACAAAAGAATGCCGCCAATAGCGAGAATAAATAGCCCCGCTGTAGAAATATGTTGCACCAAATACTCGCTGATAGATTGTGGAATCAGGTAAAGCGTGATGGCGTAGGAAAATACTTTTGCCGCTGCGACGATGATTAGAATCATGACGCTAGTTGTGAGCGAGGACTCAACCGCCTGCCTTAACTTCTGCCAGGACATGCGCCCCATGGCGAAGGTTAGGATCAACGCTAATACAAATCCCAGACCGGCGCTTTCAGACGGTGTGGCGATGCCTGCATAAATTGAGCCGATGATAGACGCCGCTAACAGTAGGGTCGGCAAAGCCAGTAAGGATGCCCGCCCACGTTCTGACCAACTTGCGGGTTCAAGAGGCTGAAAGGCACCCGTGAATTTCGAGTAAACGATGCTGTAGATAATAAAAACTGAAGCCAGGAATAAGCCGGGACCGATACCGGCAAGAAATAAAGTGGGTATCGATGTTTCTGAAATTACACCGTACAAGATCAAGGGTATGGATGGTGGAATCAAAATGCCCAGAGTTCCACCTGCCGCGAGTAAACCTAACACGAACGGCCGGTTATATCCTCTGCGGGTCATTTCTGGTATGGCAACGGTTCCTATAGTGGCGGCTGTGGCTACGGATGAGCCAGAAATTGCTGAGAACAGTGTGCAAGACATGATGGTTGCAACACCCAGGCCGCCAGGCCAGTGACCGACCCAGCTCTGTACAGCAGCGTAGAGGTCTCGCCCAACACCACCTTTAAGAAGGACATTGGACATCAATAAAAACATGGGAACAGCAAGTAATTCGAAACTGTCCATGGAACCATGCAATCGTTGCGGAACCGCCACCAATGGTAGTCCTTTCACAGCCAGAAGGATAACGCCTAACCCACCCAGGGCTATGGCAACTGGTGTACGCAAAATCAGCAACCCGAGTAGAGCGGCGAGAATCAGCACGGCCTCCATTACGGCGTCACATCTTTACTAACGTTAGGGAGCGGATTGACTACCCATAGTCTCGCCAGTTGCGCTAACCCCTGCAAAAATAACAGTCCACAACCGAACCACACTGGTGCATGGGTCAGCCATTTTGGTGGAGCCAAATAGGTATCTGTGGTGTGTCCGGCGAGTGCCGCCTTCAGCCAGATCTGAAATCCATAGTAGATAGCAACGCCGGTGAAAAGCATCAGTACAATAATCGCAAAAGTCTCTGCTAGCCGTCGTTCAATAGTGTTGGAATTTCGCAGTACAATTTCGATGGTAATCATTTCACGTTGTTTCAACACGAAGGCCGTGCCTAAGAATACCACCCAGATCAGTAGAATTCGGCTTACTTCATCTACCCAGATAGTTGGCGAGTTGAACACATACCGCATAACCACCTCAAACGTAATAAAAAATCCAATGGCAAACAAGCTCCAGGCGCATGCTTTTCCCGATAAATCGGTCATTGCGTCTACTCCCCGGATATAGGTTTGAATTACATTTTTCATTGAGTGAATTGTTTATTATGCGCAACCAAAAACGGTGCTGAGAAGGGCAGCACCGTTTCTAGAAACTTCAACGAGAAGTACAGACTACATCGCAGATTTAACCGCTGCTACAACAGTTGCGCCCGTATCACCAGTCTCTTCAACGAAACGGTCTATTACACCCACTGTAGCATTGACCCACGCGGCTCGTTGGCTATCATCCAGTTCAACCACTGTCATCTTGCTTTTCATTTCTTCAACAATCAATAATTCCTCAGCATAGATTTCATTGCGAAGCTTCATTTCCACTTCAAGTGCCGCTAGATCCACCAGGGCTCTATGTTTGGCAGACAGACTCTGGTAAAAATCGTTGTTCATTACAGCAACAAATTCTATGACACTATCGAAGGTCAGAGTCATGTGATCCATTACTTCATAGAGTTTACGAGATTTAACTGCCGATGCTCCGGTCATACCAACATCCACTGCCCCTTGTTGGTAAGCAAGAAACTGCTTGGAACCCGACATTAGGGTTGGCGCTCCACCTAAAGCCTCCACCGTCCAGCCTTGAACTTTGCCGTAGGTCCTGACCTTCTTACCACCAAGGTCATCAGGTGTGCTAATGGCAGAGTTATTATTCAGATAAATATTCCGACCAAATGCCTGCCACCACAGCACCCGGTTATTGGTTTCTTTGAGTATTGCAGCATCCAACACCGATCGCATTTTTGAGCCAGGCGCCACCGAGGCTCGAATATGAGCTTCATCAGAAAAGATAAACGGAATGGAAACCACATCTACAGCAGGTACTGAACCTGCAAAGCGACCCAGGAATGCAGAACCTGCTTCTACAGCTCCGGAACCAACCGCACCAGGTACTTCTTTGTCCTTAAACAATTGCGCGGAAGGAAAGAGCTGTACTTGCAATTCACCGCCTGAGTGTTCTTCAACTATGGCGGAAAAGTTATTCCAGTTTTTCCCCAACGAGTGAGTCTCAGGTAACTGCAGTGTGACTCGAATTGTGGTCTCGGCCATGGCTGACGCGGTCATTGTGAAAGCCAGAAAAGAGACTATACCCGTGAGTGTTTTATTCATAGCTTCCTCTAGATAGAAAGTGATTTAGAAATTAAATGGGATTGCAGAGATGCAACCAATTTGCACTTGGCTCAGCCCGCCTCATTATAACTATGGGGCCAAGGCGAAGTTTTCAAAAAGTTACTCAGATAAAGCTTGTTGTACCATACGGTGGAAATGGTGCAGTGCATGTTCACTTTCACCAGGCTTCTTCGGATCTACCACGAAGACTCCCTGATCATAGCTTTGCGAGCGTAAGCCGCGTTGCACTGATTCACACAGACTAATATCTTCTGGTGCTAATACATTCTGGGTATATTCGGTTCGTGGTTGAAAGGCTTCACCGCTATCGGAAAATGAATGACCGGCAAAGTAGCTCGACTGAACATCTTTCGGCTGCACAGAAAATATGTGAAACTCATTTGATCCTGGTAGCACGTTAAAAGTAGTGTTGGGCCACAGATACCAAAAAATTGAATATTGGACTCCCGTGTCAGCAGAGACAGGGTAGGCGGTATTATCCAGCCGAATGTCCCCACCATACTGCTTAGACCAGATGCCTTCTATGTCTACCTCGTACGCGTCCATATTGATTATAGAAGCAAAATCGTGGTGGGCAGGGCGACAGTGATAACACTCAACGTAGTTATCAACTACCACTTTCCAGCCGGCTTCCATATAGGTTTCACCTAGCAAGTTCGAGCCACATGACTTCA
The DNA here is from genome assembly GCA_047615875.1 of Parasphingorhabdus sp. Classification (GTDB taxonomy): domain Bacteria; phylum Pseudomonadota; class Gammaproteobacteria; order Arenicellales; family CAJQKF01; genus JBLHGU01. Next base: position 7,914 of record JBLHGU010000099.1, read on the forward strand.
AATTATCCATATAAGGTACATGTTTGCGAATATCTTCTTCGAGTCCTCCTGTCATTGAGCTAAGGCTCTTACAATTGTTGTCGAGATTGATGAAGACGCAGCCACAAAAAACTTCCAGGCGAATCTGTTTTAAACCAAAATCCGCTTTATCGAAGCCTGGGCGGTTATCGGCCATTCGAGCAGACATAAGGCAACCATCGCTGTCATAAGACCATGCATGGTAAGGGCAGACAATGCGTTTACGGATACTACCACTACCTTTTAAAAGTTCATGGGCACGATGACGGCACACATTATAGAAAGCCCTCAGCTCGCCATCTTTTGATCGAATAACAAAAATGTTTTCGTCGAATAATTTCAGCGTGGTGTAGTCACCAATATTTGGCAGGAGTATTTCGTGGCTAACGTATTGCCATGTACGATAGAAAATCCTACGTTTTTCCAGCTCAAAGATTTCGTCATCCAGATAATAATCAGACGGCAGAGTAAACGATGTAGTGGCTTCTGCACTTAAAGGTTTGTTGAATAAAGGTAATTTAGTCACTGGATAAGATGCCGAAGTTAACTAGTTAAGACCTGCTGTCCATAGCCTTGAGAATCATAGCTTGATCGATTTCTCCAACTACTTGACCCTCGCTATTCACCACACCTAATGGCGTATTGGAACGGGTAGCAATATCAATTAGTGTGTCGAGCTTGTCACTTTCATTGACTCGATCAGCGCCATTGTTTATAACCAACTCAGAAGCCTCTCGCATGACTTTACCCACGCTCAATACTTTGTAGCGAGGCACATCTTCGGTAAATTCCCGCACATAGTCATTTATCGGGTTTGCAACCAATTCTTCCGGTGTGCCGATTTGGGAAATCTCACCATCTTTCATAATGGCAATATGATCACCCATCTTGATGGCTTCAAGAAAGTCATGGGTGATGAAGATCATGGTCTTTTGAACTTCGGATTGAATCTTGATCAATTCATCCTGCATTTCTCTGCGGATCAAAGGATCTAGTGCACTAAAAGGTTCGTCAAAAATGAGTATTTCCGGATCAACAGCCATGGCGCGAGCCAGGCCTACACGTTGTTGCATACCACCGGAAAGTTCACGAGGGTAGTTGTTTGCCCAGCCATCTAAGCCAACCATTTCCAGTACTTCGGTGGCTTTCCTGGTTCGTTCTTGCTTGTCCATGCCGCGAATTTCCAGACCAAAAGCGATGTTATCCACTACTTTACGATGCGGAAACAATCCAAAATGTTGGAACACCATGCTCATGCGAAAACGACGCAGCTCTGTGAGTTGAGCATCGCTGAAAGCCATAACGTCTTCGCCATCAATCAGCATTTCGCCAGCGGTTGGTTCAATCAGACGCGATATGCAGCGTACCAGGGTGGACTTACCACTACCCGATAGTCCCATTACAACAAAGGTTTCACCCTTGTTTATGGAGAAATTAACATCCTTTACGGCAATCACATCACCAGTTTGTTCTTGTACCTCGGCACGGGACAATGATCTGTCAATGGTATCGAGAGTGCGTTTTGGATTGTTTCCAAAAATCTTCCAGATGTTCCGGCATACTATTTTGGGGGAATCGGACATAGGTGGTTCTGCGCCGCTAGTGGATGAAAAATTCTATCTCGAACCCTCGCCAACTTGCAAACATGATGGCTACTTTAAGAGCCGAATTATGTTTATTGAGACGTACCGGTCTCAAATAGCTTGCGATATCGAAGTAATTCGCCACTATAACCCAGTGATTCATATAGAGCACGCGCTGTGTGATTAACAGCAAAAACATGCAATGTAACGGATTCGGCACCCTGGCTCAGAACTCGATCTTCTGCACACTGCATTAATCGTTTGCCGAGGCCCTGACGAATAAATTTTTCGTCTACTGCCAATACTTCAACATGGGCGCTGGGCGCACCGCTGAGCATCTCCTCTCGCAAGCGAATAACTACAACGCCGGCAATTTCTTCAGCAGATTCTGCAACCAGAACAGAACAGCCAAATTCTTCACCAGATAGCCATTCTGCAAGATGCTCCAGATCGCCCTGGTAAAGCTGTTCTGGCAGTCTGTCGTGGGGAATATCAAAGGCCGCCAGGCGGGGAAATAGTGATGCTATAGCGGGTTGGTCAGATTGCTGCGCGTCACGAATAGTAATGGTCATTAGGCTCAACTCTTCTCCTGAAATGCATAGGTTGCTAAATTTAGCTGAAAAAAAACCCCGGCCAAAGTAGCCGGGGTTCGTAACCAATCCTTAAACCTTTAAGGCATCCAGCTAGACCAGATTGACTTATTGGCAGCTACCCATGCCTCTACAACTTCATCAATATCGCCACCGTCTTCATCAATGGCCAAAATCATTTTAGCCTGTTCACCATTGGTGAGATTCATATTGCCTAACAGATGAGCAGCATCTGCATTAGGACCGTCTTTGGCCATAGACTTGGGATTACCATAGTTAAAGGTAATATCCTCAGCCCAGCCAGTTGCAGGCCAGGTATCCGCATTATGCGCAGGCAGTTCAATAGCTACCAAATCAAGTGCGGCGTGGATCCAATGAGGCTCCCAGGCATACAACAGGAAGGGTTCTTTACGTGCGTAAGCAGCCTTTGCTTCAGCCCAGGCTGCAGCTTCCGTACCAAGTTCAACGGCCTTAAAATCTACACCGAGCAGATCCAGACGTTTTTGATCATCACATTCCCAGGCAGGAGTTGGGCAGGCAATGAGTTTGCCCTTACCGTCGCTATCAAAAGTAGCGAAATCCGCCTTGTACTTATTTAATTCCTTATAGCTTTTCAGATCAGGCGCTTTGCTATCTATATAGTAGCGTGGGACATAGTAGGTTGACACACCTACAACACCCACTGGACCCAAATAAGCCACAGAGCCATCACCACCAAACTTTGTGACCATGGTATCTTTGGAGCTTGAGTAAGAAGGCCAACTCTCGCACGCGAAGTCCATGTCGCCCGTGGCGATGGCTTCGTAAACACCAGCGCCAGATGGCATGGTGATTCGTTTTATGTTGTAGCCCATTTCTTTCTCAAGAATTACCTGTGCCACTTTGCAGGTTACAGCACCACCAGTCCAGTCCGCGACAGGTGCGGTGAGTCTGCCACCTGCGTTTGCCGACGTTGACACGGTCAGCAGGGCAGCAGCGGCGCCGCCCAGTAAAGTTTTGCTCCAACTAAGTTGAGTCATGTTGTTCCTCCTTAAGGATTGAGCTTGTTGTAGATAATTTTGATATATCGGGACAGTCGGCATCTGTAACAATGGTTATTCCTATCCTTTCGTGCTAACCGATTATCCTCACCTACCTGTTTTTGTCAATCAGCACCCAGTATTTAGATATTTCTAGAGGCCTAGTGCCTTACGTTGATTCTGGGTCCAGGCCTGACTCAAACGATCCAGAATTATAGCCAGCAGTACAATGCCGGTGCCCGACGCCAGCCCTAATCCGGTGTTGGAAATATTTAGAGCATTAAATACCTCGCGGCCCAATCCACCACCACCGATCAGCGGTGTAACAACCTGCATGGCCAGCGCCATCATTACCGACTGATTCAATCCAAGCATGATGCTGGGTAGTGCCATCGGAAGCTTTACCTTGCACAGAGTCTGCGCCGGTGTTCCTCCAAAGGACGAAGACACCTCGTTATAGGTCACAGGTATTTGAGAAATTCCCAAGGTGGTCAGACGTATAACGGGGGGCAGCGCATAAATTACCGTGGCGATTACTGCTGACACGACATTGCCACCGAAGAACATCAAAACCGGAATGAGATAGACGAAGCTTGGTAACGTTTGCATGGCATCCATCACGGGTTTTAGGATGGCGTCGAAGCGCTTGCTATAGGCGGCGGCAATACCAATCGGTAGGCCAATAGCGCAGCAAACGAACACCGAAACCAATACCGACGACAGAGTTAGCATAGCTTCCTGCCAAAGATCGGTCGCACCGATAAAGAGCAGTAATAATACGCAGGTAACAGCGAAGTTGCGTCCAACCGATAACCAACCGACAAGACCACAGACACCAACGACAATGTACCAAGGTAGATGGGTTAGATAGAGATCCAGTGGGTGCAGCAGGTAAAAGTATACAAAGGCACGCAAACCTTTGGTAAATGCAATAAAGGCGGGATTAATGGTCAGCCATGCCACTGCATTATCCACCGGTTCCCGCAATGAAAATCGCATCGAGTCAGGGAATTCGCCAATACCTGGCCCCATTGCGTCGTACAGCCACAGGATAATCAGAATAACCAATGATGCCATGAAGAAGACATGGCGACGCATGAATGCAGCAATGCTATTGCCGAAGTTATGCACTCTGCCAAGGCTGGCTTGCACTGCCGTTGCCAGCCCATGAACAATTAGTTGCATAAACAGGCCAATGGCATCCCATATGGTGCCAATGCTTCGTTCCACTGCAATCGCCACGGGTATGTTGTCCCAGTTTTGTGGAAAAAGTCGAAACGGAATGGTATTTGGCGGCAGCGCTTTTGCGGCGGGTTTGCCGAGTGCCAAACTTAGTCGGTCGAAAATGATAGCCATGAACACACTGCAGAGCCCGCCTTCAAGAGACCAACCAACACGGAGTTTAGAAATGGCTTTCCATACTTCGGAACCGAGTCCTTCAGCGCCAATAAATGTGGCAAGCACAACCAGGCCAAGCGCCATCATAATGGTCTGGTTGATGCCCAACATTATGCTCGGAAGAGAAAGTGGCAGTTGCACCTTCCATAACATTTGCATTTTCGACGCACCGAAAGACTGCGCGGCCTCGATGGTTTCATGGGGTAGTTGGCGAATGCCCAGATTGGTCAATCGTATAACGGGGGGCAGGGCATAGATCATGGTGGCCATAATGGCTGGAGGGCCGCCGATACCAAAGAAAAATACAGCCGGTAACAAATACACAAAAGCCGGCATCGTTTGCATGGTATCCAAAATCGGCTTCAAGATGGCTTCAACTCGATCGTTCTGAGAACAAGCCACACCTAATAGAACACCAATAATGATGGAAAGAGCCACCGCCATGCCCATTAACGCCAGAGTTTGCATGGAGGCTTCCCACATGCCTACACCACCCCAGAACAAACCACCGCATACAGTCAATATCGCCAGTGGCAGACCGCCGAAGTACAGTGAAGGAAGGACAAACAGCATTAGCACGAACAACCAGGGGGAAAGAATCAGGAAGTCTTCCACCAAATACAGCACCTCCTCGATGCCGTTAGCAATCATTCTGGTAAACCAGCGAAAATTATCTTTCAACCAATTTTCCGCTGCGTTTACCCATTCCGCAAACTTGAAAGGATCTGATATAGCCTTGGGCATTTCCGATACATCAGTAGCTTGCCTGACGAGAAAAAGGGAAATGATAAAACCCACCAAAATGGCGGCGGATATTATGAGCTGTCGACGATTGCTTAGAAGTTGTTGCATGGATATTTAGTGTGTTTAGCTACGGGCATAGTAAAGTATCCAGCCACGCTGAGCAATTCGGTTCAATCTTAAACTCAGTGGCGGAGAATGGACGATTTTATTAGTATGGGCCGTTCTGTTCCTGTTTCGTTCGGCAAATAAATATGATCAATAAAATTCGTCAGATTTTTAGTGGTTGGTATAACCTGGTCAGAAAGGACGACGACATAGAAAAAATGGCACTAATTCGGAAGAATATTTGCCTGGAATGTCCGCATATTCGCAACACCACCTGTAACCTCTGTGGATGCCCCCTACCACCCAAGACCCGGTCCGTCGGTTCCACCTGTCCAGACGGTCGTTGGACGGTTTAGAGTATCAAATTACTCGTCGTCAGTTTCGCCGGGCAAATACAACGCGCTCTTGCCAATCATGTCCATGCACAGTTCCGCAGTCCATGGCAGCATCAGCGAACCACAACGACTGTCTCGATAAAATCGTTCCAACGGCAGGCTGCGCAACATAGATTGCCCACCGCAAGTTCGTATCGCCAATTGCGCTAGTTCGTTGGAGTTTTCCATAACCGTGTACTGAGCAGCCCAGGCGCGACGCAGGCTTTCCGGACTGGGATTGGGGCCTGCCTCGGAAATGCTTTGAAACCACAAAGCCTTGGTTTGCTCCAGAGTGATCTGCATTTGCGCCACCGCCAATTGCTTGGTGGGATACATACGGCGTTTAACTGGTGGCATGCCCTCTATCTCACCGCGCAAATATTTTACTGTGAAATCTACTGCTGCCTGAGATAAACCCATATAGCTTGGTGTCAAGGTCATGAACATATGCGGCCACTGCTTAGCTGCATTGAAATACACGCCCGGTGGAATCAATTGCGCGCTATCTGGAACAAATACATCATTAAATATGAGTGTGCGTGACACAGTGCCTCGCATACCCAGCGGATCCCAATCGCCGACTACCGAAACGCCTTCAGCATCATTCGGCACGGCGATATACATGGTGTTCCTGCGCGACAGCTTTTCCTCAGGCGATGAGATTTCTGTGCAGAGTGCGCCATAATAGTCGGCATGGCCGGAAAGTGATGCGAATATTTTCTTGCCATTAACAATCCAGCCACCTTCTGTTCTGAGTGCCGTAGTGCCAAAAGCCTTGGCGCCAGCTGCCGCCGCTCCGCCTTCAGAAAAAGGCTGGGAATAGATTTTTCCCAGATCAAGTATGCGTCGATAATGATGTTCACGGCACTGGTTGTGCTTTTGTCGCAGTTCACTATCAATTTCCAGACTATCGACCAGATAGCCGCTCCATAAACAGGAGCACACATGCATGTTAAAGGTCAGGGCTGTAGAACCACAGTAGCGTCCAATCTCAGCCGCAGTGAGCATATAGGTTTTATAGTCCGCCCCCGCGCCGCCATAGCTTGTGGGAATACAAATGCCCAGTAGACCGGACTCGTAGAGATCAGCATAATTTTCCGTGGGAAACGTGGCTTCACGATCGTAAGTGGCTGCGCGTGGCGCAAAGTTTTTCTGCGCTAACTCTCGGGCACGTTTGCAAAGCTCAGCTTGTTGGTCTGTTAAGCGCCAGGTTTGCGGGTCAAATAAAGGCGTGTCTAAATTGTTCATACTAATGTGCCATCGTTAACGACAACCTTGCCGTCGAGTTCTATCGTGCAACCCAGCATGGGCAGGTCGAAGTGTCCGTCGGTGAATCTGCCAGCGAACTCATTAGCGCCGGTTGAAAACAGAAAGTTACCGGCCAGCGCACGTAATTCTGTGCCATTGGTGTCACGTTGATCATACATGGTGAGGGCTTCATATCTTGCCGCCGGATTTAATCCCCAACCGACGTGGCTGACCGCATAGCATTCACGGTCACCGAAGGATTCCAGGTAGTTTTTCATCAACAGATAATCCGTGCCTTTGCCTTCTATTTTGACCGCGTAATCGTTTTCGATAGTTAACACCACTTCGCTTTCCAGATAGCGCTTGAAGGTAAGATTTATATCGCCAGGCTGTAAAACTAGCCTGCCATTTATGGTGCCCGCACCTGGAAAACAAACCACAATGCCACCGGGCCAATGAGCCAGCGTGCCAGGGCGGTCGGTCCAGCCCCATACCCCCACCACAGGGGTATCCTTTAGATTGACAGATAAATCAGTACCAGCAGCGCTGCTAACCTGCATGCTGGATGCCTTCTTGCAAAGGGCTGCAGCTTCACGAACCCGCTCCTTTAACATTGGGTCGGGCCACATGCGTTCGAGGGCCTCTGGATGTTCATTGGAAATGGTTAGTATTCGTGCGCCGCTCTTTAAGATGGTTGTGGTTTGCTTCGAATGCATCAATCCTTCCACAGTCAAATCGACGATGAAATCGACCTCGCACAGTGCCTTAACCGCCGCGGCCTGATTATCCAACGCTACTGATGAGCCGGAGGAGCGCAAAATTGCAGGCCCCGCATTCAGAGGGCTGGGAACCTTGATATGAAAGTAGTTAACGCCGATTTTCGCTAAAGCGAGTTCGGTTAACGCAATGTTAAGGTGGCGGCTCTGAGATTCAGACAGTATTACGACACTTTGCTTGTGATCCACTTTGCAAAGTGCGATAACTGCCTCAAAAACATCTACCCATTTGGGTTCTATCTGGTCATTAAACATGATTAAACAACAGTGATCTGATGGTAGCCCAGGCATGGAAAGTGACTCTCCATCTGAGCTTCACGAATACGAAACGCAAAACAAACAGGCTGCCGAAACAACCTGTTTGTGGGACTGAAAGTTGACAGCCACATTATGCCTGAATGCAGCTGTCAACACAGGCCAGCATTGTTTACATATCGACTGTCATGGCAACTTCGACGGAACCACCAGCTGCAAGAATCGGGCAGCCTCCTGCTAGTTCCAGCGCCTGTTCCATTGAGTCAGCATTGATAAGACTGTAACCACCAGCCGGATTTGCTCCCCCATCGTTGGATACCGATCCATCTGCATGCAGGGTGCTGGTTTGGGCAATCGGATTGCCAAAATCTACCAGGGATTCAGACAGGCCACCAAGCCAACCACGCTATGCTGCCATAACGCCAGCCATCTCTTCTTCTGATTCGGGCATCGACCCACCATGATAAAAAAATAGATATTTAGCCATTCTCTTCTCCTCTTTTTGTACTGATTAAGTATTTATGTTGATTCCCATTTAGACACAACGGACAATTTTTAGACCACAGAAGGGCAAAAAATTCTACTGCCGGGCAAAAAAATCACTAAAATCCGCCTATGACATCACACATGCATCCTGAACTCGACTTAAGCGGCAGCATTCGGCCTGGACTAGATATCCTCGCTAATGAAATTGTCATCGCGTTAAAAAAGCGCTCACGATTTTGCCACAACGGACCCGTGTATCTGGCCGGCCTGGTTCGTACTAACCCGAGTATTTCTTTGTTGGACCATGCACTGGCTTCCATCGAGCACTGTCATGGAGAATTGGGTCGTTATACCTTTGCATCCCAGGAAAGCTTTAGTAATGTTGGTAATGTTTTGCCTGTGATTGCGCGTGATGTGCCTGATAGTCCCATTATGTTGACCAATAGCAATTCGGGCGACAAGATCATCTCGTTTTACCAGGAATGGGTTCTCGGGGCCTGCCCGGAAGGGGATAAACCTACGACATATGGCGAAACAGTAACGGCAGATGTTAACGCGTTGCTTGCAATACTTGAAAGAGTCAATATCGGTAAGCTCGTGGCAGAGTCGAAGTTTCAGGAATTAACCGAACAATTCCTCGTGACCGGTGGCGAACGTGAAGCCATGTTGAAACTCATTGTGCGGCAGGATCGCGAGGCGAGCGTGATGGAGCTGGCGGCCCGGTTGGCAGATAATTATGATTTACCGCGACAGGCTTCCGAGAGTGTTTTCCGGTTTATGATCGGTCTTACAGTGGATATTGAAGTCGATTACCTGCAAAGGCGCATTTCTAACTACTAAAGTACCTTTGATCTGTTCAGGGGAAAGCTGGTGGCACTATTACTCTTCCATATGATATTGCGTTAACTATCGCAGAGCCTTCTTTTTTAACCTCACCTCGCCGGTGGGGTCAATGATTACCTATTACTACACGCTCCGATTTCCAGGGACTACGCCTTGTCCCGGCGGCCAGTGTGGCTTCATGGTGTAGTGTATTAAATAAAAATATTTTGCCCATCGGTATTGCAGACAAAGACAAAGCGTATCACCATAGCGCTCATGAAAGCCTTACTATGTAAACAATATGGACCGCCCGACTCATTGGTAGTTGAAGACGTTGAGCCAGGTACACCAGAAGCTGGCGAAGTGCTGGTGGATGTTGCAGCTGCCTCAGTGAATTTCCCCGATCTGCTTATAATCGAGAACAAGTATCAGATAAAACCTCCGCTACCCTTTACGCCGGGCAGTGAGTTTTCTGGCACCGTAGCAGCCCTTGGCCCTGGGGTGACTGATCTTGCCATTGGTGATCGGGTCATCGGGTTATGTCTGCATGGCGCCTATCAGCAGCAAATGGTGATTAGCGAGAATCGTTGTATTGCACTGCCGGAGTCGATTGATTTTCACTGCGCTGCAACCTTGAGCCTGGCCTATGGCACCACACTACACGCTTTGCAAGATAGAGCGTCAATGGCAGCTGGTGAAACCTTGCTGGTACTTGGCGCCTCGGGTGGTGTTGGGTTGGCTGCTGTAGAAATTGGTAAAGCTATGGGGGCCAGAGTTATTGCTGCTGCATCTAGTGAGGAGAAATTGCAACTTTGTCGAGATCACGGTGCGGATGAGACTCTGCTTTATTCACCTCATGGACTGGATAAAGCCGCGCAGCGAGAGTTTTCCCAATCAATTAAAGCCTTAACAAATGGCCAGGGGGCGGATGTTGTGTATGACCCCATCGGTGGTGACTACGCAGAGCCAGCTATCCGTGCACTAAACTGGAAAGGCCGCTACCTGGTGATTGGCTTCGCCGCAGGTGGCATTCCAACTATTCCGCTAAACCTGGCATTATTAAAAGGTTGCTCTCTAGTCGGTGTGTTCTGGGGTGAATTTGTCAGACGCGAGCCCCAGGCCAACAGAGCCAATTTCCAAGCGCTGTTTGAATATTTTCAGCAGGGCCATATTCAACCGCATATTGATGCAGTGTATCCACTAGAAAGAACTGCTGATGCACTCAAGCAACTTGCTTCCAGAAGAAGCCGTGGCAAATTAATTATTGATCTACTTGCCTAAGGTCGCGACTACAACGAAATAATCATTT
>JBLHGU010000100.1:0-18632 GCA_047615875.1 Parasphingorhabdus sp.
CGACTACAGAGCCCAATTTCTCCTCTTCCAACTGTTGTGGAAAAGGGCCTTGCTGCACCACATATTGTCCCTGACCATCCCTGAATGCTTTATCTATTGGTTGAGCACCGCCGGGGGTTATCTGCTTAATTTTTGTGTAGTCGATGCCCGCTATATGACAGGCATAGCGAAACATAATATTGGGCTGTCCACCGGCAAACAAAACAACCTCTGAACCTTCGAGTTTCTTCCAGTCAAAGTCATTATCCGGCTCACGTGCGGTGATAAAGAAACCGTCCATTTCATTAACTTGTGCAAAGTGAAGGACAGATGGCTTTTTCCCAGCTTGTAGTGCAGTAAGACCCTGGCTGGGTGCAGATTGAATCACCTGCGCTGTACCCGCTTCAATAGCTGCGATAGCAGATACTCCGGGTGGCGCCACAGACCACTCATAATCAATGCTTTCGTCACGTAAAAACCCTCCAGACATGGTGACGATCAGAGGCGTATAAAATGCCGAAAATAGCGTGAATTGAATATGTATGTCAGCCATAATTATGTGCCTTTAATTGTTATTCTTAATTAGATATTTAGCTTAATCGTTTTTAGGTGTTAGCCAGCCAGTTAGACTGTGGTCGCGATACCTACAGTCGAAGGCGTATTGGATATTCCAAATTATACTGGGGAATAATACTATTCCGAACCATTTTGTGCCGCTAAGGTACACCTTTTGTGGCGACAATGCAGTAGTGTTCCTGCTATCGACCTAATTTGAACCTTTGAACAGCCAGACAACATTATGAGCCAACTTCGTGCAGCCTTTGAAAAAGGCGATTTTGTAATTACCTGTGAACTTAGCCCGCCGAAAGGCACAGATCTTTCGCCATTGATAGAAAAGGCGAATAATCTTAAATCCAGGATCCACGCCTTTAACTTAACTGATTCTGCTGCGGCAAGAATGACCCTCGATCCGGTGGTTGCAGGCTATGAATTAATGAAGCAGGGCGTAGAGCCCATTGTGCAGATTACGTCAAGAGATAAAAACAGACTGGCTATTCAAAGTGGCATGCTGGGGGCCGGAGTTCTGGGTATTCCCAATGTGGTTGTTATGGGAGGTGATCCGCCAAAGATCGGTGATCATCCAGATGCGAAGGGCGTTTATGATCTTTTCGCCTCGCAAATTATTGATGCAGCCCATGCTTTGAACAATGGTAAGGACTTAGCCGGCAACGTCACCAAAGGCTCCACCAGCTTTTTCATTGGCAGCGTGTTTAATCCCGGTGCGAATGACATTGATGGAGAAGTTGAGAATACCCGCAGGAAGATCGATGCTGGCACTGAGTTTTTTCAAACCCAGGCAGTTTTTGAAACAGCGGGCTATGAAAATTTTATGCAAAAAATCGATGGTGGAAACCAGAAGGTACTCGCAGGAATTATCCCTATAAAGTCAGTAAAAATGGCGACTTATATGAACGAGCGCGTGCCTGGCATTGATATCCCAGAGCATATGATTGAGCGGGTTAGGCAGGCGGAAGCAGACGATAATGTACTTGATGTGAGTATCGATATTGCTGCAAATACAATCAACCAGTTACGCGGTAAATGCAGCGGAATACATATTATGGCGATAGGCTGGGAGCGCCATATTCCAAGATTGCTGGAGCAAGCTGGACTGTAAGTAACCGTTAGGGGTAAAGACGGCAGGATGTTACGCATCCTGCCAATCAATGGGCAATTGGTTTGGCTATAAGGTAATCGTAATAGCTTTGGTTTCTGAATAGGCGTCGAGTCCCGCCAAACCCTTTTCCCGTCCAATACCACTTTCCTTCATGCCGCCAAAGGGTACGGTGTCTCCTGAACCGTGGTAGCCGTTAATAAAAATTTGACCGGCATCCACCTGCTTGGCAAAACGCATAGCCTGAGTAATATTTTGCGTATGAATACCCGCTGCAAGACCGTAAGCGGTATTGTTAGATATCTCGATAGCCTGATCTAGATCATCAAAGGTAATAATGCTTAGAACCGGTCCAAACACCTCAGATTGTGCTAACTCATCTTCTGGCGATACGTTTTCAGCAATACTCGGCATGAAATAGTTGCCACCCGCAAAGTCGGCCACTTCGGCTGGTTGACCACCATGGGCAAACTTGATGCCACGGCTACGCGCACGCTCTGCGAAACCTGAAACTCGAGCCAGTTGTTTCGGCGAGATCAACGGCCCCATATCTGGATTATTTAATCCATGACCGACGTTTATTTTCTCTGAGTATTCGACCAGCTTGCTGACCAATGTGTCATGCATTGACCGTTGTATTAACAGACGGGTGCCCGCTGAACAAATTTGACCGGCGTTTTTATAAACCCCGTTGAGTATATCCGGCACGATGGCATCAACATTGGCATCGGCCATAATGACATGAGGTGACTTACCACCGAGCTCCAGGGTTACCGAGGCAATATGAGTAGCAGCTGCTGTCATCACAGACTTACCCGTTTCTACTGAGCCGGTAAAAGTGATATGCCTTACATCAGGATGCTCACTCAGACGTTGTCCAGCCTGATTGCCGTAGCCCGTAACAATATTAACTACGCCTGCGGGAATGCCGGTTTGTTCAAGGATTTCCGCCAGTAGAATCGCTGTAAGTGGCGTGTCTTCGGCTGGTTTTACAACGGCAGTATTGCCACAGGCCAGAGCAGGTGCTATGCCTCTGGCTACCATGGAAATTGGTACGTTCCATGGCACGATATGGCCGGTAACCCCGATGGGAACACGTTCTGTGAAACAAACTTTGTTGTCTCCTAATGGTATCGAGCTGCCTTCGAGTTTATCCGCTATGCCGGCGTAGTAACAAAAATAGTCTGCGGTGCGATGTACGTTTATTACGGCCTCCTTTAAGGGTTTGCCGGTATCCAATGTCTCAACCAACCCCAATTCGTCCGCTTTGGCCCGAATCGCTTCACCACTTTTCCAAAGCAAATCGCCGCGCTGCTTTGGGGACATTTTTTGCCAGGGTCCCTTTAGTGCTAGCCGAGCGGCTTCTACAGCTTGATCGATATCAGTACTGGTTCCGGCTGGAACACTAGTTAAGAGTGTGCCACTACCAGGATCTCGGGTTTCGATATGTTCTCTGTTATCGATACCAATTCGTTGTCCATCTATGATCATATAGTTGGGCAGGGGAGTAACTTTCTGAAGTGCGTTTTGGACCAGACTCATGTTAATACCAGGATGGATGATCAATGGGACACAGATTACTGCAATCCCTGGTGTATAGAAAGACAGCAGGGCTGGATGGTTTTGAATTTGCGCAATTTTTGTCGTAAAACAACAGGCAGAAAATTTTCAAATGAGTATGCTCCAATTTCAAATTTTCCGATGTTTTTGATTAATAGGCGCCTAGTCATGCAGAAAATCCTCGCCCTCTGGGCGACACCACGATCTACATCAACAGCCTTTGAATGGATGATGCGCATGCGTGGAGATTTTTACTGTTTGCACGAGCCATTTGGTGAACCCTGGTATTTTGGGGAAGATGCTCGATGGCCACGGGCAACCAGCACAACCAAACGAATAGAGGGTGTAAGTTTCAATAAATCCTGGTTGGAGATACTAAAGCTAGCTGCAGAGCGCGCTGTATTCATGAAAGATTTTCCCCACTATATAAATCATATGTGGACAGATGATTTTCTGGAGAATTTTCAACATAGTTTTTTGATTCGCGATCCGGCCAAGGTTACTACCTCAATGTATAAGCATTGGCCAGACTTTGTGCTCGAAGAAACAGCGATTCCGGAACAACGACAGCTATTTGATCGCATTGCCGATCAGTTGGGTCATGCCCCGATAGTTATTGATAGCGATGATCTGCTGGAATCACCGTTTGCTATGGTCGAGAGATATTGCGATGGGTTGGGTATTGAATATATTGAGTCGGCGCTCAGTTGGCAGCCCGGTGACCGGCAAGAAGTAAGTTGGTATGACGGTGGTTCATGGCATCAAAACCTTAAGGGGTCCATTGGCCTGGAGGCACAACCCAGGAGCTATGTGGATATTTCTGATGCCCCGAATACTGTTCAGGAAATTTATCAGAGCTGCTTGCCACATTATCAGCATATGCATCAGTACAGATTAGCTCCCTGAGTGGTTATGTGCTTGCAGACGTTCCTTAAGAAACACTGTTATCAGTCATTCATTTAAACCGTTAAAATTAGTTTTATTATAAAAAACTCAGGAGTGCAAACGTGAATTATTCGATTTCACCCAGTCCGCGAATCAGGCGTAGCCCATTCTACGACGCAACCGTTGAGGACGGGGTTCAGTCATTTTCTCCCTATAACCGCATGTTAATGCCGACCAGCTATGGTCATCCGGATGAGGAATATAGAAGAATAATTGATGGCGTCTCTATGTGGGATGTCGCGGTGGAGCGGCAGGTTGAATTGAATGGACCTGATGCGATGCGTCTTGCTCAGGTTCTATCCCCTAGAAAGCTTGATGGTCTTAAAGTCGGTCTGGGTTGGTACATTCCAATCTGTGATCACCGAGGCACAATTATTAATGACCCTATCTTGCTCAAGCATAGTGATAACAAATTGTGGTTTTCCATCGCTGATGGCGATCTGATGTTATGGGCCAGAGCAATCGCCGCCGAACGTGGTTTCGATGTCGAAGTTTTTGAACCTGACGTATCGCCTTTGGCCATTCAGGGTCCACAGGCGGAGAACGTTGTCGCCGATTTGTTGGGTGAAAGTGTTCGATCCATTCGTCACTTCTGGTTTAGGGATATGATGTTGGATGATATTCCACTAGTCGTTGCACGCTCCGGGTGGTCGCATCAGGGTGGCTTTGAGTTGTATCTAACCGATGGCAGTAAAGGTTATGAATTATGGCAGAGAGTTAAACAGGCAGGTCAGCCCTATGGTATTGGACCGGGTAACCCGAACTCAAAAGAACGAGTAGAGAGTGGTCTGTTATCCTGGGGTGGCGATACCGACGACGATACCAATCCGTTTGAAGTGAGACTCGGACGTTATATCGACCTCGATGCACCGGATGAGGTGGTAGGTATTCAAGCTCTGCGAGCCATTCATGCCACCGGAATCAAACGACATCAGCTAGGTGTATTCATCAACCGAGAAGGGCAAATAGTGTATTCCGATCAACCCAGCCTGATTTACAAGGGAGATGTTATGGTAGGCAAGGTAACGGCGCAATGCTGGTCGCCTCGACTACAGCGTAATATTGGTCTGACGCTGTTATCTATCGATGCCAATATCGGCGATCAGGTGAAAGTGAAGATGCCCGATGGGGTTACAGTAGCGGGTGAGTTAACTGATCTGCCATTTCTGTCTGCTGGCCGGCCTGCGTAGTTAGAGTTTTTTGCGGCCTATCTGACTGTTCTAATACCATAGCCACGGGGTCGTTTTCGACCCCGTATTGATTCCCTCTTCAATACATAGAGACCTGCACCAACAATAAGTGCAATTCCCACAAAGCTTTGCATTGTTGGGATTTCACCAAAAATCACAAAGCCTGCAGCCATACCCCATGGCAGCGCCACGTATTCAAATGGTGCCACAATACTGGCCTGGGCCAGTCTGTACCCTTGAGATACCAGGTAGCCGCCTAAGCCCACACAAATTCCACATACCCCCATCAATAGAGCATCATGTTGATTTGGCCATTTCCAGGCGCGAAACAGAAACTCCAGACTGGCATTCTCATGTCCGGCAAAGCGACCATCGCCCATGGTTAAACCCAAGATTGTTGAAACCACCAGAAAGGAAATCTGAATATAGAAGGCCATGGCGCTGGCACGATCCGTAGCAGCCATAACGCGGGTTAGCACCTGCATGCCGGTATAACAAACTGCAGCTATAAGTGGTAACAATGCTGCTAGTTGTAAAGTATCAGATCCAGGGTTGATGATAACCAGCATACCTACCATTCCGACACCAACACCAATCCAGCGTCTGATGCCAACATCCTCACGCAGGATGAGTGCAGACGCCATCGTGATCAAAAGCGGAGCAACAAAAAATAGTGCCATGGTCTCAGCGAGCGGCATGACCGCCAAGGCCAGAAAATAGGTGAGGTTGGCTATAACTATTAGCATGCCGCGAATTGCATGCAGCCAGGGTCTACGAGTTTTTAAGGCACTCAGCCCACCCTCAAACTGTGTGATAATTAAAGTAATACACAGCGCAACCAGGGTTCGGACAAGGACGATTTGGTGAATTGGGTAGTCGCCGCTTAAATATTTTATTGAGGAATCATTGCCAATAAATACCAGCATGCCCGTAATTACACATAGAATTCCAGTAAGTTGGGGATTGTTTCGCATTATGTCATTTGGACCGGAGCAGGTGCACGCAGTGTAGATATCTATTCCAGAAATCACTTGGTAATAAAAGACTTTAATTAGGTATTTTAACCATTCGATGAATTTGCTTTAATCCCAACCGGTAAACACTTGCCTAGGAGATAATATGAATTCAATACCCTGTGCTTATTCAGTTGAAGGTTCAGGCCCGGCGTTATTTTTGGTGCATGGCATTGGTTCCCGGCGCTCAACCTGGAATGAACTGGTAGCTGGATTACGAGATAGTTTTACCTGTATATCCTATGATTTGCGCGGGCATGGTGAATCTCCGGTGCCCGTAGAAGAGTTTGGCTTAGACGAATTAGTGGACGATCTCGAAGCTCTTCGTCAACAATTGGATATCGATAAAATTCATATCGCTGGACATTCTCTAGGTGGCATGATTGGTCCTGCATATGCCAGGCGTTACCCGAAGCAGACCATATCTTTAGGCTTGCTAAGCACAGCAGCAGGTCGAACAATGGATGATTCGATCAAAGTTAAAGGTGTGGTGCAGGCAATGCGCGAAAAAGGCGTGGCTAACGTTCTGCCTACGCTAACTGATCGGTGGTTTTCCGAAAGCTTTGCGAGTCAGAACCCGGAAATAATTTCCAACCGGTTACAACAAGTCGTCGATACGCCCGAATGGGTTTTTCTCAATGTGTTTGATATATATGCAAACACTGAAATGGCAGCCTGGCTAAATGGGGTCAAAACTCCAGCGCTGGTATTGACCGGTGAACTGGATGGCGGTTGTAACCCCAGGTTGAATCAGTTTATTCATAGCCAGTTAGAAAATTCTGAGCTGGTTATTCTCGATCAGCTTAAACACTCTATTTTGTTGGAAGCAACTGACCGGGTTTTACCACCGGTCAGAGATTTTCTATTGCGACAGGGCTAGTGGGTAATGTGTTAGTTAGAGTGTGGGGCGCGTTTAGTAAGGGAAAATTTCTCTCTAACCTCAGCTGGGCTAAGGAGTCTGGCACCTAGTGCGGTAATGATAGTCCCAGCTTTTTCTACCAGTTGAGCGTTGGTTGCCAAAACGCCTTTTTCAAGCCAGATATTGTCTTCCAGCCCAACCCGCACATTGCCACCGGCTAATACGGCAGCGGCGACATAGGGCATTTCATTTCGGCCCAACCCAAACGCTGAGAATGTCCAGCTATCTGGTACGTTATTAACCATGGCCATAAAGGTGTTTAGGTCATCAGGGGCTCCCCAGGGAACGCCCATGCAAAGTTGAATTAAAGCAGGCTCTGCAATTAGGCCTTCTGACACCAACTGCTTAGCCAACCATATGTGCCCAGTATCGAACGCTTCAATTTCAATTTGAACTCCAAGCGCGGTCATTTTTGCAGCCATAGCTCGCAACGTGCCCGGCGTATTGGTCATGACGTAATCAGCTTCGGCAAAATTCATGGTGCCGCAATCCAGGGTGCAAATTTCAGGCAAGCATTCCGCAATATGGGCAACTCGCTCTGTAGCACCAGCCATATCAGTTTGATCAGAATTGAATGGCAATGGGTTTTCGGCATCGCCAAATACGATATCACCACCCATGCCAGCAGTTAGGTTAAGAATGACATCGGTGTCGCTATCGCGTATTCGATCCGTTACCTCCCGGTAGTAGCTTAGATCTCTACTAGGTGTGCCAGTCTCTGGTTCACGTACATGGCAATGCACGATGGCAGCACCGGCTTTTGCGGCATCGATTGCCGATGCTGCAATTTGCGCTGGACTACGTGGTACGTGGTGACTTCGGTCCTGAGTGCCGCCGGCTCCGGTTACAGCACAGGTTAGAAAAACTTCACGGTTCATATTAAGCGGCATTTGTTTGTCTCAGGTTACTTTTAGAAAGTGCTATTTTGCTTCAAGCGAAACACTGCGGTCTGTCCAGAAAGGGTTTCAACTTTATCTCACCTGCGACAGGTTAACTCAATCAAGGAAAATTCAGATATAAAAATGCCACCTGAAAGGTGGCATTTTTTATGCAAGGGCTGATTAGTCCAGTTGAATCAGACTCTTCAAACCAGATTTTCGTTTTTTCTCCTTGGCTTTGAACTCTGCCTGACACCCGCCACCTTGATCAACCATTTCACATACCAGGTAGTCGACAATTTCAACAATGACCGCACGTATAGCTTTGCCAGCCGGTGTTTTCTTTTCGTTTTTCAGCGCACCGCCGAATTTACCCCGTGAAAGTCCCAGGCTTAATCCAAAGCCAGATGAACGGCCTTCTACAGTACGGGATGCCGTTATTTCTCCAGTTGTAGTATCAACTACGCGAAGATCGACTGCGATATAAGCACTTTTCTTTTTGCCGCCAATGCTAACGCCACCCAGAGAAATGCCGCCACCCGTACTCTGAACATTATTTTCAAAGGCTGTTAGCGTACCTAGAATCAGATATTGTGCGCCGGTTAGCTCGCCAATTTTTGCACCCGTGGAGGAAGAAATACGACCTGCAGCGGCCAAGTCCTGTTCCGCAAGTATTGGATCAAGTTTGGCGCGCTCTACAACACGGAATTCGCCCGTGTTGGATAATTCATTACTCACCATGCTAGCCAGGTCGCGGCCGACACCGCCGGTCCACCAATAGACCCCAGTTGCAGTATTCTTGAACTCAGCCACACCGATTCTCGGCTTGGCTGCAAAGGCGCTGTTACTGGCAATAATTGATAGACTGATGAGTAGGATGCTGAATAACTTATGCATTGGGTTTCCTCCCTTGCTGGAGTTCTATTTTGACTGTAAAGGCAATATTACCTGATTAGGCTAAGAATATATCAATTTCATCTGTCTAGCTGCTAGTTAAAAATAGCGAGCATAAAGCGTAGTCGAGCTCAGCTGGTGTATTATTGGCTCGCTTTCGCCTGTTTAATATTCAATGCCAAAACCATTACCCACAGAACAACAAGTACTTGCTGCTAAAAGTGATTTGGAGGACCGTTACTCCAGCTTGGGTGAAACTTTTGAGGTACTGCAAGTTTTAAGGGTTGGGGCTGGGTCGCGGCCGCACGTGGCCAGGATTAGCTATGACGGTCGGCAATGTGTGATTAAGGACCATCAGGGTTGTGATCCCTGGTTTGCCCGTCTATTTGGGCCATTATTAGCGCGTCGTGAAATAAGCGCATTAAAAAAACTGACTGAGTTAAATGGCATTCCAAACCTGGTAACCATTGTCAATAAACGCGCGTTCATTATGACCTGGATAGAAGCCAGGCCATATAGGCTGGTTAATTTGACATCAGAAGGCTGGTCGGAGTTCTTTAGTCAGTTGGAACTACTGGTAGCTAAAATGCATAAACAAGGAGTCGCTCATGGTGATATGCGAAGCCCCGACAATACACTTATAGATAAGACCGATGCACCGGTGCTTGTCGACTTTGTCGGCTCCGTTCTGCGTGGGCCAAGCTGGAATATATGGAATCGGTGGCTATTTTCCAGATTATGTTTGGTAGATCTCTCGGCGATAACGAAACAAAAAACCCATGTTGCGCCCTGGTTACTAACCAAAAATGCAGAAACTTCGCACCAGCAGGGCTGGATTGGGCTTATAGGACGAAAATTTGGTCAAATAGTTAGACGTATCACCAGATTTCTATTTACGCGGGCAAACTGACAATTTCGTAAATACCCAGATCACTGGTCATTCTCGGGTTCCAGGGCGTTATATATAATGCCACCACCCATACATACATCGTTGTCGTATAAAACGATCGACTGGCCTGGAGTAACCGCCCATTGTGGTTCGTCAAACTCTATTTTTGCCGTATTATCTCCGACCCGGGTTAGTGTGCAAGGCTGTTCTTTCTGTCTGTAGCGAATTTTCGCAGCACATCGGTAGGGTAGGCGAGGTGGAGTTTCATTTACCCAGTAAACCTGGTTAGCGTGAACATGGCTGCGCAATAGATAAGGATGGTTTCGACCTTGTACCACGTAGAGGACTTTTCTGCTGATATCTTTATCCGCTACATACCAGGGTTCACCTTCACCACCGATGCCAAGACCTTGACGCTGGCCAATGGTGTAATACATTAATCCGTCATGTTTGCCGACAATTTCATCTTCGTCAAGAGATCGTATTTCGCCGGGTTTAGGGGGTAAATAGACGGATAAGAACTGCTTAAACTTGCGTTCGCCTATAAAACATATACCGGTGCTGTCTTTACGATCATAATTTGGAAATCCAAGATCTTTAGCCATGCTTCGGACACTTTCTTTAAGGTGATCACCCAGTGGAAAAAGGCTTCGATTAAGTGCATTTTGCTGCAAAGTGTAAAGAAAGTAGGACTGATCTTTGGTTCCGTCGACACCCTTTAGAAGTGCCTGTTTACGCCCAACTTTGGACTTACGGACGTAGTGACCAGTGGCAATATAGTCAGCGCCAAGTGAATTTGCGAATTCGAGAAATTCTTTAAATTTTATTTCTTTGTTACAAAGGATGTCTGGGTTGGGTGTGCGGCCAGCTTGATGCTCTGAGAGGAAGTTGGCAAATACTCGCTCCCAATATTCATGTGAAAAATTAATGGTTCTAAGCGGTATAGATAAAATTTTACAGACTGCCTCCGCATATCCCAGATCTTCTTCCGCGGAACAGTACTCAGGATCGTCATCTTCTTCCCAGTTCTTCATGAAAAGCCCCATTACGTCGAATCCTGCTTCCTTCAGCATATACGCAGCTACAGCTGAATCTACGCCACCCGACATACCGACGACTACCTGTTGTCTATTACTGCCTATGATCACTTAGTTAGTTTTCCAGGGATAAAATGCTGATGAATCAGTTGGTCGAAACTTGTTTCTGTTGCCCGGATACTCGCGACTTGAGAGATTTCCAGAAAGATGGTTTTTGCTCCTGAAAGGCATCGTATTCAGTTGAATTGTCTATATTTGAAGAAAAGAAAAACGGGATATCCTTCCATTGAGAGTATTCCTGTACGTATGGCAGGATGCCATTCTTTTGAAACCATGAATCGATCACGAAGCGTCGCTTAGATATGATTTCCTCCACTTGCCCTGCCCAGTGTTGATCAAATATAGCTCGTCTGTAGGCACGTTCAACCACACGGTGATGGCGAAGATAGCCGTTGGATTCAAATAGTTTCAAATAAGTGGTCGTGTTCAGGGACTCGTCTATACAGTCCAGTTGTCCTGGAAATTCGCCACCTTGTTCAAGATCGAGACCGGTGTCGCGGTGGGTTGGTGTATAGCGTCCGACCACTACCTCCATCCAGCCAATAGCTTTTTTAATTTGTACCCGTTCCAGTTCCGGGGTTTTCGCGGCTGGGGAAAACCAACCGGAAACTTCTCGCCAGTCATCGGCTAAAATAT
The DNA here is from genome assembly GCA_047615875.1 of Parasphingorhabdus sp. Classification (GTDB taxonomy): domain Bacteria; phylum Pseudomonadota; class Gammaproteobacteria; order Arenicellales; family CAJQKF01; genus JBLHGU01. The sequence goes on from JBLHGU010000100.1 coordinate 11,676, forward strand.
CAATAGTGGGCTCACTTTTACAGCCAAAATCATAACAAACTGGCACTTGTACCGATTGTTCATCGGCATGGCCTGGCACCCCTGTCAGGGCAAACAAAATCATAACTGCTATTAATTTGTGCAAAATGAGGACCCTGTAGTTATTTGGCTAACTGATTCTAGCGGATTGTGCTTCTGGAAAAAACTATCCTCGTGTTAAACCACCGCAGGATTTTACAAATACTGGGTGTTTTTAGCCTGCCAGCGTTGTTCAGGCGTCTCAGGTGCGGACAGTTCGCCCATTGCGGTTGAACCGATTCTTAAATTCGGGGTCCATGGCTTCTAGAAATACACGCGCCGACGTACTTAGATGTTTGCCTTTTCTTATAACAACGCCATAACTCCGGGTCGGAAAGTATCGATCCAAATTAATTCGACCCACATCGTCATCTCCGGTTAGGCAAATATCGGTAACGATAGAAATACCCAGACCATACTCGACGTACTTTTTGATCACTTCCCAGCCGCCGGCTTCCAGGGTTACTGTATAGCGAAGATTGTGCTGCTGAAAGACGTAATCAACCATTCGCCAGGTGCTGAGGTGGCGGGGGGGGAGTATTAATCCATAAGGGCTAATATCCTTTAAGGTAACTGATTTCAGTTTCGTTAGAGGATGGTTCGGTGGTGTGATCAATACGGGGTTATATTGAAAAATCGGATAGTAATGTATGTCTTCCGGGATTTCCAGCATCGAGCCGACGGCGAAATCAGACTCATCCTTTCGTAGCATTTCCATGCCGTCTCGCCCGGTGACATTATGCAGTTTGATGCGAATGCCCGGATATTTTTCAGAGAATGATTTTATGATATCGGGCAAGATGTAAAGAATTGTGGATTCGCCGGCGGCAATATCTAGTTCGCCAGACTCCAGATCACCGCTACGTTCGGTAAAAGTTTCGATCAATGAGTCAATTCCCTGAACCAGGGGTAGCGATATTTCCAGTAAGGTCTTGCCTTCCGGGGTTAGACGTATGCTTGGGCCGCGGCGCTCAAATAGTGTTGTTTCCAGTTCTCGCTCAAGAGCTTGTATTTGCAGGGAAACGGATGGCTGGCTAAGAAACAGCTTTTCTGCGGCTCTGGAAATACTGCCAACCCTTGCCGTGGTGCAGAATGCGCGTAATTGTTTAAGCCGATTCTGCTTGTAATAAGGTGCGGAATTGGCAGCCACAATAGAAACTCAAAAAATATTAGAAATAATAGTAAACCTCGAAACAATTGGTTTGTCAAATAATAGATTGGACCTTTATGAAGCATATCTGGACTATGATTTGGCGGGGTTTCAGGTTTTCCCCCGGTTGGTTTCAAGGGGCGGAATTCACGAAAAACAAACTAAATTGCCCGACGCTTCAATCATACAACTTGAGTTTTCGCTACAATGCCACTATGTTGTTGATCCTTAAGGATCAGACCTGAAAAAGATCTGGTCTAGTTGCTAAATAAAAAGACTTTCCATTAGATGAGTGATTCAAAAGAGATTCAGAAAACCGGCGATACTTCTCTTCAGGAAGCCAAGCCTAAAGTAAAGAAGCCGCGTATGTATAAAGTCATGTTGATGAATGACGATTACACGCCTATGGACTTTGTCGTGGCTGTACTCGAGCGTTATTTTCGTAAGACTCGTGAACAAGCGGTAGAGATTATGTTAACTGTGCACAATAAGGGTAGTGGTTTATGTGGCGTTTTCGCTTACGAGGTAGCAGAAACAAAGATTCAACTCGTATTGGGCTTTGCACAGGAAAATCAACACCCCCTGCAATGCACCATGGAACCTGAATAGTGTTAGCCCGCGACCTGGAAGTAACTCTGAATCTGGCAATTCAGTACGCTCGAACTGCCCGACACGAAATTATAACTGTTGAACATCTGTTAATTTCACTTTTAGATAACCCTACTGCAGCAGAGGTTATAAAAGCCTGTGGTGGGCGAACTGAGAAATTGCGTAATCAGCTTGAAGGTTTTTTAAATGAAGAGGTTCCGCATTTTTCGGAGGAAGATGGAGATCCTCAACCTGGCTTGGGTTTTCAGCGGGTCATTCAAAGAGCCATCTTACATGTTCAAAGCTCTGGCAGTTTGGAGGTAAAGGGAAGTAACGTTCTGGTTGCTATTTTTTCTGAGCGTGAATCTCACGCGGTGTTTTTTCTCAATCAGGAGGATGTTGGTCGGCTGGATGTTATAAATTATATTTCCCACGGCATTCGTAAAGACAATAACTCGCATAAGGAAGGCAGTCTCGAAGGTGAAGAGTCGGAACGTAGTGGAGATGGCGAAGAGGCGGGCAGTAGCCCTCTTGAGTCTTTTGCGGTCAATCTGAATGAGTCAGCACAGCAGGGGAAAATAGATCCGCTGATTGGACGAGCTAACGAAGTCGAACGCACCATTCAGATATTGTGCCGACGCAGAAAAAATAATCCACTATTGGTTGGTGAGGCGGGTGTTGGTAAAACAGCAATTGCGGAAGGCCTGGCCAAACAGATTGTTGATGGCGAGGTGCCCGAGATACTTGCGGGATGTACCATATTCTCTCTCGATCTGGGTTTGCTAGTTGCAGGAACGAAATATCGTGGAGACTTTGAGCAAAGACTTAAGTCTGTCCTAAAGGAGCTTGAAGCTACTGAAGGCGCAATTTTATTCATCGACGAAATTCATACCATTATCGGCGCTGGCTCTGCGTCTGGTGGTGCTATGGACGCCTCCAATTTGCTAAAACCTATGTTGGCCTCCGGTGCAGTTATGTGTATTGGCTCAACCACTTATCAAGAATTTCGAACGATTTTTGAAAAGGATCGCGCGCTGTCACGACGATTTCAAAAAATTGACGTTACTGAACCTACAGTTGAAGAGACCGTGCAAATCTTGCGCGGCTTGAAAAGTCGATTCGAGTCTCATCATGATGTGAGTTATACCTTGCCAGCTCTGCGCAGTGCAGCAGAGTTATCTGCACGCTATATAGGTGACCGATTTTTACCGGATAAAGCCATTGACGTTATTGACGAAGCTGGTGCCAGAACCAGGCTCATGCCCAGGGATAAGAGGCGGAAAAAAATATCTGTGAAAGATATTGAAACGATCGTTTCAAAAATCGCCAGAATTCCGCCCAAAACGGTTTCTTCTACAGATCGGCAGGCTATCGGGAGCCTCGATGTTGACTTAAAGCGTATCGTATTTGGCCAGAATGAGGCCATTGACGCTCTGGTGAGCTCGATTAAATTATCTCGCTCTGGCCTCGGCAATCCTGATCGCCCGATTTCATCATTTTTGTTCTCTGGCCCAACAGGTGTAGGTAAAACAGAAGTGACACGACAACTGGCGCATACTCTTGGTATCGAGCTAGTGCGTTTTGATATGTCCGAGTATATGGAGCGTCATACAGTCTCCCGACTGATTGGTGCACCACCAGGCTATGTAGGTTTTGATCAAGGTGGTCTTTTAACTGAGGCAATAAACAAAAGCCCCCACGCAGTCCTGTTGTTTGATGAAATAGAAAAAGCCCATCCAGAAGTATTTAATATACTATTGCAAGTAATGGATTATGGAACGCTGACGGATAACAACGGTCGTAAAACGGATTTTCGAAATGTAATTATTGTGATGACTACGAACGCAGGCGCTGAACAAATCTCACGCGGTTCCATGGGTTTTGTACATCAGGACCACAGTGGCGATAGTAGTCAGGTTATTCAGAAAACTTTTACTCCGGAGTTCCGCAATCGTATTGATTCGATTATTCAGTTCGCTGCATTGAATGAAGAATCTATCCGTTATGTTGTGGATAAGTTTGTTGTCGAGTTGGAGCAACAGTTGCTGGATAAAAATGTAACACTTGAAATGGATAGCGAAGCACGGCAGTGGCTGGCAACCCATGGGCATGACCCTGCTATGGGCGCGCGCCCGATGGCCAGGTTAATCCAGGATAAGATAAAGCGGGCGTTAGCCGATGAGTTATTGTTTGGCAAGTTGGAGAAGGGTGGTCACGTTAAGATTGGGGTCAAGGACGACGATCTGAACTTCGAAATTAATCCTGAGAGCTAGATTGCCTGTCAGCTAGTTAATTAGTAAATCATAAGAGCAAATTGATGAATTGAAGCCAATGAATGTAGCTAATTGGATATCAACTCATGCAAGCCACACTCCGGACAAACTGGCCCTTATATTCGAAGAACAACGGATTAGTTATGCGGTACTGGCCTGCCGTATACAATTTGCTGTAGAAGTTCTGCTTCAAACACATAACGTTAAAGCAGGGGATCGTATAGCCTGGCAAGGTTATAATCATCCAGACATGCTGGTTTTATTGTTCGCCTGCGCTAGAATTGGTGCGATGTTTGCTCCGTTAAACTGGCGCTTAACAGTGGCCGAACAATCTTATCAGTTAAAGGATTGTGGCGCACAGCTGTTATTTACAGATGGTTGCTTTGAGCAACATTGTGTAGAGCTTGGAGAGCAGATTGCTGGCCTTAAAATACACCAACTTCAGTCATATGGCGAAATTGAGTTACCAGGCAATAAGTATTCTGAGACGTCTGCCCAAGATAACCCACTGCTACTAGTTTATAGCTCTGGAACTACGGGGCATCCCAAAGGCGTGGTATTGAATCAAGCGGCTCTGTTGGCTAATGCAGTAATGAGTCAGCATATGCACGATATGACCGCGGCGGATCAGATCCTGACAACACTGCCCATGTTTCATGTCGGTGGATTGAATATTCAAACGACACCTGCATTTTTTTGTGGTGCAACAGTAGTTCTTCAGCGTAGATTTGAGCCTGAAGCCTGTTTGCGAAGCATCGAACATGACAAGCCAACCCTGACAGTTTTGGTCCCTGCAACCATACGGGCTCTGACCAGTCACGATCAATGGCGGGCAACGTATCTTGCAAGCTTGCGTTGTGTTACTACTGGCTCATCTGTCGTACCAATACCCTTAATTGAAGAGTTTGAGAATCGACAAATTCCTGTATTACAGGTTTATGGCTCTACAGAAACCTGTCCCGTTGCCGTATATCAAAAGTATGCTGGTGATGATGTTAATCACCATACCACCGGCAAGGCCGGTCTGTTGTGCCAGATTCGTATTGCAAATAGCAGCGGTATTGATGTCCCGCCAGGCTACTCTGGGGAGATTTTAGTAAAGGGCGATAACGTAATGACGGAATACTGGAATGATCCGGTCGAGACCGCGTTGGCATTTCACGGTGTTTGGTTTAGAAGTGGTGACATTGGGCATTTGGATTCTCAAGGTAGACTGATTATCGATGATCGATCGAAGGATATGATTGTGTCCGGTGGGGAAAATATTTATCCGGCAGAACTTGAACGGGTGTTGCATGATCATGATTCAGTAATTGAGGCCGCCGTTATTGGTATAGCAGATCCCAGGTGGGGAGAAACCCCGTTAGCGTTAATTCGAGTATCTTTAGATGTAAGTATTGATGAATTGAAGTCTCACTGCGCTGAGCAATTAGCCCCCTTTAAAGTGCCGAGACGATTCGAATTTGTTGATGACTTTCCTCGTAACAGTCTTGGCAAGGTGCAGAAGTTTATTTTGCGAGCAGGCTATAATTGCTTGAATCCATCCTAATAATCTAGTTTACGGACCTTCATGTCTTTTAGCTTTGCAGAAACAGGTAGTCGTAATTCTGAACTTTCATTAGTTTTCCTGCATGGTATTGGTGGCGGCAGGTCCGTCTTCGAACCGCAGTTAGAATATTTTGCGAGTAAATACCGATGCCTGGCCTGGGACATGCCGGGATATGGTGGGTCGCCGGCGCTGGAGGAAACCTGCTTTGCAGCATTATCCGCAGCTCTGGATGATTTCCTGGATCAGCAGGTGGTTGAAAACCCTGTGCTTATTGGGCATTCAATAGGTGGGATGGTAGCTCAGGAATGGGTGGCGAGATACAGCACCGTGCTTAGTGGATTAGTTTTATATGCCACCAGCCCGGCGTTTGGTCGATCCGATGGTGACTTTCAAAAACGATTTATAGCTGAGCGATTAAGCCCTATTCGAAATGGACGAAGTATGCCAGACCTGGCTGAAGAGATAGTTGAGAGCCTCATTGGTCAATCCGTTCATGCTAATGTCAGAGCTCGCGCTGTTCAATGCATGTCGGCAGTTCCCGAGTCTGTTTACGCCGATATGATGAAATGCCTGGTAACTTTTGAGCGACGTCGTGATCTTGGCAATATAGCTTGCCCAACTTTGGTGCTAGCAGGTGATAAAGATACTAACGCACCAGCAGCAATGATGAAGAAAATGGCTGATCGAATTCCTGGTGCGCAATTTGCCTGTGTTGACGATGCGGGTCATCTGATAAATCTGGAACAACCGGATCAATTTAATCGGATTGTTGAGTCGTTTTTACTTCAGCTTAATCCTAATTCGTAACCGAGATATAAATGCGAGACAGCCTCCGGATTAGACTAGCAGACGAAGCAGATGCGGCAGTGGTGGATGAGTTATTGACACAATTTTCCAACTCGCTGGGAGATGCTGATCTTTATCAGGGTAGTGCAGAAAAGTTGTTGACCGGTGGACTGGGAGATGATCGTTATTTCTCGGTGTTATTGGCCGAAATAGATGATCGGTCAGTTGGGTTGGTTATATTTTTTCCTGAATTTTCGACCTGGCGTTGTGCCCGTGGAGTGTATGTGCAGGATTTATTTGTTGATCCGCAATGGCAGGGCTACGGTGTAGGCAAGGAGTTGATTAGGGCGAGTGTTGCCAGAGCTTCGGAACAATGGGCTGCGAATTATCTTAAGCTCTCAGTAGGACTTGCCAATGAATCCGCGCGGAATTTTTATTGTCATTTAGGTATGACCACCGATGTCGATAATGATGTCATGGTGTTGGAGGATGACTATTTCGAAAAATTAGCCAGATAAAATTAAACAGCCGATTGAATACTATGAAAGTTATAT
>JBLHGU010000101.1:0-18535 GCA_047615875.1 Parasphingorhabdus sp.
CAATGCTATAAAAAGCAAACTTGCTGGCTATGAAATCGATCGACTGGACGAGCATCTGGATGCTATTTCAGATACGCAACGTCGACTGGATGAGCTATCCGGTGGCAGCAATGGTCAGGCAAATTACCCATACTACACAGAAATGCGCAACCATCTGGGTAGCCTGTCTGCTTATGCGATCCGGTGGTTATGGGAAGAAGGCATTCTGGACAACACTGTCGTAGTAGAAACAACCGATATGGGTAACGCAGACATTCATAGCGGCAACGATGTGCCCTTGATGATCGCTGGTGGTGGCAGTAGCATTAATCGTGGTGTAGCAACAACAGCCGGTAGCGGTTATAACCAGCTGGATGCGTTATATACCGCAGCCCAGGCCTGTGGTGTAACACTTAGCTTTGGTAAAGAGATTCCTGGTGTATTAGTTTAGCTGACAATAAGTGTGGTGATTAATGCGGCTTAAGTAGTCTAACCAGACGAAAGGCTTTTTTATCCTGGCGATCGCCATAGGTTAAGATGCCATCGTTAAAATCCAGATACCAGGAGTAGTGGAGATAGAAGCGATAGGGCGATGAAGACCAAACATGGCCCGCACTATTGTTTGGAAACAGATTTACGTTGATCGCTGGATTGCCACATTGCAATTCAACTATTGAAGCAAGCTCTCTAATGTTTGGCATACGCCAATCCTTGTAGCCGGCAAGATTTGCGTGCGCACTCTCATCTACCAGATAGGTCAATGCACCGGCCCAGGTTTCACTAAGTACATCGCCAGTTTCACAATTTTGACCGCCCTGAACCACCAGACAACGCTGCCACATCAATCCTGTTGTTGTATCAACAACTGTACCGTCACTACTTACCTCAAAACGGCTTATGGGGTTGGTAGGGGTGATATTCGATTCCTGACATAGCTGGGTTGCCACCGCGCTCCCTGAAATAGCAGTCAGAGTAACGATGTAAAACAGACGATGAAGAATGCTGCGCATAGACAATTCACCCCTCATTGTTCGTTAACCAAACGTACTAATCGCGCAGGTCTTAGATCAGTCTTGCGCAGTGGGCTGGCAAAGCCAAATTCGAAATTTATTGCCCACGCCTCGATGGCTCGGCCAGCTACAGGATTCATCGCCCAGTAAAAACTATTAAGCGTATTGGGAAAATAACTAATATCAATTGCAGGCTGCAAGCGACCAAAGTGAATCAGACTGGTTAATTCGGCGCGGACTGGTAGGCGCCAGTCATGAAACCCGCACAGTCCTTGCTTATTTACTCGACTAACAAATTGCTCTACGTGACAATAACTGCGCAGCTTGCCATTGCTATAACCATGACACGATGCCCCATCACGATTCCAGGTACCAATATTGCCACCGTTTGTCTTGGTATTCGAGTTGTACCATGTGAATTTATCGTTTAGTAAATGATAGTCGCCATGAGTATTTTCTGTCTGTTTTACTTCCCACATCAAACCACTGACATCATCGATAACACAATACCATTGTTTAGCACCGTCGGAGAGTCTGACACCATCTAAACTGACTTTCTGATAGGAAAAGAATGAGCCATCCGGCATCATGTCTCCGGTGGCACAACCCTGTTGAAGAAGAAATGCCTTTGACGGTGACTCACCTATGTCATCAGACAGTATTTTTGTTATACATGTCGTATTAATACCTTTTGGATAATCTCCTCCATATAAAATACCCGTGCCATTGAGAGGACTCGCGATCTCGTTAGCATCAACCAAAGAAGCTAAAGTGCCCAGACCGAGAAAAGCGCCAGCGCACACAGAAGAGGCAAGTGTGCGAAGAGTTACACGATACATTGATAGTATTTTACCCATTGCCTTGTGGAATTTAGTGGCTGATCCTTGTAGGCTTTCAAAGTTAAATTAGATTCTATCGCACTGTACCTTACGGCAAGCTTAAAAATATAATCCTTTGCCGAGCGTTAGTTAGTCCACTACAACCTGCACGTTCTGTGACAAACCGTCAGTATCTATAACCGATAGATTCAGATGGCCCGGTCCATCCGGGGTGAAGAAGGCTTGTCGGTCGTGAACAGCAATCAAAACCGGCGTCCCATCAGCCACCCATGTGAATGGCGGGCGGCCATTTCTTACCTTAAGCACTAGCGGTTGTTGATGCTGGCCAGAGTAGCCAAGGTCAACCCGAGCACCGTTGGGCGGAAAAGTTATTACCGGGGCATCAGCGGGTTTTTCAAACACCGCGTTACGACTACGAAAGCGCTTAAGTGGCAATGGCAAACCGGCATTATTAACCAGCAGGGTTTCTGGCGGTGGAGCGGCTAGCGGAACCAAATTTGTTTTAAGACGCGCAAAGGAATCGAAGAGTATCGGTGCCGCTACACTTGCACCAAACATTCCGGGGATCGAGGCGCCATCTGGGCGGCCTGTCCATACACCAACTACATGCTGACCATCGAAACCGATAGCCCAGGCATCACGATGTCCATAGGAAGTGCCGGTCTTATAGGCCAGATGATTTTTAGGTGCATAGGCGGGACCAATTACACCGCTTAGTATGTCGCCAATGTGCCACGCTGCAGAAGCTGACATCAACCTTTTGCCAGACTCTTCGCGATGATCGTTCGCCACCATACGCATTGTTATAGGCACACCATCGTTTGCTATTGAAGCATATAGCTTGACCAGGTCTTCAAGAGTCAGCCCTACACCTCCAAGGCCAATGGCAAGCCCAGGCGGACCTCCAGCAGGCAGTTGTGCGGTAACACCGGCTGCTTGCATTCGGGAGATCAAACTGGTTGGTCCGAGAGCCTGAAGTAAGGTGACAGTTGGGATGTTCAAAGACAATTGCAGTGCTTCTCGAACACGTAGCGTACCGCGAAAATTCTTATCGAAATTCTGTGGTGTATAGCTACCAAACGAGACGGGTCTATCGTCGATTAATGTCTCGGGGTGAGCCAGGCCCTGATCAAAGGCAAGACCAAATATTACTGGCTTTAAAGTTGAGCCAGGGGATCTAACAGCCTGGGTCATATCGATGAAGCCTTGTCGATCATGGTCCAGATAGGCTGCGGAACCTACGGAAGCAATAATATTGCCGCTTTGATAATCGGTAACCAGAATCGCAACAGACATACCGTTCTGATCACTGGATATCTTCTGCACAGCAAGCTTTTCCAGAGATTGTTGTAAGGACTTATCCAGGGTAAGTGTATTGATGCTGGCGAGAGGATTATCCCGGACCACACGATCTGCTACATGCGGGGCAATAGCTGGAAATTGTTGACGCTTGATCGGCAACATTTCGGTCATTGCAGCTCGAGCCTCGTCATGAGCAAGAATGCCCTGATTGGCTAGCCGATCTAGCACGCGATTTCGCACCGTCAGAGTATGAGCAGGTGCACGATCCGGTCGGCGTTTTTCCGGTGACTGTGGCAAGGCCACCAGTAAAGCAGACTGTGCCGGGGTTAGTCGCTTGGGTTCCTTGGCAAAATAAGCCAGACTCGCCGCACGCACGCCTTCCAAATTGCCACCAAACGGGGCAAGCTTCAGATACAGATGCAGAATCGTGTCCTTATCCAGCATTCGCTCCAATGCTAGTGCAACACGAAGCTGGCGCAGCTTACCCTTCCATCGACCTGTCTTTCCCTGTTCCAGCAAGCGTGCAACCTGCATAGTTAAAGTTGAAGCACCGGATACGATTCGACCGTTAATTACCGCCTGACCAATAGCCCGCACAACGGCAAAACCATCGACACCTGAGTGACTATAAAAACGTTTATCTTCATAACGAATTAAATAATCGAGGTAATTTGGGTCCACATCACCGACATTGACAGGCAATCGCCAACGTCCATCAGACACGGTATAGGCGCGCAGTAACTCACCGTTACGATCAACTACCGTTTGCGAGGTTGGCACAACCAGTGATGGCAATTCGGCATTACTTACCCAATGATCAAAAGCAAATACACCAACGCCGCACAGCCCAACACATAGACTTAAGGCTTTGAGACGCCGATAAGCCATAACTACTCAGTAATCTGAATTGTTGACGTCGCCGTTCTAGCACGAAATTGAGGCCGGTACATATCTTCCACACTGGCGGCCGGATGATGGAAAATACCCGGTGAAATAGCGCGTACCATATAGGCTAGATGGAAAACGTCAACACTCGACCAGTCTACTGCGGCAAGAAAACGTTCACTACGAAACTCCGCATTGACCGGTTCAACGTATAAGCGCAACCAGTCGAGCTGGCTAATATCTCCTCCGCGCAGAATACTGGGATTATCAATTTCAAATCCTGCCGGTAGTGGATCATTAATCATCAATCGTGCCTTGGTTTGTCGTCGCGGTATAATTTTCAAAACCACGACTAATCGATCATTCAGAGCTGCTGTATCGGACGACACTTCGGTACCGTCAACAGCATAATACTTGCGCTCAATACGATAACCATTACCGCCAGCAGGTTCGCTTTTATCTGGCAAACCATAAGATGACAAAACTATTGTCTGGAGATCTGAGGAAATATTACGCACCAGCAGGCTTTTTTGATTAACAGTCTGGGCATCCAGCACCTGCACGGTTGCATCACTCTCCGCTTCACCGTTAACGGTGAAACGGTTCGCGTCGGGTGCTTCCAACAAGGCATTAGCGGCAAGCAATGACCACATATTTTCCTGAGTAGAGCGCCAGGAGTTAAGTGTTTGAGTTGGAGTTATGTATTTGACCAGACTCTGTTCGTCAATCGCTGTAGACCCGGCTTCAGTGGCCAGAGTGAGTACTGCCGCAGCATCTCTGAGATAGGTACCATAGTCGTCACGCCAGCCTGTGCGTTCAGGTTTTTTGATCAGGTCAGCTAAACGCTCACTGGCCTTTCGAAACATGGCATTGCCACGTGACTGCTCGCCATAGAACGTCAGGGCCGCACCGAGTTGCGCAAGTGCCAAAGGCGTAGCAAAGGCATCGGCCTTTACGTCAGCGTAATATCGTAAATCACCTATCGCCGCAGCACCTTCTCGCGCCAACACCATCAGTGCATAGGCTATGGCTTCGCCGCCTTTCTCAAAATCACCCGCATAGTTTATCGAGTTACGCAGGTTATCCATAGCCAGGCGAAATGCCTGGTCCGGAATAGTATGACCTTCGGCTCTGGCGCGACTGAGAAAGTCGCTCACATAGGAATCAAGCCACAGATCACCCCCAGACGGGCTCCACAAACCAAACCCACCATGTGCTGCCTGGTTCAATAACACATCGGTTATCGCCCGACTGATACGATCGCTCACCTCAGCCTTGTTACCTAATCCCATTTGAGTGGTGACGCTGTCGAAATATAACAACGGTAGTGCGCGTGAGGTTATCTGCTCTGTGCAACCATAAGGATATCGGTCTAACGCACTTAATAAACCGGGTACATCAAAGCGCGCCATGGGACCCATAGTCAGTGTGGCATGGCCGCTACCCTGCTGGTAATTACTGAACACTCCGGCATCCAACTTAAACTCTTCGTTCGCGGCGAGTTCAATACGCTCAGTACGCGAGACCAATGGATCATTGGAACGAATAGAGATGGTGTAAGTTTTATCCAGCTGAAGTCCGTCTGGTGTTCTGATGGATATCGAAATTTCGCTATCACCGGAAGCACGGGCAGTAATCGGAACCGACAACTGCGTACGGCCCAAATTTTCCAGTACAACACTCGATGGGATATTCGATTGATCCATATACAGCCCATTATCCGCAGACACTTCCAGTTCTACGTCACCGGCTGAGCCGGAAACATGGGCAAGTTCTACCAACAATCGACTCTCGTCGTTGGGTGCCAGAAAACGCGGCAGGCTGGCGGTTAAAACAATTGGGTTACTTACTGTAATGTCTTTCGCCGTTTGGCCAACACCGGTCTTACTCCAGACAATGGCCATTAAGCGAACCGTGCCATTAAAGTCAGGCATGTCGAACTGTGCATTAACATGGCCATTTTCATCGGCCTGTAATTGACCGGAGAAAAACGAAACCAGTTGTTCGACACTCGGAGGACTAGCAAGACGCATGGCGGCAAAGGCATCACCACCGGAACGAACTTGACCGGGTGTGCCATGCAGACCATCGATTAGACGACCGTAGACATCGCGCATAGCCATGCCTAGTTTGCGTTGGCCAAAATAATGGTCATCTGGATTGGGTGATTTAAAACCCGTGATATTCAGCACGCCCACATCAATCGCGGCAATCGTGGCGTACGCAGTGTCGCCAGGACTCAGGCCATCAATATCAAGTGAGGCATTCAGTGAACCACGCGGCTCAACTTCATCGGCTGTTACAAAACTTGCAGTTAGGCGATGTTTACCTGGATCAACCGTTGCCCAGGACAATCCAAGAGCGCGGGCCGGGTTATGCCCAGCGGCAATATTCATGGGTCGGATTACGGACGCCGACACATAAGCGCCTGCCCCCCACTCTTTACCGACAGTCAACTCGATGAGATTCTCGCCCTCAACCACATCCACTACCCTGTTCTCGATGAGACGATTGTTCATTACGCTGATATGGGCTTTACCTGCATAACGAGGCACCAGTCTAAGCTGCACCGCCTCGCCCACTTCATAGTTTGCCTTATCCAGGCCGAATTCAAGGGTGTCCGGTGTATCGTTATCCTTTGAAGAACTATACCAACCTGAATAAAACGTATAAGAAGAAACAATGTGGCGGTCGGAATCAGTTTCTACTAGCAGTTCGTACATTCCCCATTCAGTCGGCATTTCGACTTTGGCTGGTGTATCTTTCTGGATATCGATGGTGCCATTGGTAATGACTTCACGACTAACGATCGGCTCATAATTCCAGTCACCATAACGGGTATACCATTGGTAATGAGTGGTAAGTCGATTCAGTTTCCAGCTAACCTGGGGCAGATCTTGTTGCATTGAATCTGTGCCAATGCCAATAATATTGAATTCCGCCTGTTCGCCTTGACTTAAGGTGCCTTCAAACAGTGGCTTAATACCCAGCTTGATTGAGTCTGGAGCCAGAGCTCGAGAGATTCTACGTTCCACCGGACGACCAGATCCTTCACGTACGCGAATGTCTGCCTGCATGGTCAGCAGATTATTGGTGTTACCGGCATCCACTGCGGGTAAAGTGAGATGGGCATTACCATCGGCATCTGTTTCAATGCCTCCAAAATACTCTACTACCGGTGAGAAGGGTTCTCCTTTCAGGCCAAATAAGTAACCCGGGTAGTCTTCCAGCTCACGACTGGCAGTAATCTGCACACTGCCTTCAATAACCAGATTGGCCCCCGGCGCACCATAAAGATAACGGGCACTCAGATCCAGTGTTGGCAAATTGTCCAGATGAATATCGCCCTGGGGTAACGACAGATCAAAATCGATCCGCTCTGGAAGAAAATCTTCAACTAAAAAACTACGACTGGCCAGAGCGTTGGCTTTGGGGTCAACATATAAACGCAAACTCCATGTGCCTCGCTGGGCATTGTCGGGCAAGGTCATACTGTACACCAGTCCACCGGCACCCTTGTCGTCCAATACTTTACGTGAATATTCCACGCCGTCCGGCCTTGTAATTACCGCAGTTAAAGACAGATTTTGAATTGATTCTGCTTTGCTATCCCGCACCAGGGCGGTGGCATAAACGGTCTCACCAACCCGGTAAGCCCCGCGATCGGTGCTGAGGAAGATATCTACCGGTGGTGGCGAATCACGTCCTTCAACGCCTCGATCAGAAAGATCAAACGCGGCATCACTTAAACTTAAGAATGCAAAATCTGTATCACCCGTGGATGCTGTTAGCAGGGCAGGGGTTGCACCACCGGTGCCACGGCTAAAGCCTGGTGCAAAACGCACATAGCCACTAGCATCTGTGGTGGCTTCTGCCAGAACCGTATTACTCTTCGTTATTAATTTAACTTTGACACCAGCAACTGCATCGGCACTAGCCAATGAACGCACAAATACGTGAGTACCGTCAGTACCTGTCATGCTAGTAAGACCCAGGTCAGTCACAACGAACCATTGCGAAGCAGCATCTGTGGCATAAACATCTGCACCCGGTACTCTGGCGCGAAGAACATAAACACCGGGTTCGAAAGTCGACAGAGCATCGCCAATCGGTAACTGAGTGGTTACATCCTGATTTAGTTCGAGTCCAGTTTCGCCACTTCCTGTCCAAACCTCCTGACCCAATGAATCCGCGAGCTCCTCCTCACGATACTCTGAAAGGGGTTTTGAGAAAAACCCGTCTTGAATTGAACGAAGAATATTACGATCACCTACTCGATATATCTTTAAATCTACTTTTTCGAGATTGACTGAAACTATCGGCACTGTTGCATTTTGACTCCGAGGCAATACATAGGAGCGGCCGGTGAATCGCACAGACGGATCACGATCTTTTACATAGACATTCAGCTTAGTGGTCTTCTGTAACGTTTCTCCATTAGCCGCCGGTAAACCTTCGCGAAGACTAAACTGATATCGTTGTCCATGTTTGACGCCATCAATACATAGCTGCCGGTCATTTACATCGGTGGCCAGGCCAGCTACGGGAAAACGAACATAGTCCGAATACTCAATACCCTCGGCTACCAGACTTTCTGAGAAGGTCATGCATATACGTGGCGATCGGGCATTATTATTTACATCATGCTCCACTACGCGAAATCCAAACAGCGAAATGGCCCGATCAAGGGCCTCTTCAGTCTCAAAACGCGGTGCCAGTTTTTGCGCTAGACGTAATGCAGGGATGGATAATGAGCCTTCGCTGCGTAACTCCAATGTTTTGGCCAACACAGCCAAAGCGTTAGCCTGCACTTGCTCTGATCGTGCCCTGACAAATCCATTCACCGCAGCGGCTGCAGCGTTGCTTAAGCTCTCCCATTTCCGAGAGCGATCATTTTTTGCCAGTACCAGAGCACTTCGAGATAACTCAACCCAAACACTGGCACTATCCGATGCGCCAATGGCTGCGGCAGTTAACTGAAAAGCTCGATAATAATTTTTTTCACTACTAGCCTTACGAGCAAGTCTCAGCAAATATTCCTCACTATAGCCGTTTGTCACATAATTGCGTGGAACATTAAGCGCCCTATTTGCAGCATCTGAAAAATAGTAGTTTGGTAAAAACTTAAGTGCCTTTATTTGCGTAAGGGAACTTTCGAGAACCGAAGGATCTGCATCGAATACCTCGCCAGAAACAGCTCCGTCGAATGGGCGTTTCTCTGCAACATTACTCTTAGGGAAACAGCTATTTGACTGAGCATTAAAGGTAAAAGCCTTACACTCTTTATCTCGCAAACAAAGCAACTCACAACTGGACAACGTGGTATCGAATTCCGGGTCAAGATCCGAGCCGTAAAAATCAATGTGCTGAGTAATGGCAACTCGGCGTTCTGGAACTATCTGCTCAGTACTGGAGAAAACCGACTCGTTCAAGCTAAAACTAATGACAGCAACACTGAAAAGTGTTGCCAGGCGTTTTAATTGAGAACTATTCATTGCAATTAACTCTGGCAGCATAAATGGGGATAAAAATAACGTTTTCTACTTGTTATTTGAGGCTGGTTTACATATCAACGGATGCGTAAATGCACCAAGTTTCAGCATAGCGATGCTATCTTCTAAATCGATGGTAATAGCTATATCGGTACCTTCATCGGCTTCATTCCCGGCGGTGGAAAAGGCTAGTCCCTCACCATGCAGGGATAAGAAATTGGCTTTTTGCCAGACTTTTGCTTTACCTTCATAACAGCCGCTATAGGCACATACACTCAGACTTCCCCCGTTATCAAATGTCACGCTCATGGGCGTAAAAGCTTCATCTTCAGCAGCACAACCTTTGGAATCACACTGTATTTCCAGATCATTTGCACAGCTATAGGAAAGTGGCGCGTGCCCCTTACTGAAAAGTACCTGCTTAGCTTTTGCGGGTAATAAACTACAACCGCTAACTGCCAATATAAGCAAACCTGCTAGCACAATCTGCGGAATCCTGTTCTCAATTTTCGTAGTCGTTGGGATATCGTTGTATTTCATTTGGTTTATCGCTCTTTGGGTAAAGGCGTGCTGTTCCCGTGAATAGTGCGAGCACGGTAGAGCAGTTTTGGCCCGTTATTGAAAAATACTAAATTGGCCAAGTGGTGAAACAATGGCACAATAATGTGAATCCTGTATGAATCGCTGGGAAATAACATCTTTAAAAGCAGCGATCAAAGATTTGAAGGTATAGACTGCTAGCCTGCCGAAGACTCCACCTGCTCGGCAATCCAACGATAAGTAATTTCAAGTCCTTTGTGTAAGGGCTGCTCTGGCCGCCAGCCAAGTTTCTCATGAATAAGACTATTGTCCGATGTCCGGCCACGCACTCCGAGTGGACCATCTATATGTTCGAGATGAACTTTCTTGCCGGCTAGCGCCGCAATGCTATACGTTAACTGATTAATAGAGACCATGTAGTCTGATCCAATATTCAGCGGTGTCGAAATATCCGACTGCATCAGACGACGGACCCCATCCAGACATTCATCTATATAGAGAAACGAACGCGTTTGTTCTCCATCACCCCATATCTCAACACCGCCACCGTCTACAACCTCTGCAACTTTTCGGCACATAGCCGCCGGCACTTTTTCGCGACCGTCATTCCAGGCGCCAAGGGGACCATAGATATTGTGGAACCTGGCTATACGAACATTAATACCAAAATTACGTTGATAGGAAAGATACAACCTTTCCGAAAACAGCTTTTCCCATCCGTATTCGCTATCTGGTGCTGCAGGATATACAGAATCTTCATTAGTTTTCGGATTTTCAGGCTCTAGTTGATTATGCTCCGGATAAACACACGCAGACGACGAATAAAATATCACTCCAGGTTGGTGCGCTTTCGCACGGTTCAATATGTGAAGATTTATCAGCACTGAGGTATGCATAATCTCGGCGTCATTATCACCAAGAAAAATATATCCAGCACCACCCATATCTGCAGCCTATTGATATATTTCATAGAAGCTCTGATATACAGCTTGATCGGCCCCAGTCTCGCTGGTAAGATCAGCCACCAAAAATTCATCAGCGGCAGAATCCGCATAAAGTGGTCGTTTCAGATCCACACCACGAACCCAATAACCTTCTGATTTAAGGCGATCAACGAGATGATGGCCAATGAATCCACCGGCACCACAAACCAAAGCACGCTTTTTTTCCTGCATTTTTAATCCAGATATTTGTTACTAATTAGCAACTTCTTTACTTATTTACTTTCACGAACAGGCGCCGGATTCTTGATAACATCGCTATCAAAGAGCGGCGGTATGGTGCCTTCAGTTGCGTAAATATACAGCGCAGTTTTTAAAATACCGTTTAGCGCAGAAAAAGCCAGAGAAGTAAGAAAAACCCAGGCAACTACCAACACGGCCAGGGTTATTAAAAATACCGGCGCAACTTGATCGAACAGCATCATACCGATGAAAAAAGCAATAAAAGCCGGCATGATGATAAAGACGGCTAGCGCTGACATACCAATCTCCGCGATCAGGAGCTCTCCCCAGGTCTTCTTAATAGCACTTGCTGATTTTTTTAGTGCCGTGATTGGACCAACCTTTTCGGCGACAAGAACGGGAACAACAAAAAAACTGGCAATAGCCCAACCTGCTCCCAGAAAGGCGAAAACGAATTTGCCTATACCCTCCTGATTGTTTGCAATTCTCGAAAGAATAAACCCGACAACGGAAGTTGTCAGCGCCCAAACAAATATTTGTGGCAGTCGTTGTATGGATGCTTTTAGCCCATCCGCAATGGTTGGATCTCCACCTGAGAACCTGATCCTTGCACAGGCAACCAGACCCGTATTAAAAAAGATCATTATAAAATAAAAAACAAAATAGCACGCGAAATCAAAAGCTATGCCGGCAAAGTTGAAACTGCCTTCTTCATCAAAAACTGCTCCCATTAGGAGTAACTCTTCTATATTTCCACTAACCCACAGAGGAACTACAACACTGGCAAGAAGAAGACCACAAGTAATGAGACTCAGCAGGGGGAAGACAATCAGCTCTTTATCAAGCTTCAATACGTTCCAGCACATTTTCGCTATGCCCCAGGCTCGTGATAACTTCTTAAACATAGTTATTTCTCCGGTATCCAACTAAACAGCTTTGCAGGTGAATTAATATTTTCGATAGTAGAACATAGTTCGAAATTATTTAAAGCTGCATAACCTTTATAAATAGCAGCGACTACCTAATTAGTTGATCGAATCACTTTAGACATGCGTCTGACCAAATCAGGGATGAGTTTTTCTGGAGCACATGTAAAACCCAAGACAATAGCTGGTTGGATCGATGAATTCATGCTGTACACGGATAATGGCAATGACTCTATTCCAGCCTGTAGCAAGGCCCAATGCACTGCACGATCATCTGAGCCCTTGTTTAACCAAGCCAGCAGGTGCATGCCCGCGTCAGTTGGCTGTGGCTCAAGCAGGTCTGCACAATCATTCGTCAGACATTCAAACAGAATATCCCTGCGTTCCTTGTAAATTCGGCGCATCTTCCTGATATGTTCAACAAACCGGCCATCATCCATGAAGCGTGACAGGGCCTTTTCGATCACCGGAGAAGAATTTTGACCAAGTAAATTGCGAGCTTTTGCAAAAGTATCGACGAGCGCAGATGGCACAACAATATATCCAAGCCGAATCGCGGAAAACATCGACTTGGAAAAAGTGCCAACATATAAAACCCTTCGTTCAGCATCCAATGCGCTAAGCGCAGGAAGTGGCCGACCTCGATACCTGAATTCGCTATCATAATCATCTTCGATGATCCAGGCTTTGTTCTCCTGCGCATAGCTCAGCAAAGACAATCGCCGAGCAAGACTCATGGTTATTCCCAATGGTTGCTGGTGCGAGGGGGTGGTAAATATAATCGCAGGTTTCGGGTAAGTCGCACTGGCAAACTGGATGTCTATGCCTTCGCCATCGACCGGAACAGGCACTACGTTAGCCCCCATTAACTGCATAACGTCCCGACCTGCAATATGACCGGGGTTTTCATACCATACCGTATCAGCCTTGTTCAACAACACAAAGGCAATGAGCACAAAAGCTTGTTGAGCACCAGATGTTATAACAATCTGATCGCGGTCCACCTGCATACCTCTAGCATCAGTCAAGTATCTGGCTATTGAGGCTCGAAGGTCGGCATTGCCATTAACCTGTCCATAACTCAGATTACGACGCTGATCACCTAGCATCGCCTCTGATAGATATTTATTCCAACTCCTAATGGGAAATCGATCCAGCGCGGGCACACCTGGACGAAATGGATCTGTCTCTCCATAACGAACACTCGCATGGGACGACATAATTAACCTCGCACGATCCGAAATCTCAGCATCTGGAGTGCTGTTTTTGTGACGCGCCGACCCGAAACTCGGCAACGACTCGAACTCCAGGTCATTTGCAACAAAAGTTCCAGCGCCAATCTTTGCATGGGTATAGCCTTCTGCGCTGAGCTGTTCATATACTGCCTTGACTGTGATACGTGAAACCCCCAATTCATCGGCCAACTCACGGGTTGCAGGTAATTTCTGACCCGGTGACAGGGTGCCGTCCAGTATCAAATCCCGTAGTGACTTATCCAATTGTCGATAAAGAGGAACCGATGAATTTCTCTTAATATCCAATTTGAATAGTAGTGCCCCGCCTGGTGCTTTCGACATAACGATCTCAAATGGGTCTATATATTTTTCGTTAATGGATATGGGTCCCACACCCAATTATCAATAATATAGCACTCTATATCAAGCTTGGGCTCACTAGCTCGGATAGCCCCACAGAGATTGTGCTGTTTCACCCGAACTTCATTTGAGACGTTTTTATTGGTTGGACTATGATGAAAATTGAAAATTACCCCTACCCTCTCGGACTTCGTCTCCTGCAACAATGGCAAGCCGGAGAGCTTCAGGCAAAGCAGCAATTAACTCAGATTCTGAATGCGGCGATCGCCGGAGAGTTTGACGCAAACTTCGCTATTCCAGCTCCCACAAACGAGATTCATGCAACGGCGTCTGTGCATATGCTTGTGCTTGCCATTCTGCATGACTTATATGGAGTTGAGGCGGCCGAGTACTACAAGACTGACCCATTTCGCTATGTCCGCGCAAATTTAGTAGTCAGCCGACTACTAGGTATAAAAAAGTTTTACATGACATGGGCACTGTATGCTTTTACATGTGAAATCCTCGGCCAGAAAATGATGTACCCAGATAGATTTCCACCGGGCTCTGATCCTAGCGAAACACTCATCAATAAGGAAAACTGGCGATATCTGCAAACGCCAGATTTCACCAGAGGTATTGCAAAAATTGTTGACGACATATTGCGTGCCACGGAAACACTTACCGGCATGGCGCCACTGCTGCAAATCTCTGCTCCTTACAGCCTGGCGGCAGATATTTATGGGCAGGAGCCACTCCTGGCAGATGTAGTAAATGATCCTGAATCAGTAAACGCTTTGCTCGATCATCTGGCTGATAAGGTCCTCAAACCCTGGATCGACCACCATATGAAAACTTTTCCAAATGGATGGGTAGAGTTATCGGACGCGTCCGGCTCGCCGTTCTTTATCGGTGCCGAGAATTGTAAGTCTATGTCAATCCGAGCCATTCAGCGTATGGTGGCAGGAATGCCCGAAGCCAATCGCGTATTTGATTGCAACTACCGAGGTGACTTTGTTACACAGGTGAAGAAAAAAGCTCGCAAGACGCGTCGTCATTCATCAAGTAAAGCTTTAATCGACAATATTGATTTGCAGCAATTGACCGATATAAAGGTCAGCGTCTGTCAAAATTTTGTGATGCGTCTCGAAGCTGATAAAGTCGATGTGCCCTTCTATGAAAATCAGGCCATTTTAAGAAACATTCCGCTGACAACTGGCATAGGATCGAGTCAGATTGACCGCAACAGTATTGCTGATCTAGGTCAGGCGAAATTGAACATTGCAGATGAGGCTCGCGCCTTTGTCAGGGCTATAAAAAATGTCTGCGAGACCATTGATTTACCTGAAGATAATTACGTAAAGGAGCCCTGGCCGAGCCATGTCTATTTCGAAGATGTCAACGGGCAATCGCAGTTTGAGCTAGTTGAATCAGTATTGAACGAAGTTAAAAATTGCAACATGGTATCAATACAATGTTACTAGTGGCAGATTCATACGGCTATGGCTCTTATGGCAACACAGCAAGATTTCCAAAATGTTTTTTGGCAATGAAATCTCTTTGAGCTTGATGAATTTCCGATAAGGAATAGGTGCCATGTAGTAATGGCTTAATCTGATCAGCGTTTAATCGTTCTAACACCCTCTCAAAATGCCAGGGCATTCCGCAGCTCACACCAAAAAATGTCAGATGCCTCAAGTATAGAGTACGCACATCAAAAGGCACGATAGCCCCGCCGATTGCACCGGCTGTTACGTACCGACCGTGACTTGGCAACACCGACAGAAAATTCGAGAATCGTTTCCCAGCAACCACGTCAGCGACCACAGAAACTTTTGAAGTTCCAAGGGTCAACTGTAATGACTCCCCAAGATCGTTGCAGTCGCGACTAACTACCGCAGCCGGATTCAACGATTGCACCGCTTTAAACTTTGACTCGCTGGTTAATGCAGCCACTCTGGCACCACGAGCATGGCTGAGTTGTATTAGCGCTGTACCGACACCGCCAGAGGCACCCGTTACCAGCACAGTATCATCAGGCCCTACGCTGGCCGTCTCCAACATGTTTTCTGCGGTTAAATAAGCACAAATAAATGTCGACAATTCAGCATCGGAATAATCACTCTCGATAGCATATGCGTTCTCGTTGGGTACTGCACAATACTGGGCATACCCGCCAGATCTCGAACTACCCAGACCGCCAGACATCTCCAGACCACCTTCGCCTTCTCTATAGGTCATAAAGTTGCATATCACGCGCTCACCGATACGTGAAGCAGATACTCCACTGCCAGTCTCGACAATTTCACCAACAATATCCGCCCCCTGTATGAGCGGAAACGCATGCGGCACCCGGCCAGTACCCGTTACTGCATTAGGGTCTTCGTCACTACCGTAGGCACCTTCACGAACCCAGATATCTGTATTATTGAGCCCGCATGCCCCAACTCGAACCAGAACCTCTCTGTCAGTTGGTTGCGGCACGGCAACTTCTCGAAGCTCAAGCATTTCCAAACCACCGTGACCAATGGTTACTACAGCGTTCATCATTTCTGGTGTCATAGTGTTATTCCGTCGTTTAATAAAGTAAATTATGGACAGTATAACCAGAGAAACCCAGCACAATTTGTATCCGCGCATCCCCGGGGCAGGTTTCTTTAATATTGACCCACTTAAGTAATGAGGGATTTTGATGAAGCTTATTGTAACCAAAAGTGATTGGGGCATGGAATCAATGGGCGATCTTCCTGCTCGTATGCAAGCAATCGCTGATGCAGGATTTGATGGTCTGGAATGTTTTTTTGTTGATATTCCAGCTGATCGTTTTACTCATCTCTGCGCCCACCATTCTCTGAGTTTCAACGCGGGTATGGTTGCCCCTACGGTTGAAGCATTTCGTGCAGAACTTGCGCGGGTGTTGCCCTATAAACCCTTGTTGATAAACTGCCATGCGGGACGCGACTATTACGATTTCCCGACAGGCGTGAAGTTTTTTAAAGAGTGTATGCAAATTGCCAGTAGTGAGACCGATATACAGGTGGTCTTTGAAACTCACCGACGTTGCACCTTATATAGCCCCTGGGGCACCCGTCGTTACCTTGAAGAGATTCCAGATTTAAGAATCTGTTCAGACTTCAGCCATTTCACCGTTGTTTCAGAAGGCAATATGCAAACCAGTGCCTCGGCAGTTCCAGACGAGAACGGCATGATGTCCATTGTCGATGATCCGGAAAAACACGCCATGATGGATATCGCCATCAGCCGAGCTGATCATATTCACGCTCGGGTAGGCGATTTGCATCGACCACAGGTCGCGGATGCTAGAATTGGCGAAGGTTATAAATGGACTGAGTTATTCGAATCCTGGTGGGATCGAATTATAGAATTACGTCTGCAGGAAGATCGTGAATTTATAACTGTCTGCCCTGAATGGGGACCCCCTCCTTATGCTCCAGTCGACCCGGCAACAGGATTACCCCATGCCGATCCCTGGGACTTAAGTATTTGGAGCATGCAACGTTTTCGCGAACGCTGGCAAGACCGGCTGACGTAATCAGCACCTATATCCCGATAACATACAGAACAGTTGCAGAGCAACGGCCAAGGAATATATAACGCCAAATGGTGTCAGAGCATTAAGTGCCAGATTGATCTAGCGCTTCGGATATTCTACTAAGGTAGTTATCACGGCATTCAAAAAGCATTTTCTCAAATGAGGCAATGATTGATGATGATGGTCTATGTAGTGGTCTCCATAACTTTGATTCGAACGCCTCAGCGCCTTCAAACTTGCGCATAACTACATTGTGGCTATTCGAAAAATTTAAAGCAGTGAAAGGATTAATGATAGCCATGCCCAATCCTCTTGCAACCATTGAGCCGACTGATTCGGAAATAGGTGTTTCAATTAAAATGTTGGGTTTAACTTTATTCCTGGCAAATAGTTTATCTAGTCTTTTTCTAATCGGATCTAATGGTGAAAACGATATCATTGCCTGACCGTTTAAATCTTGAATTGATATGATTCTCTTTTCTGCCAGTGGATGCGACTTTGGCAATAAACAGACCTGGTCTGGGTTGGCGAAGATTTCCGAGGTCACGCCTGGGGGATCACCTGGATATTCTGCTAGCGCAATATCAAATCTTTGTGCTGTTATCAGTTCAGCAATAATCGGTGACAACTGAGATTCAACGGTAATATTGACCCCTGGGTGTTTTGAAGTAAAAGATTCAACCACATCCGAGATGAAACCGTAAGACAGAACTGGCATGCAAACAATTCCAACATGTCCTTTCTGCTTAAGGCGAAGTGCCCTCGCAGTCTGTTCTATTCGCTCTAGTCCAATGTAAGATTTATCAACTTCCTCGTAAAGAATCTGCCCTTCTCTCGTGAGTTGGAGTCGGCCTTTGTTTCTGTCAAAAAGGCTGATTTGAACTACTGATTCCAAACGATGAATAGATCGGCTTATAGACGATTGACTGGTATTTAGTACGTCTGCAGCGGCGGTTGTTGTACCGACGGTTACTACCGCTTGAAATGCTTCTATTAATCTGTCATTTATTCGTGCAGCCATCACATTCTCCCTGGAAGGGTGCCAATCAACCCAAACCGTTGCACATCTCGGAGCAATCTGAGTGAACTGTTGAGCATGGCAACTATATCAGAATTGCATAATCAATCATCATAATTGCATTTTATTGATATAGAGTTGTCACATAACATATGTCCATCGATTCTGTGACGGACACCAAAATGCACGACTTTTATTCTGATACCAAGACCAAACCAACGCTTGATATGCGC
>JBLHGU010000102.1:0-18293 GCA_047615875.1 Parasphingorhabdus sp.
TATCGGTGTGGACAACTGATAATTTATCCAGTGCACTAGACTATGCAAAAGATTTTCACAAACTAGCCAGAGAACAAAATTCTACTTCGGCCTCTATCACTGCAGAGCGCATAACCGCCACCGTAATAAGTATGGATGGAAATCCAACCGCTGCTTGTCAATTATTCGATTCCGTTTACCAGACAATTAATCAGGGTGGCGCCCATGAATCTCTCATATATGGTCAAGACAATCTGGTGTTGTCTAATAGTTATTACGCGATGTAACATTACTTGAAACCCACATCGGCCCCATCGCTTCAATTGTTGATCAGAACCCGATGGCTCTATGGGAACACTCACCCGCTCTCTTATCGGGTTATTGTGCGTTATTCAAAGGCAACTATGAGGAATCAGTGATTTTGCTCGAGCAAGTGATGAGCGCTTTTGACGAGCTGAATTTTTGTCTGTGGAAGCCAGTCAATCACTTTCACTTGGCCGAAGCCTATCTCGGCCTGGAAGACCACCAGCAGGCATTGGAATCTGTCCAACAAGGGCTAGTCGATGTTGGCATTCAGAATGAACATTGGTACGAGCCCGAACTGTATAGAATGCAAGGTCGGATACTGGAGGCACAAAGTAAGGGTAAACAACAGGTTAAACAGTGCTATCAAAAGGCCATATTAGTAGCACAAAGTCAGTCGGCAAAGTTGTTCGAGCTTCGAGCTGCATTGGATCTGGCAAAGTCTTGGTATCGCCAGGGTAGAAATGACAACGTTAGGGATTTGCTAACTCCCCTTACGCATTGGTTTTGCGCGGAAACTCATTTGGAGGATCTTGAAATCTCACGCACCTTGCTTTCGAAATTGGCTGATCGATAACAAATCCCAATTAATGTCTAGTAGACTAGCACTGATCACATCAATCAAAAAGGTGCATACACATTGACCATCTCACATGAAACTTTTGAAACGGCCCCCGGAAAGTCATTGTCGTTAACGATTGGTCTCAGGATACATCAACAAATGATTCAATTCGGCCTTACTTGAATCAGGATGAATTTACCTTCGCATTCGCTGATGTGCGCGGATACGGTAAGTCGAAAGATCAGTCGGGGGAATATACCGCTGTCGAAGTTGTCGCAGACATTGCCGAACTGGGTAATAGTCTAGGTTGGTCACAGTTCAATTTAGTTGGACACTCGATGACAGGCATGGTGGTTCAGCGAGCGATGCTGGATATTCCCGAAAGATTGATCAAAGTAGTAGCAGCCACCCCCGTTCCTGCGTCCGGTCTGGGTGTTGACGATGACACTTTTTCATTCTTTCTGAGCATGACGACAGATGATGAAGCATTTAAGGGCGGTATGGCAGCCCTAACCAGCGCACAGTATGGCGATGAGTGGGGCATGCACAAACTGGCTTTGAATAGAACGACTGTCGCTACAGAAGCTATGCAGACTTACGCCACTATGTGGGGGAAAACTGATTTCTCTAACGAAGTGAAGGGCTTAACTACACCCATTCTGATTGTTTTCGGTCAACATGACAGCGAACTGTTACGCATCGATGCAACTGGCGCGATGTTTGCCGAGTGGTACCCTAATCTTGAGACCCATGTTTGTCTCTGTGGACATTATCCAATGCAGGAAACACCTGTTGAATACGCTCATGTTGTGCAGCAAGACCTACTATCCTGATCAGTGACTCCTGGCATTAACTATTGAAGAAATATAGATGCTTCTAATATCAAGACTTCGCGAGTAAAAAATGAATCTTATTAGGAATTCAGCAACCTTCCTGGTTGTTTTCCTGTTTTTATCAGCTCTAGTAACTGAAACTAGTTTTGCAAGTCATGGTGGTGAGGACGCCAAGGTGGCGAAACGCACTCTAGTAGAAGGTTCTGGACCAGCAGCAGTGCGTCACTCAACGCTAAAGGTTCACTATACAGGCTGGCTTGAAGACGGAACTCAGTTTGACTCCAGTCTGACCGGTAATAAAAAACCTTTCGACATGAAAATAGGCACAGGTCAGGTAATTCCTGGCTGGGAAAAGGGTCTTCTAGGTACCCGTCTGGGAGAGAAAGTTGAACTAATCATACCGCCCGAATTAGCCTATGGTGATCGCGGAGCGGGCAATCTCATTCCGCCTAATGCCATATTACGATTCGAAATTGAAGTGTTGGAGATCACCCCACCACGCTATCACAACATCAGTAACTCGGAATTGCAAAAGCTGTTAGGCGAAGGCGTCAAACTGCTAGATATTCGTCGTCCGGAGGAATGGAGTGGCACCGGCATAGTTGAAGGCAGTATTCTGTTAACTGCTTTTAATAAAAATGGCGATCTCGTGCCAGGTTTTCCAAACCAATTGAAGGAGATGGTTAGGCTAGACGAAAAAGTCATTTTAATCTGCCGAACTGGTAACAGAACTTCTGTAATCGCAGAGGCTATTACAGCTCAAGTGGGCTACAAACAGGTATACAATGTTAAGGATGGCATAAGCCGCTGGATTAAGGAAAAGAACCCCGTTATTAAACCTTAGATCGGAATATTACTTTTCTCAGCACCTCGCAAAGTCCGTTTTTTACCTTTCACGGCTATGCAATACCTATAGCGCAGCAATTTTTGTGAAATCTATGGACTGATTCGTTTTTGCTCATGCTAGTGAACTTAATTGAAATTTGTAGTTGTGGTAGTTAACTTAATCTAATGGATAAATTTGTATTGACAGGCAGTCTGCTTAAAGATCTGCTAAAAAAACAAAATATGACCTTACACGCACTGTCTAAACAGTGTGGCGTTTCTGAACAGGTTTTTAAGGATATTTTAAACAAAAAATATGTGGAAATTGGAGAAAACACCATGCTTTCAATATTTTCCGCATTGGGCATTTATAAAACCAAAAAGCATGAGGCAAATGAGCCGGAGGATGAGGATTTTGACCTTCCGCCCCTTGTGGTTGAACCCACAGTTCCTGTTTTTGTAGCAAATCCTGAGATGGAAACGCGAGAACTGCCTACCTTTAGTTTAGGCGACGCGCCTAGCTGTACTCGTCCCTATCAAGTTTTTTATGACCACGCGTCTGGTGAACCCCTGATTGGCCGTGGCGCAAAAATAGCTGTGTATCCTTTTGTTCAAGGTCACTTCGATTTGTGTCTGGCGCGAAAACATGACGCGGATATCGCAAAATTAAAAATAGTTGAGGTAAAAAACGAAGAGTTGTTTTTAACATCCTGTGATTTTAGTCAAAGTGAACCAGGATTTCATTTTGAAGTGCTTGGAGGGGTGGTGGCCTTTAATTCCACCGAGGAACCAGAAATCTAATCGATTTCTGCAAAATCTACTTTTGTGCATTGTGGGGATTATCACCCCAGACTCCCCGAATCACGTTGGCGTTTATCTTTCTTATGGGTCTAGGAGAAATTATCCGGTAAATATAGTTGCCCTGCATCTCTAACAGGCTGCCACGACGCCAGGATGGCCCATCCTCTAAGGCTATTACAAATTTATGCGGGTCTGGATTGGGCTGCACCAACTTCAAAATTTAAGCTCCATACGTTCTTTTTTGTTTGCATGTTTTGAAATCTGTATAAAACAGTGCCAAAGTCTCTGTCAACGACCAATATTCGTGTATTACAAAATGAGGCACTCACGAAAATTGGTGGTTTATATTCTTTTAAAATCAAATAGATATGAGATTCACAAAATGGCGATTGCAGCTAAATTAAATGGTGTTCAATTTGACAATGAACCAGTTAGGCGGAAATTTTTGGATGTGCGAGGCGGATCCAGCATTATAGGTGTCGGAAAATCTATACCCGATCAAGTGGTTCGAATGACAGACTTGATGCATGAAATTGACACCGAGCGGCGTTTTGGGGTTCCAGAAGCCTGGTTAGAAGAAAACACTGGAATTGTAGAGAGTCGTGCCGTTTCAGATGATTGCTTGCCATCCGACCTTGCTATTAGTGCAGCAAGAGAGGCGATTGAGCATGCAGGTATTGATCCAGCTCAAATAGGTCTTGTAGTATTTTGCTCAATTGATAAAGATTTTGCGGAACCTTCGACAGCTCATGTAGTTCAACAGGCGGTGGGAGCAACAGGTGTTTGCTTTGATGTGTCCTCTGCATGCCATGGTTTTGTCCATGGATTACATATCGCTGATGCCTTTATTCAGCTTGGTCAAATTGACTATGCGCTAGTCGTTGCTGGAGAAACTCCGAGTAAAATAACCCATTTAATAGTCGACTATCTAAAAAACACCAACTCCAAGGACGAATTTATAAAAATGATAGGGGGGGTAACAACAGGTGATTCAGGCGGTGCGGCGATTCTTGGGCCTGGAAAAGGCATTAAGCGAATGCTAATGCTTTCCGAGGGGGAGCACTATAATTTGTGCTCCTACAAAATCGAAAATGGTAGTATTAAGGGGCAGCTAATAATGAATAAGCTGACTTTTCAAGGACTTAAGATGCATCGCGATCTTTGGGGGCAACGGGATTCCAGGGCAGCGCGAAATACCCAGTGGGTTGTAACACATCAGACTGGTAGAGCATTACACCAACGAATGCAAAAAATGACAGGCGTGGACGCCAATCACGTAGTGACAACCTACCCATTTCTGGGTAATCTAGTCTCCTCTACAATACCGGTAAATCTCAGCCTTCTCAAAGAGCGCGAGGACTTTTCCGGAAAGCAAAATATTTTGTTGATGGGGTCAGGAAGTGGTCTTTCTGTAAGCCATACATACATGGAATTTGAAGTATGATCTATGCACTACCAGCACTTTTAGCCTTAGGACTCAAGGGATTCTTGATTTTCTGGGCTAAGCGATCGCTTAAAGATTCCTGGCCGCTTTTTGCGATGCTGGGCTTTTTGGCATTGCAAAATGTTGTTGAGCTTAGTTTTTTCATCCCGGCCTTTTCTGGCTGGCGTGAACTTGTCATGGATGCGTATTTTGTCAGTGCGTTTTTCGCGGTAACTTCTGCAGCATTATTTGGACTTTGGATGTGGAAGAAGCCACTAGTTACAAGGCATCTTGCAGTGGGTGCGTATATCTTTAGCACGATATTTTCTATTTTATTTTGCACTACGGATTTGTTCGTCACAGGATATCAGGAATTGTCCTTCAGTATGACCAGAATTCCCGGCATTCTATACCCTCTGGTTTCTCTTTATTTAATTGGCAGTCTAGGATTTATGATTGTTGCCATATTTCTGGCAGCCAGATCGACTAACGATCAATTTCTAAAAATCAGAAACTATCTCATTGTGGCAGGACTTGCACCATTCGTGGCTTCAGGGGTCGGGATCACTATTTTGATGGCACTTTCTGTAAAAATTAATGCAGCGATGGTTATACCGGTAGCCATGTCATTTTTCCTCTTTGTTTTAGTTTATGCCATGACATCTGACAGGTTATTTGATGTCCGCACATTGATACCTGGCACGAGTCAATTCAAGTCACTTACTGATGTAATGGTCATGGCGACAATTATCCGACGAGAGAAAGTTAAAGTCCCTCAAGGTAGAAGAACTGACCCATTGGACTCTTTGCAAGCTGAGCTGTATCGACGAGCCCTTGAATCCACTGGGGGAAATAAAACCCAGGCCGCCAAGCAACTTAATATCCACCCAAATACCTTTCGTTATCGCCTGAAGAAACTAGGTGTCTCAACTCAGATATAAAGCAGGTATCTGATAAAAGCTAGTTTTTTCAGATACCGGCGGGCCAAGACTACCTCGTCAGTTTCTTTTAATATGGATTTAAATCTCTCTACCCATGCTAGAACCCATACGGAACCAGTTTTCACCGTTGTGCAAATCCAGGCTACCTGGAACTAATCTATTAAAAAGCTTAGTTCTCTTCAGACAATCTGATGGATAGATTGTCACCCAATCTTTGCGCGCTGACTGATGTAGTTGCTACAATTGAATGTCAGATATTCAATATCAAGACAACAGGTTATCAGCATGCCAGGTAAAAATTTTTTAAAAGTAGCTTTTGTTTTTATCATTTGGTTTGCACCCTACTCTGTGGCAAATGCGCAATCCTCTTCAGATGCTGAGGTTATTTTTTGGCAATCAATTTCTTCTGGATCAGTTTGCTCCGAATATCAGGCTTATGCAGAGGCTTTTCCCAACGGCACTTTCGTGAGTTTGGCAAATGTGCGAATTAATCAATATTGTCAAACTTCGCAATCCAGCGCACCCTCGTCTACAAATTCCAATAAAACAACAACTAAACCGGTTTCCAAATCTGTCGCCGCCGGTTACACAGGAGAGCTAAAGGAGTGCTACGAAGCGGTTCATAGTATCTACTGGCTCGAGGGAAATTACGACGCCAAGTATTCGTGGTACAACTGCTTCAAATTTGTCAGTGAGGATGGAAAAAGATGGTTAGGCCCTAAAAAAGATCGGGTTTCTGTATCCACAAAAACCAAGCCAGCTAGCACAAATTCAAAAACCACCACTGCACCCAAAACAAATCAAACTTCTGGCCCTCCGAAAGCCAAACCAGCGGGCACAAGCTCGAATTCTTCAACTGGTTCTGAAACAAATCAAACTTCTGGCCCTCCAAAAGCCAAACCAGCGGGCACAGGCTCGAATTCTTCAACTGGTTCTGAAACAAATCAGTCATCTGGCCCTCCAAAAGCCAAATCAGCTGGCACAAGCTCGAATTCTAATGCTGCTCCTGAAGTAAATCAGACATCTGGCCCTCCGAAGGCTAAAGCAGCTGGCACAAACTAGAAAATTACAACTGCTACTACTAAGTACACAGGTAATGTGAAAGAGTGTTATGAGGCATTTAACAGTATTTATTGGTACGATGGTGACTATGACAGCCGATTTTCGTGATACCACTGCTTAACAAATATGCCAGTGACGATAATCGTAAATGGATTGCGTCCAGCTATGCAGTGGCCTGTACATTGACAGGACTAAGCTAAAACGCGTGATTTTTATTTTGGTTCAACATTACTCACACGTCTGGAATTATTTGGCAGCAGGAGTAAAAGCTTGACTAACCAGAAATTCGATTCTTTTTCCGTTGTTTCAAATCTTTCGAGGCACTCCAGAATCCACCATTGGATCCATCGATAAAATGCAAATGTTGATGTTTGCTTAGATCGTTCACCAGGCAAGTCATCAAAGCCTGGGGTGATTTAAAGCTGCCGAAGTCTATCTCTCCTTGCTCAAAATAGTTGTTTAACAACGCTTCAATGGAATTAATTTGTTCGCTAGTGCAATCAATCACAATTCTCAAAGTATCGTCCAGCCTGCAGTAGTCGCTGTTGGTACGCAGTTCCTCTCGATAAATCGGTGCATCGTAATTACCACCTTTTAAATTTAACGTTTCGAGTACTAACTGTATAAAACTACCGATCAGAACCTCCAGAAAACGCTTAGCAAACGCCTTTCGCCCGCGAGTAGCCCTTGCCTCCATCACCAGGCCACGGGGCGGCCAGCGAAATTTCATGTTGGTCTCATCAACCGGGCTACAATTATTTAGATTTCCACCGACAATTTCTGAAATCTCATCGAGTATTCTCTGAAAGATAGCAACCTGCTCCGCCGTTTTTCGATTAACTGGCTGCACTAAAATACAAACCATGAAACCGTTTCGAGACTGCAATGGTTCCCATCGACAGGATAAACCAGACAGATCAGGCAGACCATTAGGCTTAACGTCGGCAATTAAATAGTGGGAAGAGGTTTTAGCACTTTTTATCAAGTCTTCCGCCAGTTCAACACCACCACCTCGTATCAGCGCGACACTGTTGCCAGGGCTAAGCTCTAGGCGAGCAACCAGAATTTCTGAAGCCTGAGACACGATGTCTTGCACCGGCACCAGTCCTACTCGCATTTCGAGCGCAAACTGATCGCGGATCATCATCTGCACATTAACCAGTGCCTGCTTTACCTCTTGAACAGAGTCTGCGGGAATCAGGAGACTCGCACCATCACCGCCAAAACAAAACGGCAGATCCTGAGACCCAGCACTATTTAAAACCGCCGCTACAACACATCCAGCAGCCATATTAACTTCCTTGTAGCGTCCTGAATTTACTGCCTCTGTCGAATCGACAATATCGGAAACAACAACTATCCAATTTTTTGGCACAGTTTGAAATGCAAGGGGATTAGAAATCTCCGAGAAATGTTTGATTGGGGTCAGATCAGGAAAGAAGGAATTTGTCACAGAGTTGCTTAATCCAGTTTATTGCAGATATATAAATAACCCGAAAGACATTAATCCGCAACATGATTACTAAAGCTATCCAGTCAGCTCATTGGCAAAGTTCTCACATCATAATTTATATGTTAAATATTATACATTATAATAAGTATTTACTTATGCATAAAATTAATAAATACAATTATTAACTTTTTAAAATTTCCCTAGAATTCAATTCATCCATTAGCAGGCCATCTCGAACCAGAACAACCTGCCAGACCAATTAGTAATTTATTCAGGGGCTTTGTCAGCAAGCCCTGGGGAGAAACAGTAGATGAGTCACACCCAATATTCACCAGCCACACAAAGACTACAACGAAGTGAGTTAGCAGTGCCTGGGTCGAATCCCGCAATGTTTGAAAAAGCTGCTAACAGCAATGTAGATTATGTGTTTCTGGATCTGGAGGATGCTGTTGCGCCGGCAGACAAACTGCAGGCGCGTAAAAATATAATTCAGGCACTGCACGATATCGACTGGCGTAGTAAGGGTAAAACCATCTCGATCCGCATCAACAGTCTGGATACCCACTATATGTACCGAGACGTTGTTGATCTGGTGGAGCAGGCCGGTGACAAAATTGATACTTTACTGATTCCAAAGGTTGGTGTCGCCGCTGATGTGTATATGGTTGACGCGATGTTAACTCAGATTGAAACCGCTAAAGGCTTCACGAATCGAATCGGCATTGAGGCACTCATTGAAATCACCCTGGGTATGGCAAATGTCGGCGAAATCGCGCGCTCCAGCCCGCGCATGGAGGCTTTGCATTTCGGCGTTGCCGACTATGCTGCTAGTTGCCGGGCGCGAACCGTAAATATTGGTGGATTAAACCCGGATTATCCGGGTGATCAATGGCATCACGGCCTATCGCAAATGCTGGTAGCGTGTCGTGCCTATGGCGTCCGAGCCATTGACGGACCTTTCGGCGACTTTAATGATCCAGACGGATATATAGACGCCGCCCGCCGTGCAGCCGCATTGGGTTATGAGGGCAAATGGGCTATTCATCCTTCCCAAATTGCACTGGCCAACGATGTCTTCTCGCCTCCCGAAAAAGAAGTCGCCCATGCTCATGCAGTACTTAAAGCGCTGGAAGAAGCTGCCGCCCAGGGTAAAGGCGCGGCACAACTAAATGGCCGGATGATTGATGCGGCCTCGGCACGAATGGCAGAAAACATTGTTAGCACTGCCAACGCAATTTCGGCCAGAACATAAATCTCCAAACATTCTAATCTTGAGGTCATAGCGATGGACATTCACGAGTATCAGGCCAAAGATCTGCTAGCCGGATTCGGCATGCCAATCCCGAAAGGCGGCTTAGCGTACAGCCCCGAACAGGCGACTTATCGAGCCAAGGAGATTGGTGGTGACAGTTGGGTGGTTAAATCCCAGATTCATTCCGGCGCACGTGGAAAAGCCGGTGGTATAAAATTCTGTAAAGATGAGCATGAAGTGTTACAGGCAGCCGAAGAACTGCTTGGCAAACGATTGATTACCCATCAGACCGGTCCGCAAGGCAAGCTGGTTTATCGCCTATATATTGAGGAAGCTACTCCTATAGCCAGGGAGATCTACCTTGGTCTATTACTAGATCGCGCCAGCGAACGGGTGATGGTGGTGGCATCAGCGTCAGGTGGTATGGATATCGAGGAAGTTGCCGAAAAACACCCTGAATCAATCGTTAGAATTGGCATCGAACCCGCAGTTGGTATGCAAGCCTTCGAGGCACGGGAAATTGCTTTTGCACTAGGCATAGATGCGTCCCAGATTAGTCAGGCAGTAAAAACCATTATGGTGTGCTATCGGGCCTTCCGCGACCTTGATGCCACTATGGTTGAAATAAACCCTCTAGCAGTTACTGAAGATGGCCGTTTACTGGCACTCGATGCCAAGATGGGCTTTGATGATAACGCGCTGTTTCGTCGTCAGAAGATCTCTGAATTGCGCGATAAATCACAGGAAGATCCACGCGAAATGATGGCGGCAGATCGGGGTCTTAGCTATGTCGGACTGGAGGGCAACATTGGTTGCATTATCAATGGTGCTGGTCTCGCCATGGCAACTATGGACATGATCAAACATGCCGGTGGTGAACCGGCCAACTTTCTTGACATCGGCGGTGGTGCTTCTCCAGAGCGCGTTGCAAAAGCCTTCAATCTGGTGCTGTCAGACGATAAGGTTGAAGCCATACTGGTGAATATATTTGCCGGCATTAATCGCTGCGACTGGGTAGCCGAAGGTGTTATTCAGGCAATGACCAAACTCGATGTGAAGGTACCGGTAATAGTTCGCCTTTCTGGAACGAATGTGGACGAAG
Organism: Parasphingorhabdus sp.; assembly: GCA_047615875.1. GTDB lineage: Bacteria > Pseudomonadota > Gammaproteobacteria > Arenicellales > CAJQKF01 > JBLHGU01. The sequence continues at coordinate 10,537 of JBLHGU010000102.1, forward strand.
GCCGCAAGATTCTGGCGGAAAGTAATGTGCAATTAATTACCGCCGACACACTGGCAGAGGCTGCAGATAAAGCCGTGGCTGCCTGCTCTGGTTTGAACGATGTGGCTCAGGAATAAAAAATGAGTATATTAATCAACGAAAAAACACCAATTCTGGTTCAGGGTTTCACTGGACGTATCGGCACATTCCACGCCAATGACATGATCAACTATGGCACTAATATAGTCGGTGGTGTAACGCCTGGCAAAGGCAACAGCACTCACTTGGACAGACCCGTGTTTGATACGGTTAAGGATGCGGTTAAACAGACCGGCGCTGAGGCTAGTATCGTTTTCGTGCCGCCGCCGTTCGCAGCCGACGCCATTATGGAAGCTGCAGATGCCGGCATTAAATATTGTGTTTGTGTTACAGATGGCATACCGGCCCAGGATATGATTCGCGTAAAGCGTTACATGCGTCGTTATAAGAAAGCTGAACGTATGTGCCTGACGGGTCCAAACTGTGCCGGCACAATCAGCCCTGGCAAGGCTATGCTGGGGATCATGCCCGGGCATATTTATCAAGCAGGTAACATCGGCATCATAGGACGGTCGGGAACACTGGGCTACGAGGCTGCGTCGCAACTGAAAGCCAATGGCATTGGTGTTAGTACCAGTGTCGGTATTGGTGGCGATCCAATCAATGGTAGCTCATTTCGCGATCACCTGGAGCGCTTCGAAGAAGATGACGAAACGTCAGCGATAATAATGATCGGTGAAATCGGCGGGCCCCAGGAAGCAGAGGCGGCACTCTTTGCAAAAGAGAATATGAGCAAACCGGTACTCGGTTATATCGCCGGATTGACGGCGCCAAAAGGACGCAGAATGGGACACGCCGGTGCCATCGTCTCATCCTCGGGTGAATCTGCTGCGGAAAAGGTAGAAATTCTGCAGGAGTGCGGCGTTGGTGTGATTCTTAGACCATCGGAATTTGGCACTCGCACAGCCGAAATCCTCGCAAGAGCAAGCTAAAAATAATTAGACTTTGATATGATGTGTTCTAGACCTTCCAGGGCTTGAGCTGTAAGCAACGGCCTTGAAAGCTCAACGTAGCCTCATTGGGTTGTTCCGGGGAATCTGTCATGAGAAGCCGGCCGCTTTTTTTAATAGCCTGCCACTGGTCTTTCTTCAAATGCCAGGGCGAACCTTGTTTCGGCTCCGTGCCAATATAAGTCAGCACTTGGGTATCAATATGCTCCGCCCACAAATGCAAAGGTTGTAAAGCCTTTCGTGAATGCCGTTCGGACCATTGCATAACTAATCTAGAAGGGCTATGTTTGGTTTTTCCGTAAGCCAGAATCATAAATCGTACGTCATCGCTGTTTTTCGCCGCTGTCATAGCGGCTGCATAGTTAGCGGATAACGGTGTCGGGGTGAAGATTTGTTGATAATGAATACCTGCCATTTGATCCGCCACATGAGCAACCGTCCGACTCAGTTCGGGATACCGCAATAAAAGCTTCTCCATTCGACGCCGTACTAAAGGTGTCATCACACCAACAACATACTGATGAGCCAGATGACGCATTATCGCTGCATGTTGATACCTCAGTATTACAGGCATGTTCGAAGCTCAATTAGTCCACGCCGCAACCAGGCTTTGATGGTGCCAAGAGGCAACTTCAACTGCTCGGATAATTCTGAGTGCGTCAATCCGTAGACCAACGAAAGAAGTATGCTCTTACGACGCTCGGGCTTTAGTTGATCGAGACAATGGTGAATATTGCTAAAGTCGCTGGCTTGATTGCTAAGGCTCATCGTGTCGAGTAACGACTCGACATCCAGATCAATCATATCGGGCTGACTCTTAACCTGCCTGATTCGATCCAGAGCCGTATTTCGAGCAATTACGCAACACCAACCCCAGGCGGAACAAAAACCGGATAACTTGCGGCTTTTTGCCAGATCTTGATAAAGGTATCCTGCAGCGCTTCTTCGGATTCATGCTTATCATTCAATATACGCAAGATTACACCGTGTAGTTTGGAACCGATCAGGTCGTACAGTCTCTTCAGTGCACGCTGGTCCTCGCACTGCACTCTGTACTCTGTACATAAGTCCATTAACCTGATCGTTCCAATCTTCCATACTCACTTTAATATCCTGACAATTCTGAAGAAAATCCTAAGGTATAAATAAACAACCAATGAATCAACACTTTTATTAGTAGTTTTTGTCGTTGCTGTCGTAGTTTCCGCTGCTATAACTACTAATCTTCTTTTTGTATTTAGTGGCTACATGCCATACACCACCGACACCATCACCATTGGTATCACCGGGCTTGGCATCGGCTATCCAAGTATATAAAGGTTGCTTTTTATAAGACCACTGCTGACCACCATCCTCTCTCGAAACTACTGAGTAGCCTCTGCTTTTATCGTCGTTCGTCGAAGCTAAATAGGGTTTCCAGCTCTGCGCACAAGCGTCATAGCAGGTGGAATTGCCATTTTCATCTGCCGCAAAAGTATATAGCGTCATGCCCTTGTCATTGGCCAGAATCTTGTTTCCAGCCTCAGCGACCGACAGTGTCGTTAATAGAACGGCGATAATAGTAATTGCGAATTTATTCATGCGTATCTCCCAGGGAGTGTATTGTTTAAAAACGTCGACAAAATTACCGACTTAACTCCTAAGACGCATGGAAAGTGGTTTTGGATGCAGTGGACTAAAAATATTTTTCCTGGAGATAACCCGCAGTTAGCATTACCTGGCTCGCTATTTATTCATTAAGAAAGACTCTATGGCTTGCTTATCGCCGGTTATTAGAACGACCTTATCTTGCAATCTACCCATATTTACTTCACTTTATAATTAATTAATCAGGCATCGGAAGATTGATAATTCAGCGTGCCAGCGGGGTACTTGGAGTAATAATCCAGAACAATATCTTCTACTTGTACAGTTATTTGCAAGTTGTCAGAAAGCTGGTCTTTATAAGACTGCGTGAGGTGTTCAAGACAGGCGTTGCCTATCTGTTGTTTTTGCTTTTTGCTACGACCTTCTACGAATTCGATATTCAAATGAATAAAGGCGTTTTGATCTGCTCCATCGCCAACAAAATAGATATCTGCCACACGCGCTCGGCTCTTACAGTTGGCCAGCTTTATTCCGCCCATGTCATTGAGAATTTTATGTAGCCCAACAAAACACTTTGCGAAGTCCGCCAGTGGCGGAATATTTGCTGAATACTCTAAAACGATATGCGGCATGAAGACTCTTCTAATCTATTCTTCGTTAAACCTGGAACTTACAATTACCGAAAATTGCTACCACTTGCCAACGGTAGCGCCACCCTCGATAGGTAACGCTATACCAGATATAAAATCCGCATCAGATGACGCAAGATACAACACCGCAGCCGCAATTTGGGCGGTCGTACCAATTCGTCCTAATGGATAGGCATTGTTTTGCTGACGAATGCCTTCATCCTCGTCCCCATCTATAGCAAACCCTGTTCGGGTCATATCCGTTTCCACCACGCCAGGGCAAATGGCATTGACACGAATCGTCGGAGCCAGTTCCATTGCCATAGAGCGGGTTAAATTAACAACAGCCCCTTTGGAAGCACAATAGGCACTGGTATTAGGATAGCCATTAATTCCTGATTCCGAGGCTATATTGATAATGTTACCAGCCGATTTTCGCAATGATGGAATAGCAAACTTAGTGCAAAATTGCACACTCTTTACGTTCGCATTCATAACAGCATCCCAATGGTATTCGTCCATTTCTTCAATGCTGTCCTTATGGAAAATGCCAGCATTATTTACAAGCACATCCAGACCCCCAAGGCCTTCAATAGCCAATTCCAACGCCGCTTTACATCCCATTACCGTAGAAACATCCCCCGGCGCGGCGATCAGTTCAGCAGAATACTTTAGAATAGCCGCAGCTACAGATTCTTCAGTGCGCCCGTTAACTGCCACCCTTGCACCCGCATCAAGAAAGGCTTCCACACACGCGGCACCAATTCCACGGGTGCCACCGGTAACCAAAACTGTTTTATTAGAAAATCCCATTGGCGGTTCCTGGTTTGTAATAGGTCAAAATCAGATGCTTTGCCCTAACGATACTGCCGGGGACACCTGAATGGTTAGCCAACAACCTTCGCATTGCGGTGTATCGCCTTTTCCAACAACCCATTGAAAGCCAACCAGGCCACCGTCTTGATCCATCACTTTTACCGCAAACATGGCAAGTTGTGCGTTCTCGGAAAACAACTTAATCTCGTGGGATCTATGGTTTAACAACTGTTCGTAAGCGGGCATTCGCATCATTTTAGCAAATCGCCCGACTGGACCTGTTATTTTTAGATTATCGGGATGTGCAAATGCAAACGTCTGTTCAACACCCGCATCAGGATAAGGACTGTCATTGTCCATTAGCGATGATAATTGCAATTTAACTACCTGCTCTGGTCCATATTCGGTCGATGGCGAAACAAATTCGTCAGCAAAGGTTATCGATGTCGACGTTATAAGTACCAAAGCGAACAACAATTGGCTTGCAACTACTTTAGTTAAGAACATGGCTATCACCCTCAGGACCGGTTACACCGTAAGTGGTATTACAATTTATAATACTCTACTCTAAAATTACAATTGGCAGGGAATTTCGGTCACGTGCCTTGAGAATTTCCAATTATTAATGATGTCGGGGCTTTTATACTCAGTTTCGTTTATAAACATGTATGTGTACTTGTCAGCCTTTTTCAGAGACATAAAGTGAGCAATTTTGCAGTTCCATTTCCAGAAGTTTTGCCTCAGGGCTATAGCTGGTTTGAAGACGAACCGGCTTTTAACCCAAAGCGTCACCTGGCCCTTGAGCGACCAAACAAGATCCTATATTTGTCGGAATTGGGTTATTCCCAGGCGGAGATCGATCAAAAAGCATCCCCTGTAGCGACATCATCACCTTTTAAGGTGTTGTCGGAAGAAGGCGCTAACATATTACTGAATGTGGCTAGGAATCTTCGACAACACTCAATCAGCTGTGAGCGCATAGATAATATGGTACGTGGGGGCTGTTATCGGTCCAGATTCTTACGAGACCTTTGCATTGACCCATCATTGACAGACTTAATGTGTGAAATATATCAGACCGATGTCGCACCCCATACTATGCCTGTGCACCTGGGACATATGAATTTCGCTCCGGATGACCTGAGCCACGCTGTGGACAAGTGGCACCACGATACATTGCCGTTAGATTTTGTCATGTTAGTAACCGATCCTGCTACTTTGGATGGTGGTCAATTCGAATATTTCATCGGCACCAAACACGAGATGGCCGAGCTGGCTAAACAGGGAAAAACGCCTCCACCTGACAGAGTTTGCGCACCACAATTTTTCGGGCCTGGTTATGCGATTGCCTTGCATGGCGACATGGTGGTTCACCGCGGTGCGGCACTAAACAAACCCGGGGAACGAGTGACTATGGTGAATGGATATGTAGCGATGAATACCGCTGGTGACGATCAACATCGACACATAGACCTTCGCCTGGTAGACGATCCCGAAGCGTTATATGTTGAATGGGCACGACATTCTGCCTGGCGCGCTCGGAATCGACTAGATACCTTACTTAAGCAAATGCAATTTACCTCCGATCCTATGAGTGTCTCAGCGCAGCTTCAAGAAGCTGTGAAGGATGTAACCGCGGCCATTAAAGATATGTCCGATGATGGAGAACATCAAATGCATCACTACGAGAAAACAGAATGAGTGGTTTCATAAACATAAGTTTCACCTATTAAGTCAGCTTATGCTCTGGCCCCCTGGATCATTAATATTGGATGGAATTGAAAGTCGCAACAATGAAGAATGAAATGAAACAGGAAACATTTATTCCAGTTACACGATTTGCATTACGAGAAGCCTTAGTAAACCAAGCGGAAGAAAGCGGTGAAAAATCAACACTAGTTGAACTCTTCCAAGTTCTAGGTCTTTGGCGGCATCAGGAATATTATCAGCGGCTATTAGTCCTGAAAGAATGCTATCTGCCATTTAGTCCAGATAGAGATACGGTCAGGGCTTTAACTTATTCCAAAGAGGAATTGACCCAACTGCAGAAAAAACTTATTCAGGGTGTTAACCATCTGTTAGAACGAGGAAATTATTCGCACATAGATGAAGAACAACTAAATCTACTCTTCTCAACAAATTCAGCCCACGGCCTGAAACTTAGCGTCGATCAAACGGAATACGATGAAATGTTACTTTTCTCCAGAGGTATCGGTAGCGAAACTTTGGTGAAGCAAAACTGGCAGACATTTTTTAAGAAGCAAACGACAAAAATACCCACATTCAAAAGGCTCTTTTTACTATTCAAACTTAAAGATGAAGATGCAAGAGTTGCCGAGCTGATGACAGAGCGGCAAGTCGATGAGAAGAAGGCCCGTAAGATAGTACAGCGAAATCGTCGGCAGTTACCCCGAGATGATAAGGGGAGTCATGTTTATCTTAAAATCTTCAAGAACATTCCTCAGGAAGATGTTGAGATGATGTTTCCCAACACCAATGTTCAATTTAAGTTGTTTGACAAAATAAAGCTAACCGTAACGGCCGGTGGAGGCACAGTCGCCGGCGTTGCTAGTTCTGCAACCAAAATAGCTGCGGCAGCAGCCGCGGCCAATCCAATTACCCTGGCCGGTGGAATTCTGGGACTAAGCGGTATTGTATTAAGGCAGGTGTTGAGTTTTTTTAACACCCGTAATCGATACATGTTAACGTTATCAACACGTCTATACTTCCATGCTCTGGCGGATAATCGTGGTGCTCTCACATTACTCTGTGATCGCGGGGAGGAAGAAGATGTTAAAGAGGAAATGCTTCTTTACTGGTTTTTACATCTTCGACCAACTTCTAAAGAAAAGCTGGACGGTTTACGTAAAAGAATAGAACAATATCTTTTTAAACAATTTGGAGTAGAGATTCGATTTGATCTTTACGATGCTCTGGAAAGACTGGAAGGAGATGGCCTGGCAACGACCGATGCACAGGGCATCGTTTCGGTAACCCAACCGGCACAGGCAAGTGTTTTACTACAGCAAAAATTGCAGTCGGTATTTTTTGTCGAAACATAATCGATGGTTTCTTAGAACATCACATATCAGTTAGGTTGATATTTATCTTAAACTTATGGAACCTTTTCATTAGGCTGTTCGTCTGTTATTAGCGAGAGTGATGCATTCACAACGAATGTATTGCGAATTTTCATTCCAACCTTGATAGGAACCGAAATGGCTGATAAGTATTTAGTGAATTGTGCATATGGAACAGATAACCCTGAAAAAGCAACCATCGCATTTATTCTTGCTTTTGCAAGTTCAAAGTCAGCAGAAACTGCTGTATTTGCTACCGCTGGTGCCGCAAGTCTTTTCTGCGAAGATAATGCACCGGATATCCATGCCGAAGGCTATGAACCAATAAATGGACTGATTGATGGATATATTGAAAATGGCGGAAAGATCTGGGTATGCCCTGCATGTGCCAAAGCAAAAGGAATTACTCAGGAAGATCTGATTCACGGTGTGGAAATTGCCGGCGCACCTAAAACTATGGACTATCTTGCCAGCGGTGGAATGACCCTCATTTAAAAAGACAAAATGATAGACAGGGTAATCTGCTAATGTATCATGAAGTATTTAGACAAGACGCTGAACGGGCCTCGCTTTCTCTGCAGTCGAATTGGCAGAAAACCCTGGGGAATAAATCCTCA
>JBLHGU010000103.1:0-18277 GCA_047615875.1 Parasphingorhabdus sp.
GGATACCACCCGGTACAAGGCTTGCACAAACTGTGGAATAGAATCTACTTCGCTCACACTGATCGCAATGCCATTGGGGAGTTGCACGCACACCGTCTGTGGGCTCGGCAACGGTGACTGTACCGTGATCGGTATCAAGGTGGCGACAGCACTACTATCTGTATGCCGAAGCTTCTTACTCCAGTAATACCACTGACTCGATCGTATCCCTTCCTGGCGTCAATAATCCGTTGTGTTTAACCCACTCGCCACTCGGGCGGTAAAGTGTTCTTGCCAGTAGGCTGCTGTGGTGTGTTTGCTTCTCGACATCTGGGCTTCTCCTCGTCAGTAAAACTCTGAGCTTTGCAGAGTTTTTCATCGGGCGATAGAAGGGGTGGTTTGCACCGCTTACGGTGTTCACAATGTGGCAGGGGTAATGTAATTCAGGTTGATACTAGTCGTCCAGTTCTCAGCATAGAGCGGCAACAAACTAAGAGAAGAACAAGGTACTAGTAAGTTATATTGCAAATACGGACTGGTGCTACACAATCTGGCTTCTGGCTTCTGGCTTCTGGCTTCTGGCGCCAGGACTCAGGTTAAGACCCCATATTATGCTAATTTGCCGATTCATTAGGATTCATCAAACGAAGTTCCTTAGCACCCAGGCTAGTCATATAGCACTAAGTGAGCCGATTGCATCTGAGCAACACCTAAACGAATCTATCCAAAGGAGTTGATGCTACCCTGTAAAAACTAGATTGTGACCAGGACTGAACACCCTGAATGCGATTATGTGGACCTTTGAAAAACTTTTTACGTGTATGCTGGCATATATTGAGATCAAGGGAAAAATATCGAACCACCTTTTTTGCCGGCTTTACCCCCCCCTTTCTCGAGTGAAATAACGACTAAATGTATAGCGCTGTTTTCCAGACCCATTGATTCGACGCAGAGCTCTTCTCCATCGATGATAATATTACCATATAAACGGCGAACTTCTGCATCCCGCAGACTGTACCGTTGCCCCCAGTGCGGAATGGCACTTAGGGATCTGGCAATTCTGTCTACCGCGATAAGAAAACCAGCTGTTTGACTCATTCCAGCAACATCTTCCACTGTAGTTACAGCGGAAATTTCCACATGTGCGGACATAGAAAATTGCTGCATACCCAACAACGATTCGCTTTACGGTGTGAATCGAATCGAGGCCCAGCCACCCATCTGAGGATTAGCCGCAATGGCAAGTACTAGGTCGACGAAAGTAACCCACACTGTACAGTTTGCATTGAAAATATACTCTGCGGAATCAACAGTACTTATAGGCAAATCAGGTTCTGAATATAATCTAGTTCTACCTCTCAACTACTGAATTTGAGCACCACCAACTGTTGGAAATACTAATTTTCCAAATTGGAAGTTTTCCAGGCGATTAAACATCTATTTGATTTTTACTCCTCCTTCGGTATAAACAAATCCATCCAGGCTAAGATTTGTCTCTGATTTCAAACAATGAGGACAGATGATCGGTATTTAGAATATTTTGAACATTCAACAAAGCACTGGGCAACGAGCATCCATGGCCAACAGCACGAACTTCCTCATGTTTGGCACTAATATCGGAAACGATTTGTTTTAGTTCTGCAAGGTTCCAGGGTGACAAAACTTCTTTCGGTTTGAAGCGGATCGTTGAAGCCCAGTTAGAGCAAGATTTATCCGGCGAGTCAGGAAAGGCCATATTCTTTTCCTGGCTCTTCAACGATAGTTGGGCTATTAGTGCCATGGATGGGTTATTCACTTTCACCTGGTGCTTCATCACCGGTAAATAGTTGAATAGTTGTTTCACTAGCATAAACACCAATTGGTCCTTCATATCTTAACATATCAATGTATCCTGGGTAGTCAGATGAAGGCAAATCCACCTGCACAGTATTATTTTCAACTCTTGAATTTGAACCAGTCTGACTATCCGAAAACGCCAATATTGCCGCATAAGATCGTTCTCGATCAAAGCAACTAATGATGATTTCAAAAGGTTGGGGATGAGGTTTATTAAATTCGTCACGCAATGTAACGGAGTAACTATCTACAATAAATCTCAACATCTATTTTCACTCTTAAAAGCTTAGTTATTGACGAACTTTGGTCGTTAAATGTAAGAGCTGACCTAGAGGATTGCTATCCCTCGTTCAAGGGGGTGCCTGAAATTTATTCACAATATTTTTTGGTTCTGCTAAGCGCATCCCAACACTACCGCTAAACTCTGTGGTTGATGTCGCAGAGGTCAAAGTATGGCACTTTGCACCAAAGTTTTGCAGTTGTTGAACGATGTCTGGGTCGTTTTGAGATTGTGCGACCCAGACGAGACATTCATTTTGTGAATCAATCAAATTAGGATTAGCTCCCAACTTGAGTAACATGCCCACAACCATAATATCCCGATTGCGTATAGCAATTCCAAGTGGTGTTTTTCCATTGTGATCTGGTCGGTCCAGATTGACCCCATATCCCGCTAATTGTTCGATTCTCATAGGGTCGCCCAGTTGTGTGGCTTGGTAGAGATTATTATCAACAGGCCCTGCACCGCTTAAATACACTACCGCCACAATTAATCCAAAGTTTCGTGTTGAAGTAGTCACGGTGTTAGCTCGCATAAAATTATTGAAAGTGTATGGAAATCCCTAAATCCAAACCGGTATCGGCTTAATAACAATAACGTGCTGATGCGAGTCCAGTCAAATGGTTGACTCACTCAATTGAAACTCAGCCCACTAGTGTAGAAAAATAACTTACTATTCAATATTGATATCAATTTATTCCTACTATGCCTATTCGTGAAATACTGCAGATTGGTCACCCTGTTCTCGCTGCCCGAGCCAATGAGGTTGAAGTTCAAAACATTACCAGTCCAGAAGTGCAGGGCTGGATAGACGATCTAGTCGATACCATGCGTGACGCTAATGGGGCTGGTATTGCAGCCAATCAAATCGGCATTCCTTATCGATTATTTACTATTGAGGTCACTGACAATCCCCGTTACCCCTACAAACCTTCTGTGCCACTAACTATTGTAATAAATCCAACTATAGAATTTTTAACGGATGAGACATTCGTTTCCAACGAAGGTTGTCTGTCAGTGCCGCAAATTCGTGGCAATGTTGACCGTCATGTTAAAATTAGAGTCAGTTTTTACGATCGTTATGCAGTCAGGCAATCTTATAAAGTAAAAGGTTATTCGGCCTGTACCTGGCAACATGAATATGATCACCTGGAGGGAATTCTGTTTCCACACCGGGTAACTGATCCACAGTCATTTTGTTCGTGGTCGGTATTTCAACAGTATCAACAATCTGGGTTTTCAGAGCAGGTAAAACAGTTGGTGGAGAAATGGGGTAGCTGATCTGAAAATACCATCTGCATACCAGAAAGCTACAAATTTATTTATTTCGGGACGGTCATAATACAGTGCGACCTTTATTTAGTCTTTAGCAACACTTGTTAATTAAATTGCCGGGCTTATATTGTAAAAATCCAAATGGAAAACAGGTAATACCATGAAACGAATCTTCCTTTTTTTAGTAACCAATATTGCCATTATGTTGGTGCTTAGCATCACCTTAAGCATACTTGGTGTTGACAGCATATTGGCTGAAAATGGCTCTGATCTTAATATTCAGGCGCTAGTCATATTGTCTGGTGTCATCGGTTTTGGTGGTTCATTTATTTCATTGTTGATATCAAAATGGATGGCAAAACGCATGACCAGTGCTGTGGTTATTACTAACCCGAGCAGCAATACTGAAAGATGGTTATTGAGCACGGTTGAAAAGCAGTCGAAAATAGTTGGTATCAAAATGCCTGAAGTGGCGATTTTTCCATCTCCTGCAATGAATGCATTTGCAACCGGCGCATCTAAGAATAACGCGCTCGTCGCAGTGTCTCAAGGTCTATTGGATACCATGTCACAAGGAGAAATAGAGGCCGTAGTCGGTCACGAAATGAGTCATGTCGCCAATGGAGATATGGTGACCCTGGCTTTGATACAAGGAGTGGTGAACACTTTTGTGGTGTTTTTATCACGATTAGTGGGGCACATTGTTGACCGTGTGATTTTGAAAAATAATCAGGGCCATGGCATTGGCTACTTTGTTACGGTAATGGTATCGCAGATCGTCCTGTCGATTCTTGCCTCAACCATAGTTATGTATTTTTCAAGAAGACGTGAATTCGTTGCGGATACTGGTGGAGCCGATTTGGCCGGGCACCAAAATATGATAAACGCACTCAAACGACTCGGACAGATAGAACCAGAAGCTTTACCGGAACAAATGGCCGCTTTCGGTATCAATAATAAGGGGGGGATTATGGCTTTGTTTTCATCCCATCCGCCTATTTTGGCACGAATTTCTGCTTTGGAAGAGCGCTCTAAAAGATCGGCTATGACCTAAGTAGGGTACCGACAAGGTGATTCTTACAAGCAAAAGGAACTCAATTTATATGGATATCGATTCTGCGCCAATCATTCAATGCACTTAACTTAAATTTTCAACATTATTCGTCATTAACCAGGTTCCCGCCTTAATTAAGCAAACTATAGACTACATCGTGTAGCATACAAGTATGTTTAGCCTGTTTTGGAGATTTGAATCGACGCATTCCCCTGTCCCTAACTTGGCTTGGTTTAGGGATAGGTATTCTGTCCTGGAATTCGGAACTTACACATCAAACAATTACTTCTAGGTACTGCCCTGGCAGTATTCCATCTACTGTCCAATTACCAATGGAATAACGTACCAATCGTAATGTCGGAAAACCGATTGCTGCGGTCATCCGACGTACTTGACGATTACGACCTTCTTTAATGCTGATTCGTAACCAATGAGTTGGAATATTTTTTCGTTCTCTTATCGGTGGATTGCGATTCCAAATGTCAGGAGGCGCCATCAAACCAACCTTTGCTGGAAGAGTCACCCCGTCTTTTAACTGGACGCCGTTTCTTAATACATCCAACTCTTTACTTGAGGGAATACCTTCGACCTGGACCCAATAGGTTTTAGGCATTTTCAACCTTGGGGAGGCAATCTTATTTTGAAGTTTCCCGTTATCGGTTAAAACCAATAAACCTTCTGAATCTTTGTCTAAACGCCCCGCTGGATAAACATCTGGAACATCAATGTACCACGCAAGCGTAGGTATCTGATCCTGACTGGTAAATTGCGTAAGCACGCCAAAGGGCTTGTTGAAGAGGATAACCTGCGTCAAGGTGAGTCCTTATGATGTCTTATAAACGTGTAAGCATAGCTTAGACGGTGTTGGCAAGCTAACTTTTAAGACGACATTAATCTGGCATTGATCCTCAGACACCCGTTCTACTCCATTCTGAGAACTCACTAATCTTGAGGTTTCGATAAAGTCCGGCATTAGCAAGATGCCTTCATTGGTTGAACAAATTGTAAACTGCAGCATGAACGCCCATGAATTGATGGCGTTAATAGATATTCATCTCTCAATTCTATCAATTTCAGACATTTTACCTGGCGATACTCAGTAGGGATTATTGCTACATATTCGGGTCTTTGTTGTTGCCAGGCCATGGGTGGCTATTCTCCGCGAGGGATGAAGGATTGAGATAACCGCTGGGCCTCAGTAATCTGTTCGTCGGTCATACCTGTACTGAGTAATTCCCTACGATCAATCGCGCCCTCATAGCCTTGCGCTGCAGCCAGGTTGAACCATTTGTAAGCATAAACATTGTCCTTTTTAGTGATTATACCAAAGTCGTACATTTGACCCAGACTGAACTGGGCTTTAGCAAACCCTTTTTCAGCCGCCTGGCGGTACCATTTGATGGCTTCCGCGTAAATACCGTTGGTGGTTCGTGCAGCATAATCAGTGTAAGTCATCTCTCTACCCTTGGCTGTTAGTGTGGGATGAATTATGGCGATGTGTGATCGAGGAATCTGCGAACTACCCGACATTAGAAGATGATGAAATGTGCGCTAGTTCACATTCTGGTGAATTTTAATGGATAGGGACTCTTCCTCGAAGCGCTGTCAAGCAAACTTAAGTTTATGGGCTAGCGCTACACAAACTAAGACAAAATAATCAGATACAGTTGATTAAATACTACTTTTTGCCTTATTTGTCTGATTTATCCACTCTGCATTTCTCCTTTATGAATATAAATTTCGCTAATGTAAGGCTATCACCCTGAGATTTCGATAGTGTTCAGTGTTGATCAGATAATGCCCCAGATTGAATAAATCGTAAACTGCAGCATGGACAATCAGGTGTCGATTAGCTTGTTTTGAAGATTTGAAATAACACCTTCCTTTGCTCCTCATTCAGGCTCGCCGATGAATAAGTTAGGCCCGATTATTAGCATACTGTTATGTATCATGAACGGCTTCTGCAATTAGTGCCCGATGAGTCACATTGTAACTACGCGATTTGTCGTTCATGATTTTCCTCAGATGACCGCCATGTGACTTTAGCTGGTGTCTAAAAACGCTTTGCCGCAGGCCCACCCCACCTGGCTTGAAGACTTAAATTGGCGATTTCGCCATCTTGATTTACGACCCATCGGAGGTAGTACTACTTGCCACTGATTTACAAAAACAATTCGTCAATGTAGAAAGTATTGACATTACTTCTGTACATTCGTTCTAATATTTTAGTGATAAGAGCCCCGAAATTGATGCACCAAACCCGGATAGCATCGCGGCGGAAATCACTGGCATCTGTAGGTGTTCGTCTGCTGATCTAATCAACTTCTGCTGGATTACTTGACAGTGCCCCAATTTGATAAAAATAAGCGCGCTCAGGTTTTTCTGGAGGTTGATAAACGTCCTATTTTTTTAAAAGGAACTAGAAAAATAAGCACCCCTATATAGGCGACCAGTACGAACAATGTATGCACTATGATATTGTCTCCGCCTATTAAGTTGTATCCAACCTGATATTGCGAATTGATTTCTATACTGGAAAATACCATAGACGCCAGGTACTTCAAATACTCTTGAATGTGAAGCAGATACTCAGGCTGTTTTACCAACATTACAAGCTGCAGAAACAGTGCAATGAGTGAAGCCAGAACAACCCGGGCACCAAGCATTAGTATCGAGAAAATATTTTTCATATTATTAACCGGTATTCAGGATCATTTTGAAGTAGCAAAATCGTTGCAAAATCGCCGTGACACCCCATTTCATGGGTAGTCTAAAGTAAAATTTATTTTTGAATTCAATTCAAAGTAAAACTGTAGAACATGGTAACAGAATCAAATTCTATTCCGGAAAAAATATCTATTTCGAAGCTATAGTAAGAATTTCGGCTTGGCAACATATGGGAATTAATTTGATGATACCCACAGCGGATTCAGGGGTACTGCCAAGACAAAAAGCGCTGAGTAGTTAGAATGTGCAGATTGCAAACCATATCGCCTTGGTCTTTGCGATTTAGGTTAATTCCGATATTGTGCGGCGACTGGTATATGGCAAATTATTCACTTCATTACGTACCTTGCTGCCTTTTCCTTTGCCCCGTTTCGAGTACGTCACACGCGCAAAGTGTTTGCTGTTCGGTTCGAAGATAACATGGATGGTACCGTTGCAGTACGTTGTCTTCAATTGAAAGCGAATGCTGTCATTAGTCGTAGGGAACAGGAGTTTCTCAGAGACAGTCAATTTTGAGCGGTGTTGCCTACCTGCTTCCAACACGGATAGAGACTCACGCTGTTCTCTGGGACGCTGAAACCGCCGGCTATGCGGTACCTATCAATTTTCTGCTCCAGCCAGATCATATCCGGGGCCTGCTGGAAGCATCGGGAACAAAGGTTCTTGTCAATCTGGGAGCACATCCTCAGCTCGATATCTGAGAAAATTACTGGAACAGAAACAACAGATTCTTTAGCTCATTTTAAGCCGAGTAACGCCACTTGGGAGTGAACCGGTGGATGGAGTCATCGATTTTTCGATGCACTTGGCAATCAAAGGGTCTCATTATCAGGATCGGTCACAACATCGATCTCTTGATGATAGAGAATGCTATGCAAAACTACCCTGCGGTGGCGGTCAGCATGCCTGATTCCTACGCTGGTGAAATCCCGGTGTGTTATGTGCAGCTGTTACCTGATACAGCAAGTGCTGAAGAGCTTCGTAGGTAGTACGCCGGCATGATCGTAAACGTCAAACTTGCTCAGCTTAAGGAAAAGCTAAATGGTTATCAATTTAGAACGAACGTTACACACGCTTGAAACCGGAACTAGATTTCGAGGTGTGCCCACATAGCCATCCTGAGTGTTACCTAACTTTCCACGTGGCCCACTAGCTACAGTATTAGCAAGATCAAATACAACATTGCATCTTATTCATCTGATATATACACTCTATGTTTCTACTTTATGAGCGAAAATAAGTTAACCTAGCAGGACAATCGCGGCCTCTATTCATTTTAAAATCCGGTGTGGTTTGCGCCATGCGCAACAATCGTCAATGCTAAAATCACAGGTCATCAAACGAGCCCTGGTTCAGTTTATATAGACGAGCATACAGCCCACCTTCGGCAACCAAGGATTCATGATTGCCGGTCTCGATAATTTCTCCTTCGCTCAGAACCAGAATCCGATCTGCTCCTCGTATTGTGGCCAGCCGGTGAGCAATAACAATGGCAGTTCTGCCTTTAAGTAATTGTGCAAGCGCTTGTTGAATTTCTCTTTCGGTATAGCTGTCAATATTTGCGGTTGCTTCGTCGAGTATCAGTATCCGTGTATCAGCCACCAATGCACGGGCAAAAGAAATTAATTGTCGTTGGCCTAGAGAAAGATTGCTGCCACGTTGATCCAACTCCGTGTCATAGCCTTCGGGTAACGCGCTAATAAAATCATGGGCACCGACTGTTCGAGCTGCAGACTCTATTTCATCACGACGTGCATCCAGCTTTTGATAGCGAATATTATCGATCACGGTACCTGAAAACAAAAAGGGCTCCTGTAATACCATACCCACTTCGGCACCAATTGAGTCCAGTGCGATATCGCGTACATCATGCCCACCAATCCGAATTGATCCGCTATCCACATCGTAGAAACGATGTAGTAACGACGTCACACTGGTTTTTCCCGAACCCGTGGGTCCGACTAATGCGACCATTTCACCGGCTTTCACTCTGAAGCTGATACCCTTTAACACCGGACGATCGGGCTCATAGGCAAAACAAACGTCATCAAATTCAACTGAGCCATCGTACTCATGCAACGTTATTGCATTTTGAGTATCCTGTACCGCCAATGGAACATCCAGCACTTCGAAAATACGCTGCCCGGAGGCCATGGCGCGCTGCATAATGCTGTACTGAATAGTCAAGGAACGAATCGGGTCAAAGAAGCGTTGAATATAGAACAGGAACGCGACCATTACCCCCAGTTCGAGATTACCTTCGAGTACCATGTCGCCGCCGATCAGTACCACAATCACCATCGCCAGGCCGGTTAGCGTGTCGACAATCGGCACCATGATATTTGAAAACTGAGAAGCACGCAGATGCGCCATCAAGTTCGCCTTGGCTTTTTCACCAAACAGCTGATAGTTCAGTTGCTCCCTGTTCATGGATTGAATTGCACGGATTCCATGTACATTTTCCGCTAATGCGCCGTTAACCGCAGAACTGGTTTCGCGGGCGGTCAGGAAAGCTCGTCGCGCGTATGGCAGCCACACTACCCGAACGACAAGCAGCGCCGGGACGACAATTAGCGTGAGTAAGCCAAGACGAAAATCCATCCATAGCAGAACTGAACAAATACCAATGAGTAATACAAAATCGCCCAACGCAAAAATGGATGTCTCAAGAAATTCCTGTAACGCGTTAACGTCACCTTGTAGACGAGACATCAATCGCCCCACCTCTGTCTTGTCCATAAAGGACAACGATACGACTTGAAGATGAGCGTACATCGCGCGACGCAGATCGAATAGCAGATGTCCGGCAACACGTCCGACCAGAAACTCTTGCGCCATGTTGGCAAGATAATTTACGACTACGACTGCAATAAATCCGATCACTATAATGTGCAGTAATTCAAGCCCTGCCTGATCACCTATGAAAGATTTATCAATGGCAAACCGTATAAGTAAAGGGATGGAAATTTGCGTAATGGTAAAAATAACCACACCAATCATAGCGATGAAGAGTGTACGCTGGTAAGGCTTGACGAAAGACCAGAATCGCCGCAGGATCACTCCATCAAAAACGGCCCCAAACATTTCTTCTTCAAACGCATCCTGCGATCCAACCACTGCTAACGGCTTTCGTTTTTCGGCGCTTTCTACTGTTTCATTCGCACCCGTCGTTGCTGACGAATCCGGCGCTCCACTAGATGAAGGATCGCTAGCCATTAGTCCGACAGACCGTCTTGTGCAACCGTAGTTTGTAGGTCTAACAGGTTCGCATAACGACCACCAAGAGCCACGAGATCATCGTGCGAACCACGCTCTACTATTCGACCCTTATCCAGAAACAGTATTTCGTCAGCATGTGCTAAAGAAGACAATCGATGCGCTACGATAATTGTCGCGCGGGAGCGCATATGCTGAGACAAAGACTGTCGAATCTGAAGTTCGGTTCCTGCGTCAACCGCTGCCGTCGCATCATCAAACACGATCACACCCGACTCTGGCAGAATACTTCGTGCAATCGCAAGCCGCTGCCGTTGGCCGCCAGACAACGAAACCCCTCTTTCACCAACCAAGGTACGGTAAGTGTCCGGTAACTGTTCGATGTAGTGATGTAACTGGGCAGTTTCAGTGGCCTGTCTAATCGCACTACGATCCGCCCAGGGATCACCGTAAGCGATATTAGTGTCGACAGCTGAGGTGAAAAGATAAGCATCTTGCTGAACAACACTGACGTATCTGCGCAGTTCAGATAGCTGGATATCCCGAACGTCGATGCCGGCAATGGTTATTCGACCATCAGTAACATCATAAAAACGCGGGATCAGGTTTGCGATGGTTGATTTACCGCTACCTGGGGGCCCGACGATGCCAAGAATCTTGCCAGGCGCCAATTCGAAGCTAATATCCGTCAAGGTGCATGCTTCTTGGTCGTCATTATAGTACCCAAAACTCACCGCTTCGAAGCGAATAATGCCATTGGCATCAGTGGGAATCGAAACCGCCCCTTTGCGCTCCTGAATATCCGACTCCAGATCAAGAATTTCGAATATTCTGGAACCACAGGTTGAAGCCCGAGCAATGGAATTCACCATCCAGGCGATCTGCCGCACGGGTTGCTGCAAAATAGTCATGAAGGTGAGAAATGTAGCAAATTCTCCAACCGATATCCGGCCTTCCAGGACGTGTTCGCCACCGATCCAAAGCACCATGCCCATAGATAGAAAAAATGCAAAAGTCATAGCGGTGGTACTGGCCACAAAAACCCAGATACGGTGTTGGGTAATTTTTCTGGCAATGGCTGATATATGATCAAATCGCACCATTTCGAATCCGACCGCAGCGAATGCACGAACAACACGAATGCCACCAAGATTTTCTTCCATAACCCGGGTCAACACACTTAGCTCCTCTTGCAGTGCGTACCACAACGATCGCAATTTAAGCCGAGCCAGACTGGCTCCTACGGCAACTAGAGGAACAAAGGCCAGTGCGACCAGCGCCAGTGACGCATCCATGGAGATCAACATCGCTCCGCCTCCAAATATCAGAACTGCAAGGAGGATCATTCGAAGAATTCCGGTATGCACCCAAAGTCGCACACCCTCTATGTCCAAAATACCGCGGGTCATCAGTTCCCCGGTGTGGGTCTGATCGTGGTAACGAAAACTGAGCTGCTGGAGCTTTGCGTAATATTCAAGCCGCAATTTGTGGGCAATCAGATGCCCAACAGCTTCGCCCTGATAGTTTTGGATCATGGTGACCACGCCGCGAAAAAATGACACTATAAATAGCCACCAGGCAGTGATCACCAATGCTCCGCCTGCGCTAATTTCTGATGAAGACAGACCTCCCAAGATGCCATGGGCATTATCTACAGCATCACCAATCAATCGAGGAATAACAATTTGTGCGATGGCCGCAAGAATAGTGGCCACAATGGCAAACCCCATACGCCAGGAATGATCGAATGCCATGATTGAAATTCGTAACAGCGTACGAGAATCGAATCCAATCGCAGCGCGATCTACTCGCGCCGAACGAGGCACTAGCGGTAAAGGTAAACAGTCGTCAGTTTGGGTGGTAGAAACAGGCATTAAAAGGTTTTACCACAAAACCTTGTATTGGTAACAATCTATGAACTCAGAGTTGATACAGAAATGCTCAGGTAAGAGAAGAGGAGCTAGATTTGGCCTATCAGATTATCCCATCACCGTTGGGGGAATTAAGTGGTATGAGCTACACACAGTTGTGCCTGGTACTGCTGGGCAAGCAACGGATATTTCTCCAGATGTTGAAATGTAGGTACTGGCAATTTAGATTTTTCTTCGCCATAAAGTGGTGATGTATCTCACCTTAAACTCACTTAAGCAGATCAATATGCTGGCCTTGACCTAATTTCAGCACTACAGGACAAATAATGCTGAAAGTGGTTCGAGTTGCGTATTCGGTGTAATTCATCGTTCTGGCCTTAGCTATTAGTGTGGGATGAATTATGACGATGTCCGAGCGAGGGATCTGCGAACTATCCGACACTAAGCGAAGGCGATTTGTGAGCCAGTTCACATTACGGTGGATTTCAGCTGATTAGCGGGTCTCGTTGAATAACTCTGCCATCATGTCCTACTGGTCGTTCATTTCAGGAAGACTACATCAATGTAGAAAGTATCGCCATAACCCCGGTGTTTTCGTCTCAATTTTCTGGTGTATTGCGCTCAAGACTCAATGCACCAGAGCCGAATAGCTTCGTGACTGACTATGATGCCTCGGTCAGCTGGCAGATCTTCGATATCTCGATGGCCCAAGCTGAAGCGATGGTACAAGCCAAACTGCATAGCTGATTATATCTGGTGGGAATCAATAGTTTTTGAAGGTTTTCATCTACCAATCCCATCGATTTCTGGCCGCCAGCTTGGCAATACCATACTTCCTATGCTTCTCATATGTGCGAAGTCGCATTTTGATCAAAAGCGACTTTTATTCCGCAATTAGACGTGGGCTAATCTAGGCTATGCTATAGCTTCGCGTTGCCCAATGGTACTTTTGCCCATGATTAACTCTGACTGGATGACATCACTGGTTTCACTCACTATAGGCGCTGACCGTGGCCGAGCGGCTCGCGGCTCCCCTTGTTTTTGCTAGCCTATTCTTAAAACAACAAACGCAAAACCAAGGAATTACCCCATGTCCGAAACCCGTACCCGTCGTCCAGGTGGTCGTGCTGCCCGTCAGGCACTTCGCGCCGCTCCGTTAACCGAAGATGTTCGCCCTATTCGCCCAGGCATGAGCAGCAGTGCGCTCAAAGTACTGAGCGACGCCGATATGCTACGCATCCACAACACCGCACTCGATGCGCTGGAGCAGATCGGCCTCGCCGACGCGCCGCCATCCGGCATCGAGATACTCACTAGTGCTGGCGCTACTCTCGGTGATAACGGCCGCATCTACTTCCCCCGGGCCCTGGTGGAAGACATGCTTACAAAAGCTGCGCATGAGATAACGCTCTACAGCCGAGACGGAAAAAATGATCTCGTCCTTTCCGGTAACCGGGTACATTACGGAACCGCTGGCGCAGCGGTTCACCTGGTAGATGTTGAGACAAACGAATACCGTGAAAGCACTTTGCAAGATCTACACGATGCCGCGCGTATTGTTGACGAACTCGACAACGTGCATTTTGTACAGCGCCCTATGGTCTGCCGCGACATTCCTAACAACTACGAGATGGATCTAAACACCATCTATGGCTGTTGTTCTGGCACCACAAAACACGTTGGCACATCCTTTACTGAACCGTCCTTTATCCCGGGCGCTTTAGAAATGATCTACGAAATCGCAGGCGGCGAGGCCAAGTTCCGCGAACGCCCCTTCATTTCCAACTCTAATTGTTTCGTTGTGCCACCAATGAAGTTCGCCACCGAAAGCTGCGAAGTGATGGAAGCCTGCATACGCGGCGGCATACCAATATTGCTCTTGAGCGCGGGAATGTCGGGCGCTACATCACCATCCACTATCGCTGGTGCCATCGCTCAGGCGGTTGCTGAATGCCTGGCTGGGATGATTTATGTTAATGCCATCAGCCCTGGCCACCCGGCTATTTTCGGCACCTGGCCCTTTGGGCTCGATCTGCGCACCGGAGCCATGACAGTCGGTTCTGGCGAACAGGCTCTATTGTCTGCGGGCTGCGCCCAGATGCATAAGTTCTATGGTCTGCCCGGGGGCGCTGCAGCCGGTGCAGCGGACAGCAAGTTACCAAATATGCAAGCAGGATGGGAACAGATGTGTTCCGCCGTTATGACAGGCTTGTCTGGATTGAACATGGTATACGAGGCCGCTGGTATGCACGCCTCGCTGCTGGGTTTCTGCCACGAATCCCTGATCCTTTCGGACGATCTGCTCGGCCAGGCCCTGCGTTGTGTGCGTGGTATCGAGGTTACAGATGAAACCCTGGCCCTGGATCAAATAGCGGACGTTTGTCTCAATGGCCCCGGACATTATCTTGGCACCGACCAGACCCTGGGCCGTATGCAGACTGATTTCGTTTACCCTGCATTGGGAGATCGCACCTCGCCTAAGGAGTGGGCTGAATTGAACAAGCCCGACCTAATTCAGAAAGCTATTAAACGCAAAAATGAAATCCTGGATAAACGCTCAGCAGCGAGGTTCGATCCCGACACGGATGCCCGCATCCGCGCCGCATTTAACATACACTTGCCGGCTTGATCACTCGGCCTGTCGTAACTCACATAATGAATTTAATGCGCGAGATTTGGGTTATGTCAGTTTAGGATTAAAGTTAACTAAACTTAATTAATGGTAGAAGATGGTCAGTTAATGACGGGGCGACCCGTGCCCTGCAAATTCCAAAGTTCCGTCGATATGTCACCCGTGCCACAATTGGTCATCGTAAGCAGATTCTCGTACTCCCCACTAGCTATAACAGTGAGGCACGCTGATTCTGACATCGCAGCATTGTAAAAGCGCTGACCATCGTTGCTTTCCTCGTTCCTCCAAGCCTGACCCATATCATAGGAGTCGCACGGATTAAGCACAACAACCGTATCGAGCCCCTGCTGTTCAGACGGTACGACAGTAAGACAGAAACCTGTGCCATGCTGCTCAGAATAGATCTGATACCAGTTATCATCGATGTCGTTAGTGTCCCATGACTGGTCGGTGAGGATTCCATAATCCGGGGAAACCGATTGTGTCATCTGTACCCAGTAGCCTCCTTGGCGTTCACCCACAACCGTGATGGCTAGAGCTCGTTGTGCTAGTTCCACGCTGTTGTACTCGTCCGCATCAGCGTTAGCGGATACCCAGTAAAACGAAAATGTTAGTACGGATGCCAAAAAGATTCTGATATTCATGGATTTTGTCCGGTTGATCAATATAAACGTTGTCAGAGAATTTCGGAAATACGAAAGTCTGCATTATAAAGATGATTCAATTCATCTGGTTGAGGCAATAGGCTGATTAATTTAGTGTAGTTACCATAACATGGCCAAAGTTTCGAGTTTGAGACATCACAGGCGGATTGTTTCGCGGCTAACATTAATGCCTCGCTTAGCTAGAAGATCCTCAATGTTTCGGCGACAAAGATTAAAACACTCGTACAACCAGGCGGCATAGCAGATGATATCTGTTCTTCTTGCACTAACCGCCTACGTGTGGCCGGCGACGCGAGAAACGGTGCCGCCGTCAGTTACAGTAAGGTCATGGTTTTACCGCTGAAAAGATGATCTCCTGCAGCGGAAAGCTCAGTGGTGCTGGGCCAAAGGCCGCGTCATAGGCTTGGGCAAGCGCCGCGATGATTTCTTCCAGATCGGCAATGGCCCGCTCGCGGATCTGCAGAATGCCGGGGTTGCCCTCGACAAACCCCATTGCAGGATACAGGGCGTTGGGCCGTTCGACCGTCGCGGAGACCACGTTCGCACTGGTGGCACCGTAGCCGGCGTCCAGCAGCAAATCACGAATCACATCGATATCATAATAGCCGAAGGGCACGCTGAGGAAACCCGGAGGGTCGGTCTCGAAGAACCCCGCGATGGTCTCCAGTGCAATCTTTGCGACTATGTTCTGGTTAAGGCAATCCCAAACGTTGAACGTGAGGAGACCGCCCGGCCTGAGGACTCTGGTCATTTCGGCGATACTCTTGGCTTTATCCGGGAAAAATATTAGTCCGAACTGGCACACAACAATGTCGAACGAAGCATCAGAGAAGGGCAGCTCGAGCGCGTCCGCTTGTTGATAGGTGACATTCGACAAGTTGCCACGTCGCTGGCGGGCGAAGTCGAGCATGGCCTCGTTGAGGTCAGTGGCGATGATCTCGCTTGCTGGCGGCAACGCGCGGCTGAGATGCTCGGTCAAAATGCCGGTGCCGCACGCAACTTCAAGAACCTTGCCGCCATGAGGAATCGCCTTGGCAACCCGTTTGGCCAGATCAGCGGCAGCGAACTCGAACAGCAGCGGACCCAGGTGAGTGTCATAGATTTTGGGGATCGAGCCGACGAACCGACTATGGGACTTTCGGGGCTCGCCCAATTTTGCGGTAGCCAAAGCCACGCTCGAAGATATGCTTGTGGCTATGGGGGTAAAATCGGTGATGTTGACGGTCATGATTGAATCCTGTGTTTGATGTTTCGGTAGGGATGAATCTTCCACGAGCCCCGTTAGGTCGTCGTGAGAAGTCTTCTCGAGTTGATTGCGGGGCGTGATAAAAGTGTGAAAAATTGCAAGTCGGACCGATATACTGGCGCTATCAACAATTGTTGGCGTATTGCCGAACTACTATTGGGGAGGACTGCAACTACGTGTCAAATCTAGAGCTAAATCTGTTTGGGGGCTTTGAGCTGCGGGCCGCCCACGGGAAACACCCGCAACTCTCATCGATGGCAATCAGTGTATTTGAGATACTTTTTGGCGCGTATTGCGATCAAGGCGAAGCGGAAGCCGCATTGCGCGCCGCACAACGCCTTCTGCGCCTCGATCCACTACGCGAAAACATGCACCGAGCGGTCAGCTCTCGATCAATCCGAACGATCCGCGCCTGCATGCGCAGAAAGGGGAACTATTGACCTGGCTGGGTGCGCCAGTGGAAGGCGAGGCCTGCCTTCGAATGGCCATTCGCCTCGACCCATTTTCGGCAACGATGTGGGCCCATCTCCTGGGTCGCAGCCTCTTACAGCAGGGGCGCTTTACAGAGGCTATCGAAGTCTATTCGACCACCGATTACCCGCGCTTCGGTTATCACGCGGACATGGCGGGCTGCTATGCAAATTTAGAAAAGCACGTCGAGGATGGTGAGCATGTCGCCGAGGTGCTGAAGCTCAAGCCGAACTTTTCGGTTAGCGAATATATTGCCCAGCTCGCCTACAAATATGAGCGTGACCGGGAAAGACATCGGACTTTGCTGGAGACTGCTCCTCTACCCGCTTAAGAACGTGTGATGCACGAAATCTAATTTCGCTCAATGGATTCGATGCATTTCAAGGGTACGCCAATGGGAGTCTTTGCTTAAACCCGACATAGGTATTGAGGTTCTTACACTGTCATTGCAAGAGTTTTCGCACCGCAACAGTTGTCCTGCTGAAGTCCCTTAACTTAGCGCCGTTCTATAACTGTCCCAGTAATTTCAAATTTATGGGATCAGAATAGTCGCACCCAGTGTAGTGCCGCTTTCGATAGCCTCATGGGCTTTGACAGCATCCTTGAGCGCGTACTCATAGTTGATATTGGCGTCCAAAATCCCATCCCCAATTGCCTTGAACAAGTCGCGTGAGGTCCACTCGAGATCTGATCTTTTGGCAACGTAATGCATGATCGCCGGGCGAGTAATAAATAGTGAGCCACGACGACCTAGATCCTGAATTATGTCTACTGGATCCGGTGGACCTGAAACATGTCCGTAGGCCGCACAGACACCCATGGGTCTTAGACAGTCAAGGGAGTCCTGTAAAGTATCCTTACCAATGGCTTCGTACACAACCGCCGCACCTTCGCCATCGGTGACTTCGCGAACTTTCTCAACAAAGTTTTCCTTCGAACGAACCACTGGATGATGGCAACCAGCCGCACGAGCGGCTTCCGCCTTTTCGTCGGTACTTACTGTGCCGACGATATTCGCCCCCAAT
>JBLHGU010000104.1:0-18009 GCA_047615875.1 Parasphingorhabdus sp.
GAAAATGGCTACGAGAGGTTATCCTGTGTTCCACTGGATCTTCTTTGGTAGAGTAGTTACCCACACTTACACATGATGTTGGAGGATGAATTTTCCCTTACACCACAAGAACCGCCCATCAGTGTTGGTATAGCAGGGTGTGGCGCAATGGGCTTGCCAATGGCAAATAATTTGGCTAAAAGCGGTTTTGACGTATGTGGTTATGACATAAGACCTCACTCTGAGTTTCCATCATTACACCAAACCCTATGTAACGATGCTCAGCAATTATTGACGCATTGCAGTATCGTGCTTTCTGTTGTTAGAGATGCCAAACAAACCGACGAACTCTGTTTTGGACACAATGGATTATTTAGTGGTTCACAAGCACCGAAAACTCTGGTCATCTGTTCCACTTTATCGACAAAGTATATTCAACACTTAAGGCAACGAATTCCAGACTCAACTCATCTGGTTGACGCGCCAATGTCCGGTGCGCCCTATCGGGCAGAAAATGGTTCGCTAACTTTTATGCTGGGCGGGGAAGAGACGATAATTGCAGATTTGATGCCCCTGTTTAATGCCATGGGAGATGAGATTCATTATCTTGGCCCATTAGGTAGTGGCATGACCTGTAAAGTCCTAAATAACATGCTGGCTGCCACCTCAACCGTTGCGGTTAGACAAGTGATGCAGGCATCTGAAGCTCTAGGTTTCCCGGTGGAAAAGTTATTAGAGGTAGCCCGTAGCAGTTCTGGCGCGACCTGGTTTGGCGATAATTTCGATGCTATTTCCTGGTCGCGAGAAGGCTATGATCCACATAACACCATCGGTATATTGGAGAAGGACGTGCGATCGTTACAGGATACAATAGTCGACCAGGACGAACTGACGCTAAATCATTTTTCAGAAGAGATAATTAAATCCCTGAAAAAGCTAACACCAAATTAAAGTCAGACTATACCTAAGCCTATTAATCAGGCATACCCAACTTCCTGTAAATAGCATAACGCTTCTCGGGTAACTCGGGACTTACATAGGCCAAATCAAAGGATCGAAAGCTTTTAATAGTTAAGTCCGGTCTGTCACTAAGCGACTTATCCATTATTTTTTGCGCAGCTGATTCACCTTCTACTTGAAAGATAACTAGAGCTGTATAGGCTAAAACATTTCCTCAAACCCTTTTGGCGCTGCGGCAAGGTAAGCATCTATAAAAGTGAAAGCTCGATCATATTGCTGTGCGTCTATTAACGCGCCAAATTCATCTGCAACAAGCCACCATCCATGCACTGGTTGTAGCCGTTTCGCCCTGGAAAAATAGTCCAGAGATTGCTCCGACTTGCCAACATACTTGTACACCCAGGCCGACGCACCGACAACATCTGCATCCCCGTCACCCTTTGCAAGCACCTTTTCGACAAACTCGATTGCTTCATCCGGTATTTTCTGCACCACTCGGATCATGGCTAACATCCTGTATGCGTGATAATCATGTTCATCCAGCTTCAGCAACTTGCGAGCATATTCTTCAGATAAGTCCAGCGAATGAAGCGGGTCTTTCGCATAACCCATTCGGGTATCCATCAGGTGGGAAAAACTGATCCCACCGTAGGCCTTAGCAATGTTTGGATCGAGCTGAAGTGCTTGCTCATAAAGCTCTCTGGCCTTTTCATTCCCTTCTGGCATAAATATTGATTGCTCAAACTTACCCTTAACACCAGCGATAAAAGCCTGCAGATTCCTGGTACTAAGCTGCCCCGGGTGTTCACCGGAAATGGCTTTGCCATAAATTTTCTCGACGACCGCCAAGGTTATTTCATCTTGAATAGTAAACCAGTCTGACTGGGATCGGTCATAGCGACCGGACCAGATTTGATTGCCGACAACAGCATCAACCAAACTCGCCGTCACCCGCAAACTATCTCCGACTTTTTGCAGACTTCCGGTTAGCACGAATTGAACACCAAATTCAATAGCAACACCGCGAACATCAATCGATTGGTTACTCAGTGATCTTGTCGATTGGTTACCAATCACAAACAGTTCACCGATGGCTGTCAGGTGGGCTGATATATTTTCACTCAACCCATCTGTGAGAAAGACACCTTCATCTTCGCTGGAACCGATAAACTTAAAAGGCATAACAGCTACAGATGGTTTGTCAGGAAGCGTCAGTTCCATCTGTTCTGGTTGAACCGGTTGAAAATCTGTCTGTTGGCTTTGCCAGAGCCAATAGCCGCCTGCGATTAATACGACAGACAATAGAATACCGGCAGTCGTCATATTCAAATAACGGTACTTAACTGACCTTTTTGTTGCATCAGGCAATGCCGATTCACTAACCTGGAAAATTCTTACTGGGCGAGAGATATTCTTAACCTCAGTTTCCCCAAGATCGGTTAACGATACATCCAGCCGATCTCGAACCTGATCACGCACAGATCGGGAAATACAAATGCCACCGGGTTCAGCCAAAGCCTCAATTCTGGCCGCGACGTTAACACCATCGCCAAGTAAATCATCTCCATCAACCACCACATCGCCCAGGTTCACACCCATTCGATAAACTATTTAGATGCTCGTCATCCTCTAAGTTCTTCTCACTGACTTCGTCCTGCACCTGCATAGCAAAACGAACCGCATCTGTGGCACTCTTGAACTCAATAAAATAACTATCGCCTGCGGTATTGGCCAGACGCCCATGGTGTTTCTCCATTAGTGGTTGGAAAATAGTCTCGCGATAGTTGCGTAAAGTGGCGATGGTATGATCTTCGTCAATACCCATCAGCCGGCTGTAACCAACAATATCTGCTGCGACTACAGCGGCCAGCGTGCGTCTGGCAGTGTTACTACTTTCAACCACGTGCGGGGGTTTCCTCATTTGCTTCGATATTATTAACCTTCAGAAAATCTTCCAGTTCTTCAAGAAGTTGCTCATAGGCTGTAGTATTTGGTACCAGCACATGGTTACTTCCAGGCAACTCAACAAAAGTGGCATTGGGGATAGTTTTAGCCAGCAGTCGGCCCTCCTCAAGGGGAGAGACCCGATCACCCACGCAGTGCAAAATCAGCGTAGGCACTTTAACCTGCCGGGCCAGCTCGACAACATCGACATTGACATTCATATCCCATACTTTGCGGGCGTTCTCCGGGCTAGTCGAAACCCGTTGCAACTCGTCGAAACCAGCCGAGACCTCGGCTGGTGCATCGGGCATAAAGTTGGATGTAAAAGTATGCAGGAAAACTGGATTAGTGGAGCCCCAGCCCTGTTCAATCATCATTCCTAACACTTCACAAAGTTGACGCTGATCCAATGAGTCGCGATTCATCCGACCACGTAAATACGCCCCAAACAATATGAGACAGGTTACCTTTTCCGGATACTCCACAGCATAACGTATAGAAAATGCGCCACCTTGAGAAATACCAAATAGCGCAAAGCGGTCTACGTCAGCTGCCTTTATCACAGCATCCATATCCTCCACCATTCTCTCTTCTGAGATATCCGAAACCTCCCACTCCGATAGGCCGTTGCCACGCTGATCAAAACGAATAAAATCCTGATGGCCTGCAATACTGGTATAAAACGGTTCCCAAATGGGACTACGCCATTCGTAGTCAAGATGATTTAGCCAGTTCGGTGCTTTTACCAATGCGTTACCCCTACCGATACGGGCCCATGCAATCTGCGTACCATCTTTTGAGGTGGTGTACTGAACCCGTTGCTTCAAAGCCAGTTCAGATTTGGTCTCACTTTTTCGTGGTTGATCTGGCAGCCATTGCCATACCCTGATCGGCCGCGAAATATTCTTTACCTTCTGGTTGCCCAGGTCTTCAAGTTGATCTTTATATTTTTCCGGTAGAGTTTGAAAAACCATATCTGAGACAGTTATACCACCGGGTTTCGCCAACCCTTCGAGTCGGGCTGCAACATTCAAACCGTCGCCAAAAAAATCATCCTCATCGAACACCAAATCGCCGAGATTAATGCCAATGCGATATTGAATGCGTCTGTCATCGTCGGCCTGGCCTTCCCGCTCCATCATTCCTAACTGAATTGCCATGGCGCACCGAATGGCATCCTGCACGGAATTGAATTCAACAATCAAGCCGTCACCGGTATTCTTCAGCAATATACCGTCTCGCTGACTAATCTCGGGGTCGATTAACTCCTTGCGGTGGCCCTTTTGTCGGGTAATAACACCCTCTTCATCTCGCTCCATCAAACGACTGTAACCAGCCATATCTGCTACAAGTATTACGATAAGTCGACGTTTCAATTTGAGTTCCAGGGATTGCGTATGCGGATGCGTCTATATTGCCTCAGATCATGCCATTTTTATCAGAAAATTGTTACCAAAGCATCTGGTGGACGGTTAGATCTACTGCGAATGCAGCTCCAAATATTGACGCGTTTTAGAAATTTGAACAAACATAATAATAAAAATGCCGCTAATAGGTGAGTGTTGTATTTTTCACCACGGTAGCATTTCTAAAACCTACTATCGATAATGACCATGCCGATAACTACCACCTGTATCGGGGCCTATCCCAAACCAGACTACATTTCCACCGGTAACTGGGCAGAAGCAAGCCCTGGGCAACAGGATGGAGAATCCCGTGAATTCACCTACACCAATGATTACGCCAGCGACGTGCCGGAAGAATTATTGGTAAAGGCAACACTCGAGGCGGTTAAGGATCAGACCGCCTGTGGTATCGATATTCCTACCGATGGGGAACAACGCAGGGAGAATTACATTCACTATCATTGCCGGCATTTGCATGGTATGGATTTTGACAATCTGACCGAGAAAGTTCACCGCAATGGAGCCGCAGTAGCGCCACTACCGACTATTCGTAGCAAAGTAAAACCCGACGGCAGCCATTTTTTATATCACGATTACAGCTCAGCCCAGGCAGCGACTGATCAGCCGCTCAAAATGACCGTGCCAGGACCGCTCACCATCATAGATACTACAGCTAACATTCACTATGAAAGCGAGAAAGCGTTGGCCAGGGACCTTGCTGATGCCCTGAATTTTGAAATACGTCATCTGGCAGATACCGGCTGCACCTATATACATAGATGAACCGCTATTTGCCCGTAAGGCAGATGATGCTCTCGACTGGGTATTGAATGCCTGGATCGGTGTTTTCAAAAAGTCCCAAAAAGCGTCACCCGCGTAATGCATATGTGTTGCGGCTATCCGGGTCATCTAGACGACGAAGACCATTTAAAAGCTGACCCCGAAAGTTACTTTCAGCTCGCTGCAGCTATAGATGAAACCACCATACAACAGGTTTCAATTGAAGACGCCCATTGTCTGAATGACTTGAGTCTTTTGGAGCTGTATAAGGATACTGCGGTGATTCTTGGTGTGGTTGCTGTTGCCAGTTCACGTGTCGAATCAGTCGGTGAGATCACTGATCGATTACGCAACGCATTAGATCACATCGATGCGGACAGACTCGTTGCCGCGCCAGATTGCGGGCTACTAATGCTGGAACGTAAACTGGCAATGCGGAAGCTAACTAACTTGTGTACAGCAGCACATTCTATTTAGAGTCCGGCAGCATAACCTTTGCATAAAATAACCACTAATATTAGAGCATACGTTATATTGTAAAGGACTTGTTTATAGCAACCGGTTCTTTTTCAGAAGTACGGTAAATTTTGTAGCGTATTCTAGGATCATCAACAGTCACGGCCATCACATTTGAGTGACTACCATAAAAAGAAGACGCAGTTATAACGCTCTTCAATTTTATTGGGCCTATTGATGAGTCGTATGGAGAATGGTATTCGTCTTTAAGCCTGGTGGTCGGTGTAAATTGATTTAATGGACTGGACATTAACTCGTGTATCGTTATAGACCTTTCATTGTCTGTCATTTTCAAGGAGCCATGATAGCTGGTGTGCATATCGCCGGTTAAGAACACGATTCGTTGAATGTCCTGATCGAAAATGTATTTCAATAGTTCATTACGTTGATCGATGAATTCATCTGCACTCCATTTATCGCCTTTGGATTTTTTTCTCTGTGATAAGAAAGGAACGCTGGTGACAATAAACTTAATTTCGCTCCTATTGCTCTCTAGCCAGGACTTTATTGCAACCAGTTGATCACCATCAATAATCTCCCCATTCGCCTGACTCCTTCGTGTTCTTGTGTCCATTACGAAGTATTGCGCTTTGCCGTAACTAAACTGGTAGTAATACTGTCGCCCATCTCTTTCATTGTCTGGCGTGTCAGGATTATGACTATGTTGAAATTCGTAGTAGGTCTGCAATGCAAAACGTTTCAAGGATTGAATATCTTTTGCATCATCCATGTCATTATCAAAATTGTTTGTGATTTCATGATCATCCAAAATCATATAATGCGGACATTCCGTTAGAAACCTTCTTGCCGGTACGCAGTCTTCCCAAGCATCAAGGTATTTTTTTCTGTAATGGTCAGGGCTTCGACGTGGCTTCCTTGGGATATCTGCATATATTTGATCTCCGCAGTGCAACATAAACCGAGCACCTAAGCTTTCAGCAACATTAGATACTCTTGTCCAAATCTTATCGGGATTTTTTATAAACCCCAAAGAATGCAAATTGCAACTACCAAACATAAAGGTGAATTTGTCATTTGAAGTGGGGCGGGGAAAAGTTTTGATCTTTGCCGTTGTGTATGCCTCACGAATACGTTCTTCTGGTTCATCTGCGGATGATTTTCCAAACGATACTTTTATTTTATATATCTTATCCGCGCTGAGCTCCGTTCTAACGGTAGTAGCGGTAAAAAACTCTTGTTCGCGTAACTCCAGAATGCTGGTATCACCTTTTTTACGATCACCTGAGTCGTAAACATCAACAAACGCCACGGGCCATCTCTCTTCTCCACGGACCCAGATTTTTACAGAGTTATGAGTTGTATGCCCAATAATTAATTTCGCCATGAGACCACCTCCAGATTGTTTTCTTACCTTTATAATTTAACAAAAAGCTTAACACTTAAAAACTTTCCTTGATGTGATTTATACCACATGGCTTTTTGCCTAAAAAATCTGCAATTAAGAACTTCACTAGTCCAACCATGAACTAATTGGAATTGGCCACTGTTGTCGCTAACACATTCATGGAATCAGCATCCGGGGCGATAATGTTCTGCCAAATATTACCCTGATGTTGTCCACCTATCAGCGCAGCCGCTTTATGGCATACCTTTTGTTGACGAATTTCAGTTGACATTGGATTATCAAGATCATGACTTGCACTTAAGACGCTACCGTCAAATGTGGTAATCGTGACTTTCGCCTGGGTTTCCGTTAACTCTTGGTCGGTGTTAACTTTAATCTTATCTCGCAAACTAACAAGCTCCGTATTCTGGCAGGCGTCGCTACTAAATTGATCTAGTGATGCCGTATCCCATCCAGATAGCATCATCGCCCCTGTGAATCGTAGACTAAATTTCGCTTCTAACCCAGTTACAGGTTCGGCTATGTTGCAGACTTTAAGATAACTCGGATGTACGGTTATGCTCACACGATCAATGGAATCACCTGGCAGATCAGTCTGGCCTTGCATCTCTCCAATAGCTTCTAAAGATGCATGTGTTCCGTGGCAACAGGCATGAAACTTGTGTTGAACAGTTTCAAACACCCAGGAGCTGCCAAGTCCATTTAGGGCAACCGCGACATCATTAAAGTCAACGCTATGAGTTTCTGCGAAACCCTGTTCTGCCTCCATAGCTGATGCACATGAGACAAAACCTGCCTGAGCAAGACTAGCCGCCTCCACCCCATTAGATGCCGCCATTCCGGCATGAAAAGGCTTACCCATGGTACCAAACTGCGCCTTGAGTCCAGACGCCCTACTGGCCGTTTGCCCCAGAGCGAAACAGGTTTGCTCAACATCTAGACCGAGTAATCGACAAGCCGCTAGTGTCGACCCAAAACTGCCAGCAGTTGCTGTCTGATGAAAGCCTCTTTCATAATGCTCTCGGCCCAGCCAGGCACCGATTCGGCAGGTTGACTCCATGCCTAGTAACGCGGCATCAAGAAAGTCTTCAAATCCTGCACCAACTTTTTCAGCCACTGCAAATGCCGCAGGAAAAACCGCGACACTGGGATGCCCTAAATAAATAAAGTGAGTATCGTCATAATCCAGCGCATGGGATATGGTGCCATTAGCCAATGCCGCTGCACGAGCCGGAAGCTTGATTTGCTGTCCAAAAACCGTCGACTCGGCAACGCCGCCTTCTGCAGCGAGCATTTCCCGAACAATATTGCTAACCGGCTCTTCACAGCCGGCAATACCTACAGCTAACCAATCCAACAGGGATAATCTGGCAACCTCACGAGCACTCTCCGGAATAGAAGATGCTTGTGTGGATATTGCGAAATCAGCCAGGTATTGGGTCAACATAGTGTCATCTTAATAAGAGCGTGGCATACCCAGCACATGTTCGGCCACGTAGCTTAAAATCAGATTGGTCGAAATTGGTGCCACCTGGTACAGACGCGCCTCGCGGAATTTGCGTTCTACATCGTATTCCTCTGCAAATCCAAAACCACCGTGGGTCTGCACACAGGCCTCCGCCGCCGCCCAGGAAGCATCTGCCGCAAGCAGCTTGGCAAGGTTCGCTTCTTCACCTGGATTGTAGCCACGCTCATACAATCTAATGGCTTCTTTCAACATGAGTTCAGCAGCCCGCATATCCGCGTAAGCTTTAGCGATGGGAAACTGGATGCCCTGGTTTTTACCGATGGGCCGGCCGAACACTTCCCGCTCGGTGGAGTATTTGGCCGACTTTTCGGTAAACCATTTCGCGTCACCAATACATTCGGAGGCAATCAAAATTCGTTCGGCATTCATACCAGACAGAATGTATCGAAAGCCCTTACCTTCTTCGCCAATTAAATTATCAACCGATACTTCCACATTGTCGAAGAAGATCTCCGTAGTGGCATGATTCATCATGGTGCGAATGGGACGAATAGTTAGTGTGCTGCCACGACATTCGCGCATATCTACTAACAAAACAGAAAGCCCATCGGTTTTCTTAACTACCTGATCCTTCGGTGTCGTTCTGCAAAGCAACAACATCAGGTCAGAATATTCAGCCCGAGAGGTCCAAAGTTTTTGACCATTAACGATATATTTATCGCCCTCTCGGCGGGCCTGAGTACGCAGGGCAGTGGTGTCAGTTCCACTGGAAGGCTCAGTAACGCCGAATGCCTGTAAGCGCAAGCTACCCTCAGCGATACCGGGTAAGTATTTTTGCTTTTGTGCGTCTGAGCCATGCCGTAAAACCGTACCCATGGTGTACATCTGGGCATGACACGCCGCCGCATTGCAGCCTGCGCGGTGCACTTCTTCAAGAATTGCAGCGCCAGCAGATATCAGCAGACCGGAGCCACCATATTCTTCAGGAATTAAGGCGCTAAGATATCCCGCCTCGGTCAAGGCCTGAACAAATTCCGCTGGATACTCAGCCTCACGGTCGCACCTGCGCCAATACTCCCCAGGAAAGTCTTCACATAATTTTCTGACCCCGTCACGAATGTCGAGATGATCAAGTTCATAATTCATATTGCTAACGCATAATAAAAGGGTTGGCTACACTGGTTTCCTGGGAAATCCACACAGACTTGACTTGCATATATTCCTTTATGCCTTCCATCCCGCTCTCGCGGCCCATACCGCTGCGTTTATAACCGCCAAATGGAGATGTGAAGCTGACTGCCCGATAGGTATTGATCCACAATGTGCCAACCTTAAGTTTCTCGGACATACGCATAGCCCGGCCAATATCTTTAGTCCACACGCCGGCTGCCAGACCAAACTCAATGTCGTTACCAATTCGTATCGCATCGGCTTCTGTGTCAAACGGTATGACAGACAGTATGGGACCGAAAACTTCTTCCTGGGCAATTCGCATACTGTTATCAACACCGGTAAATATTGTCGGCTCAACAAATTGACTGCCAGAGACACCAGCGCCCGTATAAGGCGAACCACCCAAAACACACTTTGCACCTTCTTTTCTGGCAATATCAATATAGTCCATCACTTTCTGAAATTGCGGTGCCGTGGTAACTGGGCCAACGTGAGTGTCCATGGACATGGGATCACCGATAGTGGCCGTTTTTGCGACCTCCACTAGCCGCTCAACGAATTGATCATGGATGGATCGCTGTACCAACAGCCTCGAGCCGGCAATACAGGTTTGTCCCGTAGCTGCAAAAATGCCCGAGATCGCGCCCATCACCGCCGCTTCAAAGTCTGCATCTTCAAAAACTATATTAGGTGACTTACCACCCAGTTCCAGAGATACGTGCTTTATCTGTTTGGCCGCAGATTCATAAACCTTTTGCCCAGATATGTCTGATCCAGTGAAGGCGATTTTGGCGACATCTGGGTGACTTGTTAGTGGCGCGCCAACATCCAGACCAAAGCCTGTGATGGTGTTCACTACCCCAGGTGGAAAACCTGCCTCTTCAATCAGGCTCATAAACTCCAGAGTAGATGCGGATGTAAATTCCGACGGCTTGACTACCGCGACATTACCCGCCGCAAGGGCTGCAGCCAATTTCCAGGCAAGCAACAACAATGGCGAGTTCCATGGTGTGATCATGCCGATCACACCCAGAGGCTCGTAACGTGTAAAGTTAAAGATACCCGGTTTGTCGCTGGGAATAACCGCACCTTCGACCTTGTCTGCCATGCCACCATAATAGCGATACCACTCTGCCATATAGCGGGTTTGAGCTGACATCTCTGCTATTAGCTTGCCGTTATCGCGCACTTCTATCTCACCAAGACGCGGCGCTTCCCTCTCAATAATTTCCGCCAGTTTGTTTAACAACTTGCCACGCTGGGTTGGGCGCATTTCGCCCCACTCGCCTTCAAAGGCTGTCTTTGCTGCTGCGACAGCAAGATCGACGTCTTGTTGATTACCTTTTGGAATCTGCGCCCAGACTTCATCATTGTAAGGGTTGGTTGAATCAAACCATTCTCCAGAGGATGGGTCCACCCACTGTCCATTTATATAGTTTTGATATTTTTTCATACAGTCTTGGCCTATTTAAATTACAGTGTTCATACTTTTTTAGGAATATTCCAGACGGATCGCATCGCCATGTTGGTTTAGTAATGGAACCTCGACTGGCCGTGCTCCGGGCACCGGCAAGTCGGCCAGCTCGATGGACATATCACCAAACTGAATAGTTATATTGTTTAGAAATTCGTGACTGGATAAATCATCCACATCGCTTAGGCGTGCATTGGCAATTTTTGCCCGATCAAGCAAAGCCACTAACTGCGACTGATCGTAGCGACTAAAGGTGTCATTCACAATAGCATGCAATGCCGGCCGATTGGCGACACGGTCGGTATTATCCTTAAATCGAATATCCTGACCAAGCTCAGCCTGCTTCAACACCTGATCGCAAAATATTGCCCACTCCCGATTACTTTGAATGGCAATTAATATCTGACTACCGCAACCACATTCGAATGCGCCGTAAGGCGCGATCAATGCATGGGTTAAACCCAGGCGACCGGGAGCGCCACCCATATAGCGACTGGACAATAATGGCATATTCATCCAGTCAGCCATCACATCAAACATGGAGATTGCGATATCGCTACCCTCACCGGTTATTCCCCGACCAATCAATGCCCGCAAAATCGCAGAAAATGCAGTTAGACCACTGGAAATATCACAAATGGAAATTCCCACTCTGGAGGGAGAATCGTCGGTACCGGTAACTGAACACAGACCACTCTCTGCTTGAACTAGAAAATCATAGGCCTTCTTGCTGGCCGCCGAACCTTGATTGCCATAACCACTGATTTCGCAGCTGATCAGACCCGGATTATCAGCTCTTAATGCATCGCCAGAAAAACCCCTTTTCGCCAAAGCTCCTGGCGCCAGGTTATGCACAAAGACATCAGCAGTCGAAAGCATTTTATGCAGCAGTGCCACATCCTGCTGCTGATTCAAATCGACACTGATCGATTCCTTACCCCGATTAAGCCAGGCAAAAATTACACTGTTACCATTAGCACCTCGATCATAGCCCCGGGCGAAATCTCCCTCGGGTCGCTCGACTTTAATGACTCTGGCTCCGGCATCTGCAAGCAGCAAACTACAATAAGGTGCGGCTACTGCCTGATCGATTGAGACGACATTTATGCCTTGCAGTTCTTTACCAGGGGTCATAGCGGGGTCTTTTTAAAAGTTTACAGATAATAAACAGGCTAATTAAATTGCCTGGTAAATTTGTCCGAAGTATTAGGACGAAAATATTGTCCCTGGACTCATCAGATTCTCAGGATCGAGTGCTTTTTTAATTAGCCTCATAACATCAACACCAGCGCCATGTTCTAGTTCCAGAAACTCCTGCTTACCGATGCCAATACCATGCTCGCCAGTACAGGTACCGCCAAATTCAATGGCACGATGTACCATGTTTCGGTGCACTTGTTCTGCTTTGTGTACTTCGTCGGGGTTATTATGATCAATCATCATGGAGAGATGGAAATTGCCTTCACCAACATGACCTACTATGGGCGATATCAACTCAGCTTCAGTCAGCTCCTTACGAGTCAGGGAGATGCATTCAGAAAGTCTGGAAATAGGCACGCACACATCAGTTGCCCACATACTGGCATTGGGCCGCAGGGCTTTTGATGCATAGGCTGCATTATGTCGGGCCCGCCATAGCTCATTTCTCTGATCCGTATTTGTCGCCCATTGAAAATCTGCACCGCCATTTTCATCCGCCAACATCGCTACGGTCTCAGCCTGCTCTTTAACACCAGATTCGCTACCGACAAATTCTAGAAACAATGTAGGCGCTATTTGATAATTAGTTTTTGAGTATTTATTAATGGCTTCCATCTGAACTTCATCTACCAGTTCAATTCGTGAAACCGGCACGCCGATCTGGATGGTCTGAATAACAGTTTGTACAGCCGCATCGAGATCTTTAAAACAACAAACCGCGGCGGAGATAGCCTCAGGGATACCACGCAGCCGCAGAGTGATCTCGGTAATAATTCCCAGCGTGCCTTCTGCACCAGTGAACAGACGAGTCAGGTCATAGCCAGCTGCAGACTTTCTTGAACGCGAACCGGTTCTGATGATCTGGCCATCTGCCAACACCACCTCAAGGGCCATAACATTGTCACGCATGGTGCCATAGAGCACCGCATTGGTGCCTGAGGCACGAGTAGAGACCATACCGCCGATGGTCGCATTGGCACCTGGATCGACGGGGAAAAACAGACCTTTATCTCGCAGATATTGATTTAGCTCGATACGGGTTACGCCCGGCTGAACCACCACATCCATATCCTCGTCATTAACCTGAATGATTTGGTTCATCTCTTGCATGTTAATGGCGATTCCACCGCGTACAGCGGCAACACTGCCTTCGAGACCCGTGCCGGCACCATAGGGGATCATCGGCACTTTGTATTCATTACACAATCTGACTACTTCCACCACTTCTTCAGTGGAGTGAACAATTACCACAGCATCTGGTGGCATAGATTCGTGATGGGATTCGTCCATGCCAAACCTTTCGCACATTGATGCGCTAGTGCTGACACGATTACCGAATCGCTGCATCAGTTTCTCAAGAAAATCGGATGAGACGTCGACTCGCGGCTGAATAGCAATATTCATGATAGTTTTAGCTAGTTAAGTATAAAAATTATCGGCTCGATCAATGGCATACTGGCTGATAGAATTAAACCGCTCAGCTGTTAATTGTCCGGCCTTCAGGCTATGGCAACAATCGCATAGTCGTAAATTTTATACAATGCCACTTAAACGAATAGTCATCCCTTAGTTCCCGGCTAGATCAGAGAGTTTAAAGTATGCCAAAACTGGCCCAATCCTACGAAAACGATGGTTTTGTCTTCCCTGTTGATATTGTTAGTGAAACTGAGGCTTTTGAGCTGCTCTCGGATCTCGAGACCGCTGAAGCAGAACTAGCCAGTCAACCGGACAAACTCGCCGCCCTGTATGCCTACCCTGACCGACTTTTACCGAGTTTCGATAAACTTATTCGCCATCCGCGACTAATTGCTGCTGCATCCGAAATACTCGGCCCGGATTTGATAGTCTGGAGTGCCAGTTTTTTTGATAAGTCGGCTCATAGTAGCAAAATCGTATCCTGGCACCAGGATTTAACTTATTGGGGGCTGGATGAGGCTGAAGAGGTTACCGCCTGGGTAGCGTTGTCACCGACCAATATCGCCAGCGGCTGCATGTGTTTTGTGCCGGGCAGTCATAAACATAACCTGGTTAAACATGTGGACACCTTCGCCGAAAACAATCTGCTTACCCGCGGCCAGGAGATAGCGGTAGAAGTAAACGACGAAGATAGTGTCGCCATTGAACTTAAATCAGGACAAGCCTCATTGCACCATGGCCACCTGTTTCACTCTTCTGGACCCAATACCACGGCAAATCGCAGAATAGGCGCCGCAATTCGTTTCATTAAACCGTCCATGCGGCAACGCAGTGGTGATAAAACCCTGGTGGCGCTAGTCAGTGGTGAAGATCATTTTCAGCATTTTGAAATTGCCGACTCGCCAGCCGATCGATTGCTTGATGAAGATTTTGAGCGGTGCAGAAAAGATACTGAGATAAAACGACGGGTATTATACGAAGGCGCGGAAGGTCAAACAGGCACTCGTTACTAGCCTGTCCCAACAAAGCTATCCCCGAAAAATCTAATCGAACTTAATTCATGAACTATGACACCCGCTATCCAGGCATTTCCGATCTAAAGGCACGAGCAAAGCAACGTATTCCAAATTTTGCTTTCGACTATGTTGATGCGGCCATTGACCAGAATATGGGTAAACAGCGCAACAGACAGGCCTTTCATGATATTCAGATGGTTCCACGTTACCTGACCGATGTCAGTGATGTTCAACTAAAAACGGAAATATTTGGCAGAACCTATGATCTGCCGCTGGGCATTCCACCGGTAGGTCTGGGAAATATGATGTGGCCCGGCGCCGAATTGGCACTAGCCGCAGCCGCCCAGAAGTCCAATATTCCCTACGTTTTAAGCACATTCAGCACAACCGATCTTGATCGTATTGCTAAAGTCGCCCCGGATGTGGCCTGGTTTCAGCTTTATGTGCCACAGGATGAAGCGGTAATGCGCGACATAATTGAAAAAGTGAAGCGTGCAGGATTTAATGCTCTGGTTATTACGGTAGATATTCCGGTTGGCGCCAAACGAAATCAGGAAATGAGAAATGGTCTGAAGCTGCCATTTCGTGTAACGCCCAAAATGGTCTGGCAAGCCCTGCTACACCCGACCTGGACTTTGGCTACTATGAAGTTTGGCACACCGGACTTTGTTAATGTTAACCCTTATCGTATCGACACCAACCAACCGCTATCTGAATTCTTTACGCAGTTTTGCATGAAAGGAGTTACAACATCCCGCATTGAGAAAATTCGCCAATTATGGGATGGACCACTCATCATCAAAGGCATTCAGTATCCAGAGGACGCCTGCACAGCCGCAAATATTGGTGTCGATGGAATCGTGGTATCGAATCACGGTGGGCGACAACTAGATGGAGCCCCAAGCTCGGTGGACAGCCTACGCTCGCTGCCTGATAACATTCATGATCAATTAACAGTGATGCTAGAC
Source organism: Parasphingorhabdus sp. (assembly GCA_047615875.1). Taxonomy (GTDB): domain Bacteria; phylum Pseudomonadota; class Gammaproteobacteria; order Arenicellales; family CAJQKF01; genus JBLHGU01. The sequence continues at coordinate 15,667 of JBLHGU010000104.1, forward strand.
AGCGGCATACGAACGGGGCTTGATGTGATACGCAGCAAAGCGCTAGGTGCGCAGATGGCGTTTACCGGACGTTCCTTCTATTACGGTATGGGGGCATTGGGAATACCCGGCGCGCACCAGGTCATTGAAATCTTTCGTGATGAAATGATCCGTACACTTCGGCAACTGGGCTGCACCGAGTTTGAGCAGATGGACAGTAGCTGGCTTAACGAAACATAGCTGGCACTAAATCAAACAGCGGTAAAGCTATCCAGCACCATCACCTGACCTGCTGCCATGTGACGAGTAACTACTGAAATGGCCAATTCTGCATCCTGAGCGTCCAGCGCATCTATTAATTCGTCATGTTCCGTAGTAATTGCTTCCCACTGAACCAGGGTGGCGGGGATTTGTCGTGAGGTAACCACCTCGAAACACAGATCTCGATAGGTCTGTGACAGAAAACGGTTTTGCGGCAAATCGATCAGCACACAATGAAACTCGGTATTAATTCGAAGTCCCAGCGCGCCACCTCGATTAGGCTTCTCCGGTGAAGTCTGACGCTTCATCTTTTCGTTTAATGATCTCATCAGCTTGATATTATCGGCGGTAATATTCTTAATTCCGTCACGGATTGCCGCGCTTTCCAGAATCAAACGCATCTTGAAGAGCTGCCGAAAATCATCTGGTTCCATCGGGTCGCTGACAAAATAACCCTGATTGGGCGATATCCTCACCAGGCGAGTTGAAAGTAGACGTGCTAATGCCTCCCGCACAGGAATAGAACTGACACCGTACAGATCTGATAGAGACTTGATACTTAAACGCGAGCCAGCCTCGCGATTGCCACGCAAAATATCGTCACGCAGGTCATCAAATATTTTCTCGACCAGACTGGTAGCCTTAAGATTTTTCGATTGATTCTGTACCATCAGGCCTTGGGGGTTCTCTTGTGTTAGGCAAAAAGAGCGCGGAAAAACAGAGTCGTATTCTAATCTGCCATCAGATTTTTGACGAGTCTAACTTCAATCCAATATACGTCGCCCTCTTATTTCAGGGGCAATTTTACATTTCCCGCAGTAATCCTCAACCCAGAGATCAGTTGACTGGAAGAAATGGTCAACTTTTCGGATCCCATAGTGCGTTTCCCTCTGCGTCTTTTTCCATTAACATAGGCTTTATGCTTCCTATACTCATCGAAAGGCATGCGTCATGCTTAATGGTGTTTACACGCAAGCTAGCAATCGAATCTATCAAAAAGTTAGCCATGTATTTCAGGGTCGATACAAAGCGATTTTGGTGCAGAAGGAAACTTACCTGTTAGAACTAGCGCGTTATATTGTACTCAATCCTGTTCGAGCCAGAATGGTCAGGCAAGCTAAGTCATGGTGCCGGAGTAGTTATCTCGCAACCGCAGGTTTTCGAGAAACCCCGGATTGGCTAACCACCGAATGGTTATTAGCGGCATTTAGTCAGCAAAAAGGCAAGGTGCTCCAGAACCGCATTGGTGACCTTGGAAATCAGCGTCGGAGAAACATCGGTATCGTACAATTCCTCCAATGTTTCGGTAATCTCTCGCGTGCTCAATCCCTTGGAATACAGACTTAAAACCTTGTCATCAATCAAGGAAAGTCGCGTCTGTCTTTTCTTGATTAAATGGGGTTCAAATTCGCCCTTACGATCACGTGGCGTATCGATCTCAAGTGCACCGTCATCCGTGTAGACCGCTTGCGAGAATGACGGTTACGGGCGTTTCGAGATTCGCTGGCCACATGTTTATCATAGCCTAGATGATCATCTAGCTCGGCGTTCAACGCTTTCTCGTAGAACGACTTACGGATAAACTTCGTCGCTTCCGCCATCTTTTCTTCCGTCTTAATGCCTTGTGCGGCATGATCGATCAGAGTTGTTTCTTATTCATAGTATCTATCTTAACAGGTGGGGTTAAGCAGATACACAGTTCAGTTTACTGTCTCGCATCAGCCAACGCGGACCCATATGAAGCAAGATATCGCCGCGTATCTGAAATATTACAACCTTGATCGGTTACATACATCGAATGGAGATATGTCACCTATAAATTATGAAAATTCTCAAATTAAAGTGTCCAGTTTGGGTTGACCAGAACAATATCCTGCCTTCCAACGACATTCATCATCTCTATGTACTGACTATTAATCCGATAATAGATGTTATCTACACCACAAGGGCTTCGCCTATACCCTTCGCGAATATGGTCAACGCTCTGGTAGAGATATGGATTTTCAGCTAACTCTTCAAAACGATCAAAAAGAGCATTGTAGTAATTGTCCGCTTGTTCAAGTCCATAGTTCCTGAGGCCATGTAGCCAGATCCGATTTAAAT
>JBLHGU010000105.1:0-17508 GCA_047615875.1 Parasphingorhabdus sp.
CGCCTGGCGGATTCAGGAACTGGCCTACGGAGGATTATCGCCCGAGACCAAGGAACGGATCGAGCAACGGGTCAGGATCCGGGACAAACCCAAGCCCGGCAAAATCCAGCGACCGGCGGTCGGAACCAAACTGATTCGCGAGCACAAGGGTGTCGAGCACCACGTGACCGTGACAAGAAACGGTTTCGAGTACCAGGGCCGCACCTTTCGCAGTCTCTCTCACATTGCACGGGAGATCACCGGTACACGCTGGTCCGGGCCTTTGTTCTTTGGTTTGTCGAGGGGAACAAAATGAAATCACTGCGGTGTGCGGTGTATACCCGCAAATCATCCGAAGAAGGGCTGGAACAGGAATTCAACTCCCTCGATGCCCAACGTGAGGCTGGCGAGGCTTATATATCCTCACAGGTCCATGAGGGATGGACGCTAATACCCGACCGCTACGATGACGGTGGCATCTCCGGGGGAACCCTCGAACGTCCGGCGCTGCAACGTTTATTACACGACGTCGAGTCCGATCAGATCGATGTCATCGTTGTATACAAGATCGATCGCCTGACACGGAGCCTGACGGATTTTTCACGAATCGTCGAGATATTCGATAAGCACAATGTCTCCTTCGTCTCGGTCACCCAGCAGTTTAATACGACCAGTTCCATGGGCAGACTGACACTGAATATTTTACTGTCCTTCGCCCAGTTTGAGCGGGAGATAACCGGCGAGCGTATCCGCGACAAGATCGCCCTGTCGAAGCAGAAGGGTATGTGGATGGGGGGCTATGTGCCCTTGGGATACGATGCGGTAAAACGCAAGCTGCTGGTCAATACGGTTGAGGCCGATCTGGTGCACAGGATCTTTACCCGCTTCGTCAAACTCGGGTCGACGACGATGCTGGCCAAGGAACTCCATGATGCGGGATGCCGGAACAAGGTACGACGAAATCGACGGGGAGCACCGTTTACCAAAACGTCGATCTACAAGATCCTGCACAACCGCATTTACCTGGGCGAGATTCGCCACAAGGATACCTGGTATCCGGGTGAGCATCAGCCTATCGTGGACAGGAAACTGTGGGACAAGACGCACTGCATCCTCGAACAACGGAAGACCGAGCGTGCCGCAAACTTGCGGCGACAAACCCCGGCACCGCTCAAGGGTCTCTTGTTCGGCCCTGACGGCAAGGCCATGACGCCGACCCATACCAGGCGGCGCGGGAAGGTATATCGCTATTACATTACCCACACCGCCCAGAAGCATGGTCATGAACAATGCCCTGTTAAAATGGTGAGGGCCGGGGAGATCGAGGGCATCGTATTCGACCAACTGAAAACGATATTCAACAACCCGGCCGTTGTTGTAAAAACATGGAAAACGGCAGCCAGGATGGAAGACGGCATTACGGAGAACGATGTACGAGAAGGCCTGAAATCCATTGCGGCCATCTGGGATCATCTTTACCACGGGGAACAGGCTCGGCTACTGCAGCTCTTCATTGAGCGGATCACCGTCACACCGGATGGCATTCATATCGACATCCGCACTAACGGGATACAGAGTCTGGTGATGGATCTGAAAGCGAACCGATCGATCGCCATAAGCAAGGAGGAAGCCGCATGAAGCAAGGAGGAAGCCGCATGAGCACACCCGTCTTTGAAACCACCCTCAGTCCAGATGGTACGACCATCCAGATCTTCATCCCCATGAAACTCGGCCGCCAATCCGGTTGCAAGATGATCCTCTCACCCACCGGTCAGGCGATAAACCCGGACCGCAGCGAGTCTGTTGATTCCACCCTGGTTAGCGCATTGATTCGTGCCCACCGATGGTCACGATGGTTGAGCGAGGGACGGTATGACAACATCAAGGCGCTGGCTGCCGCAGAAGGCATGACCAGCCCCAGTTACACCTCTCGGATATTGCGCCTGGTATTACTCGCACCAGCCATTCAGGAGGCAATCCTGAACGGCACACAACCGACCACGTTAACACTGGCTGATTGTATGAATCCGTTCCCTATTGTCTGGGCAGAGCAGCGCGTTCAGTTCGGGATTTAAGTATTGCGTTTTAAGTATTGCGTTTTAAGTATTGCGTTTTAAGTATTGCGTTTTAAGTCGGGGGGTTTCGGAGAGTTATTGATAGCGTACCGATAAAATCCGGCTTTGATCGTCATTCGCACATCAAACCATCAATTCAAACCCCAAACACGCAAATCTCCAACTCATTGAATTTGAAGGACAAAAGTAAGCGTACCTTCGGCACCTCAAGTACGCTTGCTCGGAGAAAAATGGGCTTATAGAGAGAAAATCGAGGTTTTTAGGGGTGGTACGTTAACGACGAGGTGCCGTTGCCAAGACCAAAAAGCCCGTGGATACTGGGGATTCTATCGGGGTGCCGGATTGTAGAGAAACTGGTGCCTTGATTGTAGTGGCGGAGAGAGAGGGATTCGAACCCTCGATACGCGTTAACGTATACACGCTTTCCAGGCGTGCGCCTTCAACCACTCGGCCACCTCTCCGGAAGGCGCGCAAGGGTATACCAGAATATCGGATTAAGCAATCAGATTGAGGCCCTCCAATAACCGCTGAATACCTTTTTTGCTTTGACTCGGATGTAATGCGCCATAAGACACTCTAATATAACAACTGTCTTGCATTTTGAACGCAGAACCTGGAATCACAGCCACGCCATATTCCTCAATCAACTGGCGAGTAATAGCCATATCGTCCAGACTACATTCTGGCAGTTCCAGGAATGCGTAGAAGGCACCTCCCGGTCTGGACAATTTTACGTTGTCTAATTGCGATATGCCCTCTAACAACGTAGCTCGCACTCGCTCTAATGCCTTTACCTCATCCGAAATGTAACTGCTACCTATTTTCAGAGCCTCTATAGCAGCATATTGACTAATTACTACGGGACAAATCAGATTGGTATCCTGAATTTTCTTAACTGCCGACATAAGCTGTTTGGGAATTAGCATATAGCCGATACGCCAACTGGCCATGCTAAAACTTTTACTCAGCGAAAACAGCGATATGGTGTGCTGTTGCGAGTCCTCCTGACTTGCTGGTGAAAAATGAGTCTTGCCATCATAGATAAAATACTCATAAGCTTCATCAGAGATATGAAATATGTCTTTAATTTCGCACAATTTATTTATAGAAACGAGCAATTTCTGGGGATAAACTACACCCGTTGGATTGTTTGGTGAAATAGACACTATAGCCCTGGTTCGGGGTGTGATTGCAGCTTCGAGGGATTCGATATTTGGTAGATAATCTTCCTCTGTCTGTACCAGGACGGCATTGCACCCGGCGATTTGCACTGCCATTTCGTGATTAAAATAGCAGGGGGACGTAAGAATAATTTCGTCACCCGGATCAGTTATCGCTAATACAGCGTTCAGAAAACCCATGTTACTACCGGCTGTAACCACAACCTCAAAGTTTTCTGCGTTAATGTTGTTATCACTTTCAACTTTTTGGGCAATTACCTGACGAAGTTCGGCTAGTCCTTCCACTTCCTGGTAACGATGGTTACCACTTGATTCAGCGAATCTAATTAGGCCTTGTTGAATCTGTGGAGGTGGGTCGTAATAAACAACTCCCTGCCCCAATGAAATTGTCCCTGGGTTGGATGTAATCAAATCACCCACAATGGGGATAATGGGTGATTGCACCTGTTTTAGGCGCATAGATTCTCTAAAATTTGGATTCATAAAATTAGGACAAACCAAAAGTGGTAATAAGGTGGCATTGTCGAGAAAAGCGCAAGAATATACTAACTAAGCTGTTCTAATTCTCCGGCAAAATAGTTATCATACCTGATAGCCAGGGAGATTCAGAAGGGAAACCGACGACACAGCATAAATGTTATCTTTGGGAATGTTTTTCAACCACATACCATACCTTAAATTGTCACTGCTTTGACCAACCATCAGTCCGAATCTAGTCTTAACGAATTATCTACTGGGCAACCTGTAGATTCCGTAACAGATATCTCCTATAAGCCGGGCCCCCTGGCTATTGGCTCAGTTTTAAATCAATATAAAATTAAACAAATTCTGGCGCAAAGTTTCAGCGGCTACTCTTACCACGCTGAAGAAGCCGATACCCAGCGAAAACTGGTTATACAGGAATACTTTCCAGTTGAGATAAGCGTTCGAGATGTTGATCACAAATCGTTGTTATTGCGGGAAGAATCCGTAAGCAATGAATTTGAATTTGGTCTCATGCGTTTTATGAAACTGGCAAAGGCACTTTCTTCGGCACCAGGTAAAGGTCGTGTAGTCTCGGTTTTTGAGCTGAATGACACCGCCTATTATGTTACTGAATTTGATGTCCATAACACCCTAAAATCCATTCTCGAAAGTGGGCATAAGATTGCTTACAAAACAGCTCGTAAATGGCTGATGGCTTGCCTCAATTTTCTGCGACTGCCTCATCAAGCAAACCAGCTACATCTCGGGCTACAAACCGATAGTCTGTTAGTGGATGCAAGCGGTGACATAATGCTGACAGGGTTTAATAGTGTTGGCCCATCTTTTAATATTGAGCCAGATAAAGAAGAATACCTTTATTTACCAATAGAGCGCATCAAATCAACCGCAGAAATGCGGCCTGCAAGCGACCTGTATTCTCTGGCGGCTGTGATCATGCAAGCCATGACTGCAGAAGCACCGCCCCATGCAGCAAAAAGAATTGGCGCTATTGCTGCGGGCAAACCCGATCCACTCAATGAACATCTTGCATCGCTGCAAAAGGATTACGATCGAGATTTTTTGCGTGCTGTCTGGTGGATGCTGGCGCCTCAAACAGAAGATAGGCCCAGAACAGTTGACGATGTGTTACGCGCGCTGGATTCTGGAGTTGCCAGTGCTCAAAGCCTGGCCCGAGAATCAAGCCCCCAAATAAGTAGTCCTCCTGTTCGCCGCGCGACGGAGTCAACTCTATCGGAACAACCGGAACAACCAAAGGTCACCAAACCTGAGCAACGTGAAGCTGCTAAACAGGTTGAAGAAGCTCATACAGACCCTGGCCTATGGTTTGGAGAAATAGAAACAAGTCCACAACGTAATCTAGTTTCGCATCTAATCCATGGTCTTAGGCGGCTACTTAGCAATCCAATAAGCTGGCTTGCAGGAATTTTATTTGTGCTTGCATTCGCTTACATCTGGTTGGGAGATGATGCAGCCACTAGTACAGATGTCATCATCAATGAGCCAACGCCAACTATAAATGTTATCGACTCAACGGCCCAAAACACCACGACGACGCAGAGCCAGACAAGCGGACAGATAAAATCCGCGATAGTCGCAGAATCAGAAATAAACCTGACCACTCAAACCGACACTAAAAACCTACAGAAATTTCAGAAACTGGATGTGTTGGAACGCAAGCTGGCTCCTTATCTCATGGAAGCTCAAACTCATTTCGCCAGCAACCGGTTAACCACTCCCGAAGGTTCCAACGCGCTTGGGTCTTATCGCACTATTTTACAGATGGACCCGGATAATGTGACTGCATTACAGGGTATCTCGACGATTGAGAGTCGACTCATAACGCTGGCTGCGTCTGCGCTGGATAAAAACGAGCTTGAACAAGCGGATCTGATTACTAATATGGTTGCGGCAATAAATCCAGACAACTCTGAATTATCCGGCATTCGCGAACAAATTGCCGGGCAACTAATGGAAAGACAACGCCAGATCGAAGAGAAACAGCGCCTTGCAGAAGAACAACGCAAACATGAACTAGCGGAACAACAGTTGCAACAGTCCATGCAAAAACTGTTGTCAAAAGCTATCACTAGTTATGAATCTGGACGTATAGTAGAACCACCAGCCAACAACGCTTTGTATTTCTATCGTGAATTACTCAAAGTCGATAGTGATAACGTGGCGGCCTTAACTGGCATAACTCAGATTGGCATGTATTTCGTACGTCAGTCAAAACAGGCTCTTGGCGCCGGTAATTTTGACCTGGCAGACCGAAATCTGTCTACCGCAGCTGTTGTTGACCCATCCAATATCCAAATCGGGACCATTCGTGGACAAATAAATACCCGACGTCAACTAGTAGCACAGGAGCAACAGGCGCTAGCTGAAATGCAACGTAAAAAAGAGGAAGCGGAACTCTCTGTCCAAACCCAGTTTCAGTTGAATTTGCAATCAGGCATCAGTGCCTACTATCGCGGCGATTATGTTGAGTCTTATAACTTTCTGAAGCCATTATCGGATCGAGGTAACGCACGGGCGAAATTCCGTATAGCAATGATGATGCAGAATGGCCGAGGTGTTATAGAAAATAAAGCTGAGGCGAGACGATTATTTCTGGATGCTCTGGAACCTATACAGACCACTGCTGGTAATGGCGTAGCCTGGGCACAGGCTGATGTTGGCTCTTATTACGAAGATGGCATTATTATGCAGCGAAACTATTCAGAGGCTGCGAAGTGGTATTTTCTGGCAGCAGAACAAGGCTATGCTGGTGCTCAAACAAACCTGGGCGTATTATTTGCTAATGGACACGGCGTACAACCTGATATGGACAATGCCGTCCAATGGTTCAAGCGAGCCGCCATTCAGGGGGACAATATCGCCAAAGAAAATCTTAGGATCCTTGGCTATAACCCGGATAGGATAGCCCTGTAACTAGGACTTCTTCGGGAACTATTTGATTTCTTACCATCGTTTAGAATTATAAAAAAGGCCAGCTTTGCTGACCTTTTCAAGTTAATTGTATGCGAATTCTTAAATCCACTGCAACCAAGTACTAGTCTAAAATTGAAGCGATATCTACATTGTGCTGCCGACAGGTGGCCTCAATAGTATTACGTAACAGGCAGGCAATAGTCATTGGTCCAACACCACCAGGTACCGGAGTAATGGCCCCTGCCACTTCGCTGGCAGAAGCAAAATCCACATCTCCAACCAGTCGATTTTTGCCATTCTCACCCGCAACTCGATTGATTCCAACATCAATCACAACCGCGCCGGGTTTTAGCCAGTCACCCTTGACCATTTCTGGTCGCCCTACGGCTGCTACAACAATATCTGCGCGACGACACTCCGCTTCCAGATCTTTAGTTCGGGAGTGAGTAATCGTCACAGTACAACTACGCGCCAGCAACAAAGCTGCCATTGGCTTGCCAACAATATTTGAACGACCAATAATCACAGCATGCTTTCCACTTAAGCTGCCTATGTGATCTTCCAACAACATACTGCAGCCAAGAGGAGTACAAGGAACCAAACCATCACCACCGGTATTCAGGAGACCGACGTTGGTTAAATGAAACCCATCTACATCTTTAGCAGGACTTATTGCATTAATCACAGACGCTTCGTCAATTTGTGATGGCAAAGGTAGCTGAACCAGAATACCGTTCACAGAGTCATCATTATTTAGCTGATCAATTAATTCCAGCAGTTCTGCCTGACCGGTTGTAACTGGCAACTTGTGCTCAAAAGATTGCATGCCAGCTTCCAGAGTTTGCTTGCCTTTATTGCGCACATATACCTGGCTCGCCGGATCTTCCCCCACCAGCACAACGGTTAAACCTGGCTGAATGTTATACTTTTCTTTTAGCAGTGAAACACTTCGTGCAAGCTTCGCTCGTAGGCCCGCTGCAAAAGCTTTGCCATCAATTATTGTGGTCATCTTCTATCTCTGTAATCAATTTCTTTGGTGGTCAAACATCCCGAATAACTGGTTTCTGCTCATCCAATCCAGTAACATCCCGAAATCCCTGATCCCGGAACATAACATAACGTGCCGAGCATTTTTGTAGTCCTGCGTTTAACTTTTAACAAATAGTGAAACACAATCCTGAAAGTGTACTTGAAGCAAGCTTGCTGAGTTGTAGTCGAGGCGACAATCTCTTATTTGAGAATCTGAACTTCTCCATAAAAGCAGGAGAGATTCATCAGATTCAGGGAGTCAATGGCGCAGGCAAAACCAGCCTGTTGAGGATTCTATGCGGCCTGAGCCAGCCAGAGTCAGGGTCATTAAGTTGGAAGGGCCAGAATATTGAGCAGCAAAGAGAAGAATATTGCGGTGATCTGCTCTTTATTGGTCACCAGAATGGTATCAAATCTGAGCTAACACCGACCACGAATCTGGTCTCATTTACTTCTATTCACGGTAGTGTCGAGAACCCAGATATTGAATCAATTCTGAATTCCGTCGGTTTGTATGGCCATGAAAATACCCCGTGTAGATTTTTATCTGCCGGTCAGAAGCGTCGAGTGGCAATTGCCCGTTTATATTTATCCACCGCACAGTTGTGGATTTTGGACGAACCCATTACGGCACTTGATGTGGAAGGAATAGAGAAATTCCAACATCGACTGGAAGAACATGCGAATCAGGGAGGTATGGTGATACTAACCAGCCACCAAGACTTGCAGTTTGGCGGAGTAAGTGCTCGGAGTATTACACTATGAGCTCGGCCCAACCTAGTTTACTTCAGGCCTTTGTGGCAATTTTTAAAAGAGATTTCCGTCTAGCTTTCTTAAATCGCAGCGAATTCTTTAACCCACTGTTGTTTTTTCTAATTGTTATAACGCTATTTCCGTTTGGCATCGGATCGGATCCGGGACAGTTACAGTTAGTTGCCCCAGGAATAATATGGGTTGCAGCATTGCTGGCCACGTTGCTGGGTCTGGATGGATTATTTAAATCGGATTTTGAAGATGGCTCGCTTGAGCAGCTTGTATTGTCACCCCATCCTCTAGCCGTTTTAGCGTTCGCAAAAATTGTTGTTCACTGGTTATTAACGGGATTGCCGTTAATATTGATAACGCCGGTTATCAGCTTACTATTAAACCTGGACCCCGCGCTCATACCAACGCTATTGCTGAGCCTGTTACTTGGTACACCTTCATTGAGTCTTATCGGTGCTATTGGCGTGGCTCTAACGGCGGGAATACGCAAGGGTGGTTTATTGCTCACTCTGCTGGTATTGCCGCTTTATGTACCAGTACTCATTTTTGGAGCAACTATGTTACAGGCAGCAGGTTCTGGGCTGGATTACACAGGGCAAATATACATTTTATCCGCAATTCTTGCGCTTACCCTGGTGTTATCACCGCTGGCGACTGCGGCAGCTCTTCGCATTAGCTTGAACTAGTTGCTATTGGTCGCGATAAGTCGCTAGGGACCTCTACTAGGCAACCTGATTCAACCAGCTATTTAGCCGGCCTAAATCCATCGCTCCAGCCTGACGAGCAACCTCCTTTCCCTGTCGAAACAAAATCATGGTGGGGATGCTACGAATATTAAACCGGGCTGCGGTTTGCTGGGCAGCTTCGGTATCCACTTTTGCGAATCGTATATTCGGATCATTGGCTGCGGCAGATTGCTCAAAAATAGGCGCCATCATGCGACAAGGACCACACCATTCAGCCCAGAAATCCACCAGCACTGGTCCGTCGTTCTTTGTAATAAAGCGATTAAACGTGACATCACTCAGAGCTACAGGTTTGCCTGATGCTACAGGCTGATGACATTTGCCACACTTAGCCTGTCTTGCATTTTTATCAGTTGGCACTCGATTGATGCCCTGACAATGAGCGCATACAAAATGTAAGGATTCTGACATGTCGATACTCTTGATAGTGTGTTATCGAAACCAAATAAAACAGCTATGCCGTTTATGATTCACACTATGTGGCGGGGCATCTCAGAATTTTCAAGTGCGGTGGCGGCGTCACCAGAAATTATTTTACGTAACCGAACAGCAAGGTGATACGGGCATCACCGTGTTCAGGACGTCTTACGCTCTTCTTTCACCAGGTCGTAGGCCTTCTTGATTTGCTGAGTTTTTTCTGTCGCCACTCCAATCATCTCCTCAGGTAGGCCCTTCGAGACCAGCTTATCAGGATGATGCTGATTCATTAAACGGCGATAGGCCTTTTTAACTTCGGCATCTGTAGCACTTTTATCGACGCCGAGGATTTCATGAGCGTCTTTGAGTTGTTGTGTTTTGGAAACAGGACCGCCCGCATCATGAAAACCTTCGGCAAGATGCAGCAAATGTTCCAGTTCATCTCGATATATTCCCAGTCTTTCACCGATATCGTAAAGCAACTGCCGCTCCTTGGCGTGTATTACGCCGTCGGCAAGCACAGTCATTAACTGAATTTCCAGGAACATACGGATTAGATGAGTGCTGCGATGACACTCCTTACGAAATTCGTCTACAACCCCGTACAAATCGAAATCATCTTCCTTACCTGTGTAAAAAAGCTGCATCGCAGCATGCCGTTGATCGGCATCGAGACGCATATCGCCCATAATGCGTTTCGCCTGGGCGATCTCACTCTCACTTATCCGCCCATCTACTTTGGCAACACTACCCATAATGGCAAAAGTTGCAGTAAAAAATGCCGCCTGGGTACGCTCATTAATTGGTGGGACGCCAACAGGGCCAGTTTGATCCAGCCCTTTGTCAAATTGATGACCAAATGCCGCACCAGCAACAGCGCCTAATGGCCCACCAAACATGAAACCAAAAGCACCACCCGCTAATTTACCCCACCAAGCCATATTAAATTCCTATTCGATATTATTCGTCAGTTACACAACCACGGCTGGCATCACTCACATTTTTTATATATTTGTATAGCGTTCCACGAGTAGCTTTATAGGCAGGAGCGGTCCAGGCGGCACGACGCACTGCCATTTCATCATCCGAGATCATCACATCCAAACGATTGGTCTCAGCATCGATTTCAACTATGTCGCCTTCCTCAATTAGGGCGATTGGTCCACCTTCCTGAGCCTCTGGTGTCACGTGGCCAATAATAAATCCGTGAGATCCACCAGAAAAACGACCATCGGTTAATAGCGCGACATCAGAACCTAAACCTGCACCCATAATGGCAGACGTTGGCGTTAGCATTTCTGGCATACCTGGGCCACCTTTTGGTCCCTCAAATCGAATAACAATGACATCACCCTTACCAATCTTGCCATCTTCAAGTGCTTTTAGCATATCCTCTTCGGCATCATAAACTCTTGCCGGACCAGTGAACTGTAACCCTTCTTTACCCGTAATTTTTGCAACCGACCCTTCTGGTGCCAGACTACCCTTCAGAATTCGTATATGACCGGTTTCCTTAATAGGGTTATCCAGGTAATGAATAACATCCTGCTCCGTACTCATTGGTTCAATATCGGCAAGATTTTCAGCCATGGTCTTGCCCGTTACCGTCATAATGCTGCCGTCAATCAGGCCCTCATTCATTAAATATTTCAATATTGCCGGAGTGCCGCCAATTCGATGCACATCTTCCATCACGTACTTCCCGCTGGGCTTAAGATCAGCGATAAACGGGATACGATCACTCACTGACTGAAAGTCGTCGATGGTCAAATCCACATCAATCGCACGTGCCATGGCGATTAAGTGCAGCACCGCATTGGTAGAACCACCTAAAGCAGTAACCAATACCATGGCATTTTCAAATGCGGCGCGAGTCATAATGTCCCTTGGACGAATATCTTGCTCGAGAAGATGCCTGACAGCCGCACCAGCGCGTTTGCATTCATCAATCTTGCCAGGATCAGTCGCAGGTGTTGAAGAGCTGTAGGGCAAAGACATGCCCAGCGCTTCAATGGCACAGGCCATGGTATTTGCTGTATACATGCCTCCGCAGGCACCGGCACCGGGACAGGCATTCTCAACAATTTCCTGTCGCTCTGTGTCATTAATTGTTTTGGCGATATAGGCGCCATAACTCTGGAAAGCCGAAACGATATCTACTACCTCGCCACTCGCGCGGCCTGCTTTAATAGTGCCACCGTAAATCATCAAAGAAGGCCTATTTAGCCGCGCCATAGCCATCAAACAACCAGGCATATTTTTATCACAGCCGGGAATAGTAATCAGTCCGTCATACCATTGCGCAGCAGTTACGGTCTCGATGCTATCGGCGATTAAGTCTCTGGACTGCAGCGAGTAACACATGCCTTCCGTACCCATGGAAATACCGTCGCTGACACCAATCGTATTAAACCGCATGCCAATCAATTTCGCCCCGGATACACCCTCCTTAACCAGCGCGGCCAAATCATTCAAATGCATATTGCAGGTATTACCTTCCCACCAGATTGAGGCTATCCCAACCTGGGCTTTGTGCATATCTTCGCCGGTCATACCGGTGCCATACAACATGGCCTGAGATGCACCCTGAGATCGGGGCTGTGTAATTCGGGAGCTAACGCTATTCAGTTTATCGGTCATGGAAATACCCGGACTTAAAAAATTTGTGGAAAAGTTTCGCGCGATGGATTCTAGCAAATACAAGAGGCGTAGGGTTAACTGCTAACTTGATCGCAATACAAATCTTTCTGTGAATTACTGCAACAATTTGGCCACCCTGCCCCGTACTGCCAATATCTGGAGAAAATCAACGTCTACTTTAGGCTGCGTTAAAGATCCAGACAGAGTCAGGGGGAAAGTCAGACTATTGATGTTTATCCCATGTTGAACCCCGGGTTTTATCTCCACAGTAGTTTGAATGTCCATAATTTGCCCGACAAGATCGATATTCGCCACTCCTTTAACCTGAAAATGACTGGAATCTAGTCGCATATTTTTTGACCCAATCATGCCGTTATTCACAGAAAGATCAACTAACACATTATCGAATAGAGTCTGTAATGGATTATCCTGGATTACATTGGAGGAATTCGGTACCAATAATTGATTTATATCAATACCATATAGAGTTATGGGACTGGCCTCGACCCTTACAGAACCACTCACTGAAGAAAGTACACCGGCCAAATCGACTCCACTAGAGATGAGATTCGCATTGAGAGTCAAATCCCCGTGGGTTTGATACTTTCCAAATAACCATCCCAGGCTCGGAGAAAGTCGAATGCGATCGCTGTTTGCTTTCAATGCATAACTCGGCACAGCATTCATATTTAGTGCTTGAAACGCGCCGGTTAGAACGCTTTCATCAATGCCTATTTTAAATTCTAAAATATTGAAACCATCAGTCAGCATTACAGCCTCCCCACTAAGCGACACCGGCATTCCAGGAGTATTGGCAATTTGCATGGATGCGCTAGAATCCAGACTCAGTCTAGTTTCGCTTTTGCCCGACCGCCGAGAAAACATCCAATCAGAAAAATCGACTTTCTGGCCAAAACGTTCATCCCGCCAACCAATACTGCCACCAGTAATCTCGCTATCGACTGCCAGTAAAGCTAATAAGCCCCATACCTGCGCCTCACTTTCACTAGGTCGATAGGCGACATAATGTGATGTTGAAATCATGTCAACTAGTCCCGACCAGTTTGATTTACCCTGCTTATTGGTTCGAAAGTTGAATCTGGGACTGACGAGTTCCAATTGACTAATGCCAGGTAGATTATTCCTCCAGAGAAACAAGTTGAGCCTTAACGTTATTCGCTCGGCTTTAAAAAGTTCAATTGATTCATTAGTAGATCGGATAACCGGACTTATAATTTTTACGACAGGATAGGGAAATAGACTGAATGTATATTCACCCTCAAACTGGTGACTTTTATCCAGCGTAATGCCTGCCCATTGGTGTAACGAGTCTGCAATGCTTAGTTGTTTTAAAAAGATATTCAGGCTTAATTGCGCAATTATAATGAGAATTATCAGTCCCAGCCCGGCCTTTAAGGTAACTCTTCTGGATAGCTTCATTTTTGACTTCAAATCCAGAATGGGTCAGGCCGCCTGAGTTTCATCACTAAAGGCCCGAAGTGCGGCTTCCTCAACAACCCATCGACCCGCGTCTTTCTTATAGGCATTCTCACTAAGGTATCGCTTCCATGCCTTAGTACCTGGCAAGCCCTGGAACAAACCAAACAACGGCGGGATCATATGTTTCAAGTAAACGTCCCTATTTAATTGTTCATCAACATAGGAGAGATAGGTCGCCAGAATTTCGCTACGGTCGATGGCCCTTGGCGCACTCTGGAAATACAGTTGATCAACATCCGCCAGAATCATCGGATTTTGGTAAACCTCTCGACCTACCATAACGCCATCCAGTTTTTCTAATACCGGCAAACAATCATCATGGCTTTTTAGCCCACCATTTAGAACCATGGTTAATTCTGGAAAATCCTGCTTCAGCTGGAATACCTTTTCATACTGCAATGGCGGCACTTCGCGATTTTGCTTAGGGCTCAAGCCTTTTAACCAGGCCTTTCGCGCATGCAACAAAAACGTGTCGCAACCCGTTTCTGACACGGTTTTTACAAATTTATGCACAAACTCGTAATCATCTAGATCGTCGATGCCCAATCGAGTTTTCACCGTAACAGGCATAGCAATTGCAGATTGCATCGATGCCACACACTCTGCCACCAAATCTGGCTCCAGCATTAAACAGGCGCCGAATCGTCCGGATTGCACACGATCGCTTGGGCACCCTACATTCAGATTGATTTCGGAATAGCCATAGTCCTGAGCAATTTGTGCACAGGCGACTAAATCTTTGGGATCACTACCGCCCAACTGCAACGCCACAGGCTGCTCGAAATTATCGAATTGCAGATGGCGCTCTCTGTCACCATAGATAATGGCCCCGGTGGTAACCATTTCTGTATACAGCAAGGCATTTTTTGAAATAAGGCGATAGAAGTATCTGGCATGTCGATCGGTCCAGTCGAGCATAGGAGCGACACAGAAGCGGTGGTTATATTCCACAGCTACTCCCCCTGCACTGTAACGACCAAATTACGCTCGTGAGCTTGATACCTGTGCTCCCAAACATAAACGCCCTGCCAGATTCCGATATGCAAACTACCTGCATGAATTGGCAGAGTTAAGTCATCATGAGTAAGTATGGTTCGAATATGGGCGGCCATATCGTCCGGACCTTCCTGAGTATGTCGCATGCGTCCATCGCCATCGGGCACTAAATCTGCCATAAAGGTTTCAAGATCGATTCTCACATTCGGGTCGGCATTTTCACAAAGAATTAGCGAGGCACTGGTATGTTGCATAAAAATGTGGCATAAACCGATGCTTACGTCTGCTTCTCGAACCAGTTTTTCGACGTCACGGGTAATATTTACAGTCCCACGGCCTGTGGTCGGGATAGTCAGGGTTCTTTGATACCACATATTTTTTGTATCGCAACTAGTTAAATTAAAGGGTTAAGGAATCTTGTCAGATACTTTGCAAAAATCAATTGCCGAAATCGAGCAGTCTGGTGCGGCTCGATATTTATCAAAAATCCAGCGTGGCATGGAAAAAGAAAGCCTGCGCGTTGGGCCTGACGGCATTATTTCCCAGTTACCACACCCGAGAACATTGGGTGCTGCGTTACACCATCCACATATAACCACAGACTATTCAGAGTCATTGTTGGAATTTATCACACCCGTCCATGACGACATAGATTCCATGCTGGATTTTCTGACCAGATTACATATTTTCACCTACCAGAACATTGGTGAAGAAATTCTCTGGACTAACAGCATGCCGTGTATTTTACAAGGCGACGAAAGCATTCCAATAGCAGACTACGGCACGTCTAATATTGGCTTTATGAAACACGTTTATCGACGCGGATTAGGCCACCGATATGGTCGCCTAATGCAAAGCATAGCCGGAATTCATTATAACTTTTCATTACCAGATGTATTTTTCGAAGCATGGACAGGTGATTCTAGTCAGGACCATCGATCTGATATGTACTTCAGATTGATTCGTAATTTTCACCGTTATTGTTGGATCCTTCTATATTTATATGGTGCTGCACCAGCAGTTTGCCAGACATTTTTATCTGGCCGCAAACACAACCTGGATGTTTTTGAAGACCACTCTTTTTGTCTCAATGACGGCACTACCCTGCGCATGAGTGATTTGGGTTATCAAAATAGCGCTCAAGACAATATCCAAGTTTGTACCAATTCACTAAAGGACTATGTAAATACGTTACGAGCAGCTACAGAGCAAAGCTTTCCCGGCTACGAAGAAATTGGCGTAGAAGTAGACGGCGAATATCGACAACTCAACACCAATCTATTACAGATTGAAAATGAATTTTACACAGTAATCCGGCCCAAACGTGTTATTCAGCCAATGGAAAAACCCAGCGCAGCGTTAGAAGAACGCGGAGTTGAGTATATTGAAGTCCGTTTGATGGACTTAAATCCATACATGCCGGTGGGAATCGACAAACCAACCATTCAATTTCTGGATGCGTTCCTGCTATTTTGCATGTTTAGTGATAGCCCGGAAATTAGTCCGGAAGAAGAGGAGGAAATTGCCCATAATCGTAGCCAAACCGTAACTCACGGTCGCAGTGGTCAAAGCGAAATTCTGCTGAATGGTGAAAAACACCCTTTTCGTGAAATCGCCACTGACCTGCTCGAGCAAATAAACAAGACTGCCAAGCTACTGGACACTAACGGTGGCACCGAACACCAGGACCAGGTTAAGACCGAGCTTGAGAAAATTACTGCCCCAGAGAAAACCCCCTCAGCTGTCATATTGGCAGAAATGCGAGAGACAGGAGAATCCTACTATGCATTCGCCATGCGACATGCAAAAAGTCACGAGAAGCTATTTAAACAAGCTGAGTTACCAAAGCCTGTTTATAAGGAAATGCACGATGTCGCAGAACAGTCTTTGCAACAATTCGATGCTGGACAAAATGTAAGTCAACAGCCATTTGGAGAATTTTTGCGAGATTATTTTAAAGCCTGACTGATATAAACAGGCTTCTTCCCTTGTCTACCTTTCACGAACAAAGATATTTTGTCAGGTATTCATCGATGCGTGGGCTAAATGTAAAATCAAGTAAACTAAATAGCAGAACTAGAACTACCAGGTGAATTAGACCTGGCCCGGAAAACAAATATTTCAACATAAACCGGGTGGCGGTAAAGGGATTTAATAAGTGAAGAATATTTTTGTATTCAACAACATTCTGCTTACACCATTTATTCGCAAGGTAATAAAAAAGCACCATTGCCGGGATAAATATAATGAATACCAGGGGATTTCCTGTGCATGCCTCAGGCATTACGCGACTTCCTTTCAAGCCAGGTGAGATACTCTGTCATTTCTAGTGATTAAAATTATTTTGCCACTGAGCAGTCGCAAGTTAAAGTGTGCAATTCATAAGGTCACCTTAACAGATAGACTAACAATTCCGCAAAATATTGGACTTACCAAACAAAGAAGAAAGAGTGGCCATCAGTTAACGGGGCCGCAGTAACGATTACCCTTTATTTTGGCCGACCACCATCGTCACCAATTACATTATCTGGCTGAGCCTGATTGTAATTCACAGTTTTACTCATTGGGACTTTCTGCCACTTTTCACACTTACCACCAATTTCGCTGCGCTTGGTACAGATGTTTTTCATTGCCTGAGCCTGATTAGTATCATCTACACAATTGTCCTCGCCAGTGGTTTTAGAATTCGTGCCACCACCACAAGCTTTTTTCTTAACTGCACTGGCTGCTCCCTGCATATTCTTAGGCTCGATAGATTTGCTG
>JBLHGU010000106.1:0-17090 GCA_047615875.1 Parasphingorhabdus sp.
TGCCAAAGCTGGCAAGCGTAGTTTCAAGGTAATATTTTGCATATTTACTCTCCTCATGGTTACTATCGTTTATCTGATTTCCGGCGCAAGGCCGACCTTATGCTGGTTAACTACTTCCTCAAATCGTAAAATCCTGTATCACCCGTTGATGCGAGCCGATAAAATTAAGCCCGCGCTCACCCGTAAGCGCAGACGTCAACATTTCTTTCCACTCGTCTTTTTGAACACCGTAGCTGGATGCTTTTGTGGATACGCCAAGACGGCTAATGAATTCATCTAGACTGGCTTCGGCCAAACTCAAATTTTCACCAAATATTCGCCTCAAACTATTATCGCAATCGACATCTTCGCCAATTACGCTGGCCAGAACCATGGGTAGACTGAAAGAACAGGCCAATCCATGCGGCACGTTATATTTAAGCGTAATGGGATACGACACAGAATGAGCCAGTGCTGTTTTTGTATTGGAAAATGCCAGGCCGGCAAACAGACTGGCTCGCGCCACCCTGGATCGCAGATTAAGGTTTTGCAAGTCGTCTATCAGTAGGGGTAACGCGGCAATTACTTCTCTGGCTGCAAACACAGCATGATTGGCCGACACCGGATTGCTGTTACGATTCCATAAACTTTCCAGCGCATGTGATAGAGCATCCAACCCGGTGCTGATGGTTAAGTCGGATGGCAAACCCAGCATAAGCTCAGGATCGACAACAGCATGGGTCGGGTAAAGTTCGAGCCGTGACAACGAATACTTTTTCTTTGACTCGGTATCCCAAACCGTTGCCCATTGGGTCACTTCACTACCAGTACCGGCCGTGGTTGGAATCGCGATAATGGGGAAATTACCCAGCTGCTCCTCACCCTCACCGGATTGTAGAAACTCGCGCACCGGGCTAAAACCTTGATTACTCGAAGCCAGAACTTTAGCCGCATCAATTACCGAACCGCCACCAAGTGCAACTATCACGACATTGTCTGTTGTTTGTTGGGCAAATTGTCGACAAGATTCTTCGAGGGTCAGAAAATCAGGATTGGGAGTGATGTTGTTGACGATCAATGCGGGCTTGCCTGCCTGATCTGCCAGCTTGTCTGAAAGCTGCTTAAAATAGGGCTCATCATAGGTCACCAGGCAATAGGGACGCTGCTCAATGATTTCACTAACCGAGGCAAAAGTACCATTGCCGAAGCATATTGTTACCGGGTTACTAAATGTCCACATACGGCTCCCCTGTTGGCTATTGACCCTTTGCGTTATCTGCAAATCCTGATTATTTTTTCAACTTGACAACATAGTCACATACTCAATAGTATTTAACAAATATATATAAGAAATCCTTTCTATTCATTTTCTAGATGCTACATTCTCAACTTCGATCATTTCATGCTGTCGCTCGCGAAGGTGGTTTTACCGCCGCAGCGGATGCAATCCATATCGGTCAATCAACAATATCTACTCAAATAAAGGCATTGGAAGAAAGCTATGGCGTCACGCTGTTCCATCGTCCAGGGCGAAAAGTGCTTATTTCAGATTGTGGGGCAGCTTTGTATCAAATCAGTCAACGCATCTTTCAACTGGAGGACGAAGCACGAGATTTATTGAATAATTACGGGCAAATACTTACCGGTGATTTAAGGGTCGGCGCGGTAGGTCCCTACCATGCCACCGATATGCTCGCTGAATTCAGTAAAATACATCCGGGAATAAACCTCACAGTAACACTGGGAAATTCGATGGAGATGGTTGATCTCTTAATGAACTATTCAGTCGATGTCGCGGTACTCGCCCACACTGAGGATAACCCTGCAATTTTGGCGCGCCCATTTAGTCGGCACCCGGTGATTGTTTTTGTTAATGCATCGCATCCATTCGCTAATCGACAAAGTATTTGTCTGGAAGAACTTGAAGGACAAAGATTCGTCCATCGCGAAACCGGGTCAACTACACGACATGCATTTGAAGCCGCGCTTCTGAAAGCCGGTGTAACGGTTAATCCGATTATGGAAGTGGGCAGTCGGGAAGCGGTGTGGCTCGCGGTTGAACGTGGCATCGGCATCGGCGTAGTTTCCGATATCGAATTTAATGCTCACCCAAACTTGCGTCGAATTAAGTTAGCCAACGCCGAGATATATACCACAGCACACATTACCTGCCTGCAAGACCGGGCAGGTTCAAAAATTATCCGTTCCTTTTTTGATATAGCCGAGTCCATTCCCGAAACCAACCGGGTATCCCGTTAGTCTGTATTAATGCAGTCTAGAGGACAATGTCCCTGCCCCAAAACGAACAACATCTGTGACTGGCAAGCCCACTTCATCCTCGGTTTTAGAAATCTCATATAACGCGGAACTCTCATCTAAATGACTGGTGTTTAGAGCGACCCCAATCGTCTTAGCAGAAGTTAATGCGCCAGCGGCGCTAGCTACCAATTCATTTAGTTCTATTACCTTTCGTAAAGAGGGTACTAGAACACTACTTGTGTCAAGATGGGTCATACCGGCTTTGTGGCATAGAACTAAATCCGTGGGGCAAGAACCTCGCATTAAAGATAATGTCGCTGAACTGCCTGGATGTAACAAAGATCCTTGACCTTCGATAATCACTACTGGGTGATGTGCCAGTTGCAGGTTGAGATCTTCCATCCAGCCACAGGAGTGATCCACTTTAACAGCATCTAACGGCACACCAAATGACTTTATTGTGAGACCAATTTGCCCGGTTGCAATAAATCCCGCATCGATCTTGTCTCGTCTTAGCTGCCTATGCAACTCCAGGCCAACTGTCATCTTGCCGATGGCCATATCTGTACCCACCATCAATACCCGTCTATTCGAAAGTTGGCCAGCCCTACCCTGTGCCATCCCCGGCACTTTGTCACCCATATCCCGAACATCCCATATAAATTGATGCTGCTTTAATCGACCTTTATAACGGGGGGCCAAAAAGTCATGCAAGCCATTAACCAGACTCATTTCCAATTCCAGAGCTTTGTCTATTGCGGGGAACCAGTCTGCAGGCACCCGACCACCAGAAGGGGCAATTCCTAACACCAGGACTCTGGCACCCAACTCATAGGCCTGCTCCACATTGCTAACCACTGGGCAGTCTCGTCCGACATCGATTACATCAGAAACGTTTAGCCCCGCCTGAATTGAATCAATCACACACACCACCGGGTTTTCTGAATAACGTAACACGCCGTAACCCATCTTGCCGTCAAGCTGACCTAGTGAGCCTTCCATAAAAATTGCCAGTGGTTGAGTTTTCTCAAGCATCGTTGAACCTCGCACCATGCCCGGCATCTTCTGTAGGGACAATAACACCATCAATTAGTTGGGCGCCGGTTGTCGGATCGGGATTAAGATTCAAATGCGAATCAAGATCTATATGATCAAACAACGCACCAATGGCTGCACCAGCTGAGATAGAAATAGCGGATTCTCCCATACAGCCGATCATGGTTTTTAAACCAAAGGCCCGAGCTGTAGCGACTATTCTTAAGGCCTCAGTAATTCCTCCGCATTTCATTAACTTCAAGTTGACGCCATCAACACAATGGGCCAACGCAGGTATATCCTGACTAACACACAAGGATTCATCGACATAGATGGGCAATACTCGGCCTTTAAATAAATCAACTAGCTGATCCTCTTCGCCCTTGGCCAGTGGCTGTTCAATATAGTCAACGTCGCGATGCTTGAGCCACTTACTCATCAATTTAGCATTATCAAGACTCCAACCACCATTGGCATCGACGCGTAGTGATACATCATAGTTTCGAGTTTCCTCATAAACAGCCTGAAACATATCCTGGTCCGCATCGATCCCGTCTGGAGAGCCAAGCTTGATCTTGAGAGACTTCACACCGCTGCCATCGAGTAATAATGGAATTCGTTCTCTCACCACATCCGGCGGATTGATACCAATAGTTACAGAAGTCGGTACGCTGGCAATTCCCAGACCAAGTAACTTGTAAAGGGGCATATTGGCAAGTTTAGCCTGTAAATCCCAAAGAGCTATATCAAGCGCTGCCAATGCACAGGGCGGTACGCCTTTCTCAACACCTTTTGCATAGGTTTCATGAATAGATTCGGTGCCATTGAGTTCTGAACAAAATTGCTGCAAGATCTCCCGACCTACTTCAGCAGATTCTGCCCCTTCTGATCTGCCGGGAGCCATTTCTCCCCATCCAGTCACATTACTTTTACTAACGCCAATATATAGATTGTCATGCGCTGCCTGGGAACCGCGGCTAATACGTAATGGGAAGCGCTTTTGTAATCTTAATATTCTGAACTCTGTTTGCATTAAAGATTCTCAGTTAGTTCTTAAATGTTGAACAATACAAGTATTCTGGTAATAGATACGATAGACTAAAAAGTTACCGACAATGAAATATTATTGATCTTAATTCACGTCGAGTGCCCAAAAGAGGCAAACCTCTTAACCAAATCGCTCTAGATATTTCTGTCCAAGCTCGGCAGTTATGCTGGCAAACTTTGGAGCCATCTCTTGTGGTTCCGGCGCTTCTATATGACTACCAATCCAGGCGAGCAACGCTAAGCGTCGCAACATGATGAGGGTGTCAATTTCGTCCACTTCTTCATTGGATAGTTTCCTGACCTTTCGGTATCCCTTTACCCATGCAGCTTTTAAGTCGGGAATATCAGGTCGATCTTCAATAAAGCTGATGCCCGCGGCAAAATCATACAAAAACCAACCATCGCCACAATCATCAAAATCGATTAATCGGGTACCGTCTTTGCCGATAATTAAATTGGCCAGTCGCATGTCGGCGTGAATCAGGCCATATTGCTGCTCAGATTTACCAAAATTGTTTAGTCGACGAATTATTGTTTCTTCAACCTTTTCTAAAATAGCAGAGATGGAAGTTGTCACATTTGGTGCGTCCCGCCAGTTGCCCCAGGTGGGGCTTTTACCAAATACACTGTCAGTATTCCAAACCAGTCGTTCATAGGGTACCGGGCGGTTCCATCCAATAGTGTGATTGTGTGCAATTGCGGCAATCTTTCCCAACTCCTCAAATGGTCCGGTTAAATCCTGATCTTCTGATGGAGCGTCACCTTCGATGAACTCGAACATAGTCATAAATCTGGAAGTCGTAAGGCCTTCCACCTGACCGGCCTGAACGGCCGCTCTGTTTGCGCCTAAATAGACTCCAGGAGTCTTAATGTCCCCGGCTTTGCGCAGCGCTTCTGTCCAGGCTATCTCAGTATTGATTGCTGTAAGGGTATGATAGTTGTCGCGATGAACGCGAAGAATCGACTTCCATCCATCGGCTTCTACCAGATACGTTGCGTTTTCAGATACGTTAATTAATCGGGCTGTCGCACCAGCAGGCACGATATCCCAAAGCACTAAAGATTTAGTTGCTAATTGTTGTAAATGTCCAAGTAGTACATCCAGGGATAAATCATTAGTCGTCATAAAAACTTCGCCTCATAGAAATGTAAGTCCGTGCCAAGGTTAACTTGTTCCGATAAATTGAATGTATTTTATTGATCCCACAAGTAATCGGCAACTTGGCGTTATTTATCACCGTGATGGCTTGTAGTAATACTGCAACAGTGATGGGTCACTGATCATCCACGGTGAATTACGAAAACCAGAATTTATAAGCTTAATTCTAATAATAAACTTTCTATTTATCTCTACCAATAACATCGTTGAGAGTCCTGGTAATAGCGTCTCTCGCAATTTCCATTTCTGCCGTTGTTCCAGACATGAAAACGCGCCCTGATGCACCCATCATTTGCACATCATTCAAGACAGCATTCGGTGCAGCGCGCTCCGCTTCATTTGCTGCCACACAGGCAAACAGAGCCGGAGACATTTCATAGATAAGCAGTGATACACCCGGCACCAGAATTGATGCATCACGTGAACGGTTTAAAATGATTGAGTGTTGATCGGAGACGTTTTCTATAATATCGCTGAAAAGTATCTCTGGAACTAACTGGTCAGTTGGCTGAGCGTCAATTCCTTTCAGAATGGCCGCCCCAGCCTTATTAAGTTCCTCTGCATCATTAGAGTGTAGTTCCAGTAAACCAAAATGCCTTTCTGTAAAAAGTATTCCCGGTTCCATGTCCGGCGACTCCTTTAACGCCAGGTCTACTATTCGGTGAATAGCCAAAGCAGGCGTGACCTCGATGATCAAACTGTTGTCACCCTCAAGTGGAGGGTAACCCCGACCACGTGTCGGTGTTGCCAGATAAGCCGCAAACTGCGGCTGAAGATCATCGATCTGCAAATAGACTCTTAGTTCAGTCATGATGTAATTACGTTTTGTGTAGATCTAAGAAAACCCTGATTTATTCAAAGTTTCCATCAGTGCAGGGATGCACCGACAATTTCAATCACTGTAAGTAATTGAAATTGGAAGTAAATGAAAAATCGCAATTTTTTATTTACGTTGCGCTAGCAATTCAGAATGAATTGATCAGAGCTTCCCTAAATAGTGCGGCTGGCGGCTTCGAAATGTACGCCGAGATCTTCATGTGGTCGTGGGATTACATGTACAGATATGACCTCGCCAATTTGATTGCCAGCCTCTGCACCTGCCTCTGTCGCTGCTTTAACCGCTCCAACATCGCCTTTCACAACGACAGAAACCAGTCCGCCGCCGACTTCATTGCGTGCAACAATTTCAATATTAGCAGCCTTCACCATCGCATCAGCGGCGGTAAGTGCGGCAACATAACCACGGGTTTCTATCATGCCTATAGCTTGGTTCGCCATTTTGGAATTCCTCTTTTAGATTGAACAATGGGAGGGCGTTATGCCCGTTATTGATTGTCGATTGACGCGATAATTACCGCGTCAATCGGCGCTTTAGTTTCAGTAAAATAACCTGCGGCTACGGAGCCCTGGGTAATCAATACTGCTTCGCCTTCAGCACATCCTAGTGGGTCGAAGGCAATCATCTTTCCGCCGCCGACCTCGACTTCCAGCAATGCACCATTGGGCAGGCTGTCTATATGTCTGCTAGACCATACTCGGCCTGTTACGATTCCGTGAATCATCTTGCTACCTTTTCAAGTTGAATTCCGCGTCGACGAATTTCGTCACGCGCAAGTGGTGTTAAACGTACCTTTTTGTCAGTCATGATGGCGACAGTGCCATCGGGAAAGCCTGCAACGTCTCGTTCGGTTATCATGCTTTTGGAAAAACGCACTCGCGGTGACGGTGTGTGTGTTGCTACCACTGAATTTGCTTCAAGATGGTTTTGCGGACTTATTTGACGCAGTTTGAAGACGTATCTTCCTGCCAGAATATCGGCCTTTCGTGTTGCATCGTTGCCGAGTTCCAGTATTTTTTGTACAAAAGCACCAAGTTCGATGTCGCTGCCTATTGTGACGACCTCTTCTTCGGCCCTGACACTGCTTGATTTGATCCGCGCAAGTTCTTCGCGTAGCACCTCTCTGATCATTGAGCGAACGTCATCCATCAAGAAGCGCCTGCGTTGCGTAAAGCTGCTTCGGCTGCATCACGCGCGTTTCGAACTTCAGCTTCATCGCCCGCCAGATACAATCTTCCATTCGGGCCAATCATGCGGTAATCAATGACCTTTATATTTGCTTCTTTCTCGGCCTCGTTACATGCCAGCATGGCATATGAGGCAGATTGGCATTCCAACAAATAGAGGCTTTCGCCACCCAGAATCATAGATCCAAGACGATTTCTATTGATTAGATAAGCGTGCTGATGGTCTACACGTGTGACAATTTTTGAGGCCAGAATTTTAGCCGGCGCTGCGTCTTCCGGGCGTGCGCCGAGCGCGTCCAATATGGCGTTCGCTGCCGCGTGTACATCTGCCGTCGATCGTGAATGTATTTCCAGTGTGCCAAATTGACGCTCAACTACCAACAGTCCTGCTTTTACCTCAGCGCTCTTTAAAGCCACATCTGTTAACGCCTCAATGTCTAAACCCGGTGAAATTTCAACAATCTGCGCGGCCATTTTTGAGCGTGGCAAGCTTCCGCGCAGCCAGGTCGCCAAATACGCCAGTGTTTGTGGCTGTAATTGGTCAATAAATATAAAGGATCGTAGTTCGGTCATTTTATTCTCAGGCGGCAAGCAGCGCTTTAAGTTCTTCCTGAATTAGTCGACGCAATTCATCGCGAATTTCTCCCGCTCCTGCACTTGGTTGGGCAGCTGTGATCGAAGAAAGGGGTTGTTGTGGTTGGATGGTCTTTCTACAGAGCCCTTCATAATTACCGAACACCTCTGAATCAGACTTATTGTAGGCAATTCTGGCCATATTGATGAAGTTCTGCGGGGTCAGGTTATCTCCAACCGAAGATCCGCCAGCAAAACCGGTTCCTATTGTCATGCTTGGCCCCAGATTGGTGTCGAACCCTGATGCCCCTAGTGAAAGGCCAACGTTGACACAAATACGTAGTGCTGGGACCGCATCGGCGAATGCCAGAACGTTGCGTTCGCTTTTCGAATGCACTACCGCAGAATGCCCCTTTCCGGAATTACGCATTACTGAGCGTGCTGCAGCCATCGCTTCATCGAGATCCTTAACCCTGCCAAAAGCTAACACCGGACAGAGTTTTTCTCGAATCAATACTTCTTCAGGTTGAATTAAATCCACCTGAGCAAGCAGAATCTCTGCCCCCTCAGCGCGGAAACCCGCGGCTTGTGCGATCCGACTGGCATCTTTGCCTATCATGTCAGAATTAAAGGCACCATTTGAATATAAAAGGCTGCGCAGTTTCTGCACTTCCTCCGGTGAACAAATATGTGCTTTTGCTATTTTCAATTGATTCAGTAGTTCATCTGCGATTTGCTCAAAGGCAAGCACAGTAGATTCATTGGTGCACAGTATTGAATTGTCGAATGCCTTGGATTCAACGATGCGACGAGCGGTTTTCCGTAAGTCTGCGGTATCGTCAACCAGCACGGGGGCATTTCCCGATCCAACACCTATGGCGGGGTTGCCAGATTGATAGGCCGCCTTAACAACCGCTGGCCCCCCCGTTGCAACAATTAAGTCAACAACCTCACTTGTCATGAAGATATCGATTAGCGGTAGAGTCGGTTCATCAACCACCAGGATCAAACCAGGAGGTGCTCCTGCGCTTACTGCTGCAGCAGCCAACGTACATGCCGCATCACTACAAACCGCTTTGCTTCCTGGGTGCGGGCAGAGAATAATGGCATTACGGGTCATCAATGCAAGTAACGTCTTGAAGTAAAGCGTCGCGATAGGATTTGTTACTGGTGTTAGTGCCAGGACTACTCCCGCCGGACGTGGTAATTCGACAATTTTAAGGTCTCGATCAATTCTTGGGCTGACATAGTCGATACTGCCATAGCGCTCAAAAATGCCTTTTGAGCAAGCCTCGTTTTTCTTCACCTTGTGCTCAACCCGGCCATAGCCCGATTCCTTCACAGCCCATTCGGCATACTCACGGGAGCGTAAAAAGGCCGCGTTAGCTACAGCCTCGGATATGTTATGTACGGCTGCAGCATCCATCTTTGCGTAACGCGATGCAGCCCACTTTGCAGTGTTCAACATTTGCCCCGCACGGGTAATGGTTGCATCAGGTGTCAACATTCTTGGCATGGTGTTAAAATCAGTCATTAATATTCCCCCTATACTGCGCGAAGTGACTTGGAGCGTAGACGTTTCCTCAATAGAGGCATCGTTGCAACGAAGCGATCCAGAATTTCCTGGCAAAGCGCAGCGTCCAAAAGCACACCTGGTTTGAACTGCAAGACCTGCGGATCAAGTGATGAAAAAATCGCCCAGATTCCGTTCTCATACAGTGCGCGAGAAGCATGTATAGCCCCTTCAGCATGATCGAACTCAAGGCCAAGAATGAGTCCTTTCTGACGAATCCCGCTAAACACATCGCTATTTAGGCGTTGTATCTCTTGAAGACCTTCGGCAAAAAACTCTGTTACCGCGTGAACGTTAGCGATCACTTCGGGGCGTTGTAGAATTTCGAGAACCTTGTGAGCCACAATACATCCAAGCTCGGAGCCACCAGTAGTGGTGATGTGTGCTGCACCATCCTCATGCTGCCACGCAGCGCATTCAGCATTCATAACCGCCGCACTGATTGGATAGATACCGCCGCTTAATCCTTTTGCGGTTACAAATATATCGGGCTGTACGCCGTAAGCTTGCCAGCCCCACATATGTCCTGTGCGCATCAAACCAGTCTGTACTTCGTCTGCAATGTACTTTACGCCGTACTTCTTACATAACTCAGCACACCGCGGCAGATATCCTGGGGCAGGCATCGGGAAACCGTAAGTTGCGGGAATGGTCTCAATAATGAAGGCTGCCACATCACCTTGCTTCAAGACAGCCTCCAAGGCATCCAGATCGTTAAACGGTACCTGTGTAAACTCATCTGGTCGGTCGGCCAGAAAGATCTTGCTAAACCGATCATCTCCAGTGGCAACAGATAAGCCAGAGTGACCGTGATAGCCCTTGATGATAGAGACAATTTTTCGTTTCTTGGTGGCGTAGCGGGCGCTCTTAATCGCGATTTCAACTGCTTCAGCACCGCCGGCGCCAAAAACTGCAAAATCCATGCCAGGCGACACGGAAATAAGCGCTTCGGCCAGTGCTGCTCGCGCTACTGAAGGGAACCAATGATTGCCAATGTCAAAGTGATCGAGGGCCAACTTTAGTGTTTCCACCAATTCCGGGTGTTTATGCCCAAAATTGTAGGTGCCGCCGTTGATATGCAGGTCAATTAAGCGTCGCCCATCGACATCGAACAAACAATAACCCTCGCGTTTGTCGATAACCAGATCGATACCTGCGTCGAGCCAGAATTTGGTCTTTCCAGGATTCCAGAATTGTTTGGACTTCTCGTATAACGCTTCTTTGGACGCATAGGAGAATGCACTGTAGTCGAGCATCTTATTCTCTCAGTATTGACTGACTTCCAACATATATAGTTTTTATGTTAAAAGCAAATCTATTTTTTAATTATCCATAATCTGATTATTTAACAACATGTTATTAATATATGATTTAACCTAACATTTGTTTTCTATTTATATAATTTATATTTATGTGGTATGTTGGTCACATTTTTATTGCAAAACAATTCAAGATAAACAGCTGGCATTTGGTTAGTATCAGCACGTTAACTCCGAGAACTGCGGCCCGTGGCCTCCCTGGATGCATCTACACAACACTCTACCCATGAAGAAAAACGAAAGACATTCGCGCATTGTTGAAGATCTGGAACGGGAGCCATCGCTACGGGTGATGGAATTGGCTGCCCGGTACTCTGTATCCTCGGAGACGATACGTCGTGATTTAGCTGAGCTGGAGAAACGCGACGCTATAAGTAGAACTTACGGCGGCGCTCTTAGATTGATTTCACATGAACCAGGCTTGAGTGAAAGGCGCCATTTAATGGTGCCCGAACGGGAATTGATTGCGCAGACAACGCTTTCTACTATCGAGAAGGATGATGTATTGATGATAGGTGGCGGCATAACGACTTTATGCTTTGCCAAGGCACTGGCTCACTTTTCTGAGTCGGTTACGGTTATCACGCCTTCATTTGGGGTGGCGCTTGCATTAGGCAAGTGCATCAACATAAAAGTGCAGGTGTTGCCCGGGCAATACAATGGCAAAGAAGGCCTGGTTCAGGGGCCCGACACCACTCGAGCGTTAGCAAGCTTCCGCGCAACCAAAGCGATTCTTGGCGCATCAGGCGTTACGGAGGAAGGTCCGGCGGATGCTGCAATTCCTTCCGGTTTGATCTATCAAACTATGGCTGAGCGATCAATGGAAACTTTTATCGTTGCGGACAGTGGTAAGTTTGATAAAGCCGCGTTATCGTCCTATAGCACCTGGGCTCCCAGTGTAAAACTGGTTACCGATCGAAAGCCACAACAAACACTGTACAACGCAATAAAGTCTGCCGGGACAAAAATTCTTCTGCCTGCAAAAACAATAGAATAAACCCCGCGTCAATCAGAGTTGATTCCGATGCCTGATTTCTTAGATTGCCTGGATAATGCTAGGATAGTTAGTCTATTTTAGTTAATTGATGCATGCTCGAAAAAATCACATCGACAAGTTTGGTGTATTCAATTCGAGCCAGGTCAAAATCTCTAATCCTGTTTAGGGTTTTAAATTAGTATCCATAAATTTTTGAATTCAATCATGTGAGGTATACGTATGAACATGTCTTTTGAGGGGAAAAGTGTCATTGTCACCGGTGGTTCCAAGGGCATCGGCCGCGGCATCGCTAACGTGTTTGCGCGACAAGGTGCAGTTGTGACTATAGCCTCTCGAGGTCGCGATGCTGGTAATACCGCATGTGATGAGATCAGGTCAGAGGGTGGCATAGCTCACTTTGTCGAATGTGATGTGAGTAATTGGCAAAGTGTTAAGTCAATGGTGAATTCAGTCGCAAACCAACACGGTGAGATTGATGTAATGTGCGCTAACGCTGGCGCCTTCCCGCAAACCAAGATGGTCGACATGGAGCCAGATGAATGGGATCAAGTAATGGGGGTGAATCTGCGCTCTTCTTTTCTATGCGTAAAAGCCTGCATTCCTCACTTCGAAAAGGCCAATAAAGGTAGAGTTGTAATTACTTCTTCTATTACCGGACCGGTTACAGGTTATCCTGGATGGACCCACTACGGAGCATCGAAATCCGGTCAACTAGGTTTCATTAAGACTGCTGCAATGGAACTATCTAAATACAATACAACCATAAATGCTGTAATGCCCGGCAATATATATACTGAAGGACTGCAGGATCTGGGTGAAGATTATCTGGCTACCATGGCGGCTTCTATCCCTTTAAAGAGACTTGGCTCTATCGAAGACATCGGTAATGCAGCATTGTTTTTTGCCTCAGATGGCGCGGGTTATATAACCGGTCAATCTATTATCGTGGATGGCGGTCAAATTTTACCCGAGTCACTAGAGGCCCTCGAAGAAATATAATGCTCAGAAACCCATTTTGTAGGTCGATCAACTGTTGTTAGTTAATTAGTTCATCTGACATTACGCTGGCCTACATGGGAACGACATAAAATCTATTTGCATCCGAGCTCGGACAACAATTCTGTCGTTGTGCGTTGTCTGCAATAACCCGAGATCGCCGATAGAGAATTTTCGTGACGCTCCCTTGAGTAGGTTGCACAGGCATCTGTTACAAGTGTTACCAGATAGCCTAAATCACAAGCATCACGAACTGCCGATTCGACACATTGATCGGTTAACAAGCCAGCTATGACCAATTGTTTAATATTGAGATTGCGCAGAATGTAGTCAATTCGAGTGGAAATAAACACACTCGAAGAGCTTTTCGGCAAC
The DNA here is from genome assembly GCA_047615875.1 of Parasphingorhabdus sp. Lineage (GTDB taxonomy): Bacteria > Pseudomonadota > Gammaproteobacteria > Arenicellales > CAJQKF01 > JBLHGU01. Next base: position 13,338 of record JBLHGU010000106.1, read on the forward strand.
CAGATTTCGTTCTCTTCTGGTGCAAGCTCATCAATTACCTGTCCGTCCCAAGAGCCTTTTGGTATGTTAAAGCCGGTTATCTTATAGTCCAAACTGCGATCTCTTCCATCCAGGGTGTGAGACTCTATTGTGGTGTAAATAACCTCCATCTCCGCTTCACGAAATCCATTTTGCAGCGTCTGTAAATTTGCAATAACCTGATTGTCCAGCTGCCGAAAATAATATCCAAAGTCTTTTTCCATCTCAATTGGAGTTAAGGATTTAAATCCGGAGCCTTCCCTATGAGCACAATAATTCTGAACATCAACAAAAAGTAGGGCGGAATCCTCAACCACCAGATCTTGTTCTCGATTCAGAATTTTGGATTGATTTTTCATAGAGATGCCTGTGGAGCTTAGGAATAGATTATTTTTGGATAAAGGAAGCTATCTTGTCAAGGCCCGATGAGCAAGACCGCCATCCAACACTGCTCGACAGTAGCGTACCACTGTACACATGTGAACTAGTTTTTTTATCCTGTAGTCAAAGTTTTGGAGGTCTGTCTCTTGTATTGTTTCTCATAAGCTGTCATAGCGAGACTTTGTTGACAACTTGCTCCCCACTAAACAACTTTTTGCGCCGACGCAGAAAACCTCTGGAACAGTGTGTTTCATAGGCAAGAGGATTTAAAGATGACATCGACCACTTCTGTTCAGCCCGATCAGAAACCTAAAAAACCTGCACGTAAAGTTTGGAATTGGCACCCTGAGCTGCCAATTCAGAACACCAATGTTTTCTCCTGGCCACCAAACCCACTGGTTATCATAAAAACCCTAATCGGCTACTGGACATCGCTAACGGGGCGAGTATTTATATTGGCAACTGCACTTTTATCGTGGGCTTTATTTCAACCTCTAATGGTTAATGCGGCAGAGTTTCAGTTCCATTGGATTGCGCACATATATGTTCGAAACCTACTTTTGATTGTTTTGCTTGCATCCGGGTTACATGCGTATTTCTACACCTACAAAAAACAGGGTATGGAATATCGATTCGATGCACGAGAAATGGCCAGGGGTAATGACGCGTTCACATTTCGAAACCAGTTACTTGATAATATTTTCTGGTCTATTGCCAGCGGTGTGACTATTTGGACAACTTATGAAGTTTTATTTATCTGGGGGTTCGCAAACGAGTTGATTCCATATCTCGCGTGGCAAGATAATCCTTTTTGGTTTGTAGCAATTTTCATTCTAGTACCTATTTGGTACTCGTTCTATTTTTACTGGGTTCATCGTGCAGAACATTGGCCCAGAATCTACAAAAAAGTCCATGCGTTGCATCATCGCAACATTAATGTCGGTCCCTGGTCGGGGCTTTCCATGCATCCAGTGGAGCATTTGTTTTATCTGGCCTCGCCAGCAATCCACCTTGTGTTGCCATCACATCCGATGCATGTAATTTTTCATTTGCAATTTACCGCCCTGGCTGCAGTTATCTCGCATACCGGATACCAGGGGTTTTCTGTAAAAGGAAAGTGTGCAATCGAGGTTGGATACTTTTTTCACCAACTCCATCATCGGTTCTTCGATTGTAACTACGGTACCGATGAAATGCCGTGGGATAAGTGGCTAGGCACTTTTCATGACGGCTTACCAGAAACCACTGAAATTATGCGGCAGAAAAAAAGGCACAATAGATGAGTTCTGCCAATATCGATAACGACCTCGACTCCTTACGGTCATATAGACGGGCTTTATTTTGATATTTCAAGACGCACCGGGCCTTGAGATCACTGAGTCTGCGCGTTCCAATGAAAGTAAGCTTTTTATTGCACAGATCATCATGTAATAATTCTGTGCCAGAATTAGATATATTCAATATATCCGAGATTCATATCCTTTTAGTCTTTTCCCGGTACCACGAAAATGTCGTCATCAGGGCATAAATACACCAGTGCTCATTGGGGTTCCTACCGCGTTTGCGAAGGGCTAGGGAAAGATCACGCGGTGAAGCTAAAATCACTCAGCGGAGATAACGAGCCTTCCCCATTTGGGCAATCAATGTCTGAATCAGTTTCCAGCGATGCCAGAATATTACGACCAGCGGTAAGAGCTGGATTTTTAGAGCACGGTCCAAAGCGGGACGCACCCAGAGGCGATGAGCCGTTTGTTGAAGTGTCGTGGAACGAGGCAATTGATCTTGTAGCTAACGCCTTAACGGATGTGTATCAAAGCTCTGGCCCTGCCGCGGTTTATGGCGGTTCCTACGGTTGGGCTAGTGCCGGTCGATTTCACCATGCTCTTGGGCAATTGCATCGATTCCTAAACTGCCTTGGTGGCTATACTGCATCAATCAATACTTATTCTCACGCGGCGGCTGAAGTGTTGTTGCCCTATGTTGTTGGTGAAGAAGACGACATCATATACAACGGTAGCACCTGGCCAACAATTGTAGAAAACACGCGGTTAATGCTTTGTTTTGGTGGCGTTCCAGTAACACCTTCTCAGATTAATCCTGGCGGTGTTTCGAAACATAATGTTCGCGATTGGTTGCAGCAATGTGCCGATCGAGGCATTAAACGAATTGATGTTTCTCCTCTGCGAGATCAAGGCATAGATCACCCACATCTTCGTTGGTGGCAGGTTAGACCCAACACTGACACCGCCATAATGATGGGTATCGCAAAGGCGCTTATCGATGCAAATCTTCATGATAAAGCCTTCCTCGACAAATATACCGTAGGTTTTAACCAGTTCGAGTCGTATATCTGTGGCGAGGCTGATGGCATTGTAAAATCCCCTGAATGGGCGGCGGAGATTTCTGGGCTGAATGCCAGTGACATTAGAGAACTGGCAAAAGAAATTACACAGAAGCGCACTTTACTCACAGCGGCGTGGTCTTTGCAGCGCGCAGATCACGGCGAACAACCTTTCTGGATGTTGATTACCTTAGCTGCGATGATTGGGCAAATTGGCCTTCCGGGAGGTGGGTTTTCGTTTGGCCTAACTTCAATGAATGGTATTGCCAACCCCGTAACAAGACGTCGTTTCACGTCTTTTCCACAAGGTAAAAATTCGGTATCGAAAAAGATACCAGTAGCCCGAATTACCGATCTTCTGATGTTTCCTCATAAAGAGTTTGATTATGATGGCAAAAAACTTACCTATCCGGATATACGGCTGATTTACTGGGCAGGGGGCAACCCATTCCATCATCATCAGGATTTGGCCCGGCTTCGGCAAGCCTGGCGTCGGCCTGAGACTGTCATCTGCAATGAACTACACTGGAACTCGTTGGCCAGGCACTGTGACATCGTTCTACCGGCAGCAGGTCCACTAGAACGAAACGACATAATGGCGACTAAATCGGATAGCAGAATTATTGCTATGCAACAGGCATGTATACCTCCTGGAGAAGCACGTACAGATTACGAAATATTCTCTGCTATCGCAAACCGACTAGGTATTGCTGAAGAATTTACAGAAAATCGCAACGAAGAAGAATGGCTTAGATGGATGTACGACGGTTCTACCGACGCATTTATTAGAGATGGACTAACGCCACCGTCATTCGATGAATTCTGGTCTCAAGGTATGTGGCAACAAAGTACCGACGATGTTAAACGAGTTCTAATGCAAGACTTTCGTCAGGATCCAGAAAAGCATAAATTAACCACACCTACCGGTCGTATAGAAATATTTAGCCAACAGATAGAGTCTTTTAACTATAGCGACTGTCCGGCACATCCTGTCTGGATGGAGCCGAGAGAAT
>JBLHGU010000107.1:0-17037 GCA_047615875.1 Parasphingorhabdus sp.
ACGCCAAATTCATAACGATATACAGCAGATAAACCATTACCCAGATCTTCAGAACCCTTTACGCCGAAACGTGAGCTGATGTTCTTGATATCTACGGTGGTGCCGTCAGCATCTACAATAGAGATGCCGGTGTTGATACGGCCATACCAGTTGGCGGCATCACCATGGGAAGCGGCTTGGGCTAGTGGTGCGGCTAACGTACCAGCTACAGCAATTGCAATTAGTTTCTTGTTCATGAAATAGACTCTCCTGCCTTCAATGAATTAGTAAAGTTAAGCTTGTAATCAAGCAGGTTGTATTTTGGCTCTATTTGATGCGTGATTGCAACAGATATTCTGCATTTTTGTCACTATTGGAAGGAATTGTTGCAAAAATACAACAATAAATTATGATTTACGATGAAAAGTATTGGCCGCGCGCGACTAAAATTTTATTTCACACTTTTTAACCTCACAATCGGAAGGCTGACTCCCCCTGCCTTGCAGGAGTTTCTAGCGAATAGCGGTTGGTGTCAGACTGTAAAAAATGGCTGACGACCAACTAACAGCGGCAATCTAAATAAACTATCTGTTCCCAATTTTCCAGGCTCAGGCCATGTCCATAGTAGGGTTTTCGTCAAAAAAACCGTCAGGCATCCAGTGAAAGTCAGCATAAACGACGGGTTGTACAGGCCAGTCTTCAGGGCGAGGAAGATGATGATAGTTCATGGTGTACCAGACCACGATGTGTTCGTCTTGAATGCTTCGATTAGCTTTAGTCCATTCGGGCAATCCATCGCCACCGGGATGTTGATTGGGGAACCAGCCGGTCGGATATAGCTCCTGTGCATTATATTGGGTTGCCCAAAAGTGTTTGTACATGAATGCTGCACGTCGTCCAATAGACGAATCCGGGTGTTGGTAGGGAAATGTATTTGCACCGGGAACTAGTTTGTACGCAGTCGGCGAACCCAGTGCATTAGGTGTTGAGTTATTTCGTACACGCCAATAACGAGAGCTTCGGGCATTAATTTCTCTTTGAGCTTCAAGCTCGCGTTCAAATGATGTTTCTTCGGTCAAAATGGCATTGCCATGGGGATTGTCCTTACCGATATTAGCGGCCTTAAAATTAATTTCACTGGCGGTGTTGTTAACCCCATCTACCGCCATATCAAAGCGAAAGCTGAATACATGTTGATGCACATGAGATTCAACTCCGGGACCAATCTGGCGACCATAGGGGCTTGCCTTTTGATTTTCTAGAGCAGAGGGAAACGGTATTCCGGTTGCTTTGATTTCAACACCAATGGACCCATCTTGATAAAAGTACCAGAAAAATCCATATACATAGTTTCCTATTGTCGCTATAGAAGAAATAACTAAACGGCGAGATCGAACGATTGTAGACTGACCAGCGTCGGGTACAGAATACTTCCATAGAATTCCATAGTCCTCTTCATGCATGCAGATTGCATTTTTTATAAGGCTGGGTTCGCCATGCCAATCATGACTCCAAACATCAAAATAATGGATGTGCCCAAGGCAATCGCAGCCCAGTAAAAGTGAATCGAAGTTTGATCCAATTCCATACTCACCGGTATCAAAAGCATTGCGTCTAAAATTTGCATGTCTCGGGTCACCATAAGGGACGACCATTTCTGCCATAGATGCACGACTGATGATACTGCGAAGCTTGCCTTTATCCTGATACCCAATGTCATACAGTACCAGTCCGTCTCGTTGGCAGAAGCCGACTCGGAGTTGCCAGTTTTGCCACTCAACTTGATAACCGTCGACCTTAAAGCTGGCGCCTTCTGGCTGCGTGATTGAAATGGGTTTAAGATCCTTACGACCTTGATTTCGGCGAACTGGACCTGGATCTGGCGGAATCGGAATAACGCCGAAGTCCTCTATGCGAATTATCTCGCCCCGAGCTAGATCGAATACCGGGTGTAGATTGCCGATGGGTCTGGCATAGGGATTGTCGCCGGCATCATTCATCAACCAGCACTGACCATAGGCGAGCCTTTTGCTGGATTCTTCCTCGTTTCCAAAATTGCCAGGAGACCAGCTTTCGATGAGAACTCTGGAGGCATCTTCCAGACCACGTTTCTTTAATGCAGCAAGAAACTCTGGGTTTCGTCTGGCGATTTCGCACGCATAGGTGAATTCATCCGGAACTATACGGGCCTGTCCAGAGTCGATTACTCGCCAATCTTTAAGTATACCTTCATCAAGCAATACGATCCCATTGAAGGTTCGATTGGTGGACGGTTCATAACAGCACACATAAGCACTGCGCTGTTCTGGATATTGATCGGATTCGTCCACCGAAATTGTCTCAAACCAGGCAGATACTTCAAGGCCAGATTTGCTTTTGATAATTTGCACAGTAAGGTGGATTTCATGATCGTTGAGAGGGTCACGCTGGTGCATCATGTTTTATCATTTGGTTTGGAGGTGAACACAAAAAATACCTATGAACTTGGGGGATCTATCAAAGAGCACTAGTTAACATATTATCAGAATAGAGTTTTTGCAAACAGCGGGTTATCGACCCGGGTTTCCTCTGACCAATCTATTATTTATCGTAGATCTTCAGAACTTTGAAGTCGAATACCTTTTTCAACTTCTTGCAATTCTGAGCTGTGTTGTCGCTGAGTAAAAAGAAATAATGTGGGTTGTTGAGACTCCTCTGGAACGAACTCTCGATCTTCAAAGTCTCGGGTAATCTGCAAATAAACCATACCGTTCTCAAGATTATTTAATTTTACTATGCTACGAAATATTCTTAATAACTCAACCCATCTTTATAGATTGCTAAAGGGCATTTCAAATAATGACCTGGATAGTCTTTCATATACGCCTATCGAATTCGAGGACGCTTTCCATTAGAAATCCCCACTACCTCATAAAAACCAGCCATGTAATCACCACAGAAAATTATGGCGTAAGAAATAATCTGATCACACGTCTGCATCAAGCAGTCGGCTCCTGTGTAGCCGGTAAGCGGATAGTAAAGCAGGATCCATCACCAACATTGCTGGTCACATGGATCTGACCATTGTGTTTTTCAACTACAGTCTTAACCAGATTCAGACCTAAACCGGAACCGCGGCCACCATGGGGTCTACCGCCTCTATTAAAACGATCAAACAATGTGGGGATTTTCGCGGCCGGAATACCGTCGCCCTGATCTGTAATATGGCAAATTAGCTCGCCTCCTTCGATGGTTACAGAAACAGAAATCTCCGTGTCTTCCCCGCTATAAGCAATCGCATTAGCAAGCAGATTTATAATGCTTCGTTCAAGTAGTGCTTGATCACCGGTAATGAACGCCTCGTCGGGGAATTCTCTGATTAGTTTAATGTGTTTAAGATGAGCCTGTGACCAGACTTGATCGAGTGCGTTTTGAGCAACGTCAAGAAAATCTAATTCCAACATCGGAATTTCATCACTTTCTTCGATTCTGGCCAGTTCCAGAAACTGATCGGCGAGATGTAAGGCGTGGTCGGTATACTCACGCATGCGACTGAGTATATCTTCCCGTTTGTCGAGTTTCTCAGGAGTGGATGCTAGTTCCAGAAGCGAGATTATAGAAACCAATGGTGCGCGAATATCGTGGGAAAGGAATGCGAGTACTTCCTCACGCCGGCGCTCACTTTCGCGCAATGCGCTGATATCATAGATAGTTAAGACCATTCCCCAAAATGATTGATCATCACTATGATGATGTTCGAAGCGCACTACCAGGCTTAGGCCTTCACGAGGGTTTGTGGCCAATAATGATGGCTCACGCTTTAAAAGCACATCACGAATAGCTTGATTCCAGGCCGTAGAGTTAACACCTGGAATTAATTCTGAAAGTTTATATACCGAAGAGCCGAGATTTATTTGTGTATCTGTATCAGCTAGAAAATCTGGGATGATTCGATTTACAAACACTATTTGCCCAGCTGCGTTGACTAACACAATAGTGCCAGACATCTGAGAAAGGCTGTGATTTGCTGTTTGCACAATTTGCAGCAGTTTTTGATTCGAGACTTCTACTGCATCAATGCGTTGTTCCAAAACTTCAATAGTGTCTCTACTAGGCGGTCGTATGCTGGATTCAACCAGATCTAACGCGGCGTTTGTAAGCTCAATTTTATTTTCTTTTTCCGGACTCTGATCTTCGAAGCCCAGTTCAACTTTAAGGCCATACATTGGAAATTCACGGAATATCTGAATATTTGGGTTATATTTGCTCTGGTCTCCAAGCTCTGGGGGATAACTGGTCTGAGTAGACCGAATATCTAGTATTCGGTAGCGCAGACTCGGTTCTAGCCGCTGTAAAAAATCCATGCAATGCTGGATTCCCGGAGTTGCGGCTACTTTTATTTCCGGAATATTCTCATCTAGACGAACAAGCTCTTTACTTAAAAAATCCAGTGCATAGTTCAATCTCCACCAACTCCACGTCGGGAACGAGACAGCTAGCGTAAACAAAGTTGCGGTGGGGGGGAACCAGAGATTTCCAAATAACAACAGTAGCTGGCTATACAGCATTGTTAATAATATGCCACCGAACGCAATGCCAAGATGTAGTTGCGGTGTTGCTGAAGGAAATAGCAACAGTGGTCCGAGAACCAGCAGTGCGGCATAAATGAGCCGCGAAAGCATTGTTGTCTCTTCTATCATTGAGCCATCCTTTAGCCCTGCGAGAATGTTAGCGGTGATTTCAACACCTGGCATCGGACGATCCTGTGAGGATGCCGGGGTAGGCAGAGAATCGCTCAATCCGGATGCCGTTGCCCCAATTAAAACATAACTGTTTTTGAACAAAGTTTTATCCACGGTCCCATCCAGAACATCCAGTGCCGACACGTGTTTAAAAGTTCCAGGTGGGCCGCGAAATGGGATGAGAACCTTGTAGTCACGAATCCAGCTGGTTGCTATGTTGGTACCTAAGGGCGGCGCTCGTGTGCCAGGCAAACCAGTTGGTAGACTACCCCCTCCAGTAGCTAGAATAGTCAGTGGGAAGGATGACCAGAAAGCATCACCGAGCCCCGCCTTGAGAAACTGCGATCTACAAATGCCGTCTTCATCCAGCTCGACATCAACGTGACCCATATTATGCGCACTGCTTGCGAACAACGGATGAGGGAGTAGTTCCACCAACTGGCCATTAGACTGCAAGAGTTCCACCAAAACTGGTAGTACCACCCGCCCGCTCGATTTTATCGAACGGGTCAGTTCGGCGTCACCGTCCACATCGTTCGTGGCATTTTCTGACAAAATTACATCAAGACCAATCGCCCGTGCTCCGCTTGAATTGGCAACGGATACCAGCCTGGCGAGAACCGATCGTGACCAGGGCCAGCGGCCCAGTTCTGCCAGACTTCGATCATCGATTTCTATTATAACGATGTCATCCGGCGGTGGTTTGTGGTTGACGGTTAAAAAGATATCATAAAATGTCAGGTCCCAGCGTGAAAACGTATTAAACCATGTAAGGCTAAGTACGATCAGTATTGCGCACAATACGAACGCAAGGCTCTTATCTCGCATAATTAGAAATTAATAACGGCCGAATGGGGCTGCAGACTATCAGAAGAAACAATTCTCGGATTCATTATGTAGCTATAGCTTAATCGATTTCGAAGGGCCGTCCGATATAACTGAATACTACAGGTAGGTGGGTCTTGATTAGATTTGCGAGGGTTCCTTGTGCCAATACGCCCGTTATCCTTATTGTTTCGGATAATCATTGTGCATTCAATGAATTATCTAGATAAACAATAGTAGCGCAGAACCAAATAATTTGAGAGGCCAGGTTGGTGGGCTGGGTATCTTCAGTTGGCTGACATCTGAATAGTTTCCGTTAACGTCATCCTGAGTAACACCTCTTATTCGGAAATAGTAACTACCCGGTTCAAGCGTGTTGAGGAAAATAAAGGACTCTTGTGTAGAAAGGGCGAGCAAAACGGTGGAAAAGTCATCTTTTTTGGATAGCTGGAATTCGTAAGCTTTTGTTCCAGGTGAATCACTCCAGGAAATACGTATCTGCTCATCACCAAGCTCGGGTTCTCCAACCGAAGGGGTTTCGGGGGTATTAAGTACTTTAAAATTCTGTCGGTCACCAAATGGGCCTTTGTCATCCAGATTGTTAGTCGTTGCTGTCCGCCAACTGTACTCACCGGGAGATAGGCCGTTCGGCAGGTTATGTTGGGGACTGGATAAGCCCTGTTCATCAGTAATCGGATTGCTGGGAGAATCGGTGTCGAAAATTTGCAAATGGAATTCTTTGCTATTTTTTGGCACATTCCAGCTAAACTCAATAGGTTCATCTTGAATTATTCTGCTATCAGCATAGGGCCCCGACACTGGTGGTGGAACTGGTCTGGCATCAACAGTGAATAACCCTTCACTGTTGATGCCCTCTAGCTGATTCTCGTCAATGGCGCGAACGATCAATCGATACTCACCATCATCTGGCGCAGGTAGGATGACTTTATTTGTTTCAGTTATCTTGTCTTGTAAGAGTTCTTTAATATTATTTCTGGCATACACTTGTACTCGATAGCCAACCGCTCCAGCAACTGGTGGCCAGGCCAGCTCCATGATGAGACGATTGAGCGCTTTTGGAAAATGTAACTGTGGCCCAGGTAATAGAGTAATTGGCCGCGAGGGTTTTTCACCAGATTTAATTGTAACTCCAAATCCTGCATTAACGGCTGTTGATGAACCTTCAGCTGCAACAGCCACTTTTCCTTCGAGGGTTTCGTTCAGCGATATTCCGTTGAATGCTCCAACACGAAAAAATGTCCCCCGAACGGCAGTTATCGCAGATGGTGTTTTAATTTGAAATCTTGAACCTGGTCCGGCAGCTGGTTTAGCAAGGATCTCGATACGACCTTGGTCAAGGAATAGTCTTGAGTCAACCATTTCAGTGTGCTGGTACTGTTTTAGCTGTTCCATAGTTAGCTTGGAATTTGGCAGCATTATTAATCGTGAACCATCAGCCATTAACAGTGTAACGGTGCTTATTGCGTCAGTTTCAATGGTATCTCCCAAATTGACTGCCTGATCAGGTAGCAGTTTCGTTGAGTCGCTATTGGCCGTTGTTGATCTCGTGGGAGAACCAACGATAACCTGAACACGTGCCTCTGAAGAACTTGTTCGCATCCAGCTGACTGGGATTTTTATGCGAAAACCCGGGGGTATCCTGTGCGGATCTTGAATTTTATTGTGCTTCTGTAGCTCACCTACACGGGCAAGGTTTTTCAGATGTTTGACTGAAATAGTCCAGAGATTATCACCAGGGCGGACAGTATATATCCAGTCGCTAGCAGAAGTTATTGGTGCCCAACTAACTAAAATACCGAAAAGAAACAGGCAGGTATAAGCTAGACTACGGTAGTGGAGCATATCCATAATCCTGTGTAGAGAGTGAATTAATATCGTTGTTGTTTATTATCTCTAATGTTTGGTGCAAACAGCAAGGCCTTGCTTTATATTATTGTTGTCTCAGTTTTCGCTTTCAGTGGCACTTTTGGACATAGTTGGAATATTGACGTCGTTGTTTTTTAATTGTTCCAATCTATAACCGTGTTGATAAACTGCGTTAATACGCCAGCCATTTTCTGGAGAAATATTCAACTTTCTTCTAATTTTGGAGATATGGGTGTCAATTGTTCGTGTGGCAAGATCCGATCGAGTGCCCCAGACTGCTTCTAGAAGATGTCTTCTTGAAACAAGTTTATCGCTATTTTTAAATAAAAAACTGGCCAGTTCAAACTCCTTTTTACTCAGAAATATCTCTTCCGTTTCCAAAAAGATAGAGCGATTTTTTATATTAATTGTATAGGGGGCGAATGTAAGGGTATCCCGGCTTTCGTTGACTAGACTTGAACGGCGGGCCAATGCATCTATTCGTGCCAATAACTCTTCGCGTTTAACCGGTTTAGACATGTAGTCATCGGCGCCTGTTTTAAGGGCGAACACAATATCTTCTTCCCGATCTCGATTAGTTATAAAAATGACTGGAATTGGCCAATCAATATTCTTTCTAAGGTGGCTCAAGACCTTATCGCCCGAAATATCCGGTAATTGCCAGTCAAGTAGTATCAGGTCATAACTTTCACGATAGATTGTATCGAGAAAATATTCTCCGGAGTTGAAGTGATGGCAACTATGTTCGGCATTTTCGAGCCAATGTATCAGGACCTCCGCCTGGGCAGGGTCGTCCTCTAAAAGGGCTATTCTCATATAGTTTGCGTTCTATGCACATAGATTGATGGCGAAACTATCATGTATTTGTGCAAAAAATTGTAAATTTTACAAATGATGCCAAATAGCTAGCCAAAAGCTGTTTGGCATGCCCCTTACTTAATCTATGCATCCATCTATATTACCACTTTTTAGTCAATTTTTTGGACATGATTTATTAACAGAGTATTGTTATCTGACTATTAGTCAGATAACAATACTCTTGGTTAAAATATGATGTACCTGAATTAGATTCTGATTGCTCGGAAAAGATTACGATCAATATATCAGTCAGTGTTGATAATTATGCCGCCTGCACCTGTAGCACAGTGCCGTCTATAGAAGAGAATGGCATTAAACTAATAGCATTAAGCATTGTGGAAAAAACTGACGGGTTTAGCCTACTTTTGATGTAACAGCGAACACCCAAATTATAGCAGTCAACCTGTTCTTCATGAGTTCCGCTACCATTGAATGTTACAAATGGCCGATGCGACAGGCTAGGGTGGCAAGCGATATAATCCAGCATGTCCATTGCACCATCGCTGCGCCCGCCTAAATTAAGCAATATCAGATCATGGGCTTTAGATTTCATCACTTCGTCTCGTAAAGGTTCGGCAACGGTAAATACTGCATCACAAAGATCCCGTACATGGGTATTACCGAGGAATTTCTTTATAAAGGGTAAACGCCAATAGTCTCCATCGGTTTTTTCTGTGTCGGATGCATTAATTTCAGCTACCACTGGAATATTTAGTTTTCGACAGGCGAAAAAAAATGACAGCGAACGAGCGTTGTAACGCACTAAAGCTATGTCCGGTTTTTCATTCTCAAGGAAATTTAGATCTTGCCGGTAAGCTTTAACCTGTTTGACAATAATTTTTAAATCGCGAAGATAAAATTTTTCAGCCAGCCGCCTTAATCTGGTGGGAAAGAATTCCTTTTGGTGTTGTATTTGTCGCTGTGATGGACTCCTGACAAAAAATTCGATTTCCTGTTTCTTACAGATTAAACGAAAATCATTGCAAAATTCGGTCACATGGGTAAATGCGCCGTCTTTTATAGTGTCGAGGTAGTGTACATAAAGTACTTTTTCATTCGGCTATGGATGTAATTATTGTGTTGAGCCCAAAGTCTTTAAACGGCATTAAATCAGTTTGTAATCAGACCTGTATGGTTGGCTTCAGAACTTGAATTATCAAAGGCCGGTTGATCACCTGGATACCGGCTGAATGCAGTGTAACACTGCCGTAGAGCTGTCATCACCCCAGTGATCGAGGGTGCCTTATTCGATAATAAAAAGGTCGAATTTTGTAAAAATTTACAGTTATTGATCTCGGATAATCGGTGAGAAAGGTTCTTCAACCCGAGAAAAACTATCACCTGTTTTCATCAGTTATTAGCCGAGAGTATATGGGACTTGCAAAACGTTTCTTGCATCGCCAGGATGCAAAATAAGGCGATGAGATTGACGAATAAAAGAGAGGAAAGCGCAATGCTATAGTTCTCTGGACTGTATATTCTGGCACCAGCAATCATTGTGCCCTCCCATCCAAAATCCAGCAGCCAACCAATAGCTGGTTGCATAACCGCCCCTGACCCAACCACAAACATATTCATCAAGCCAAGGGATGTGTTGCCCAAATCTCCTGAATTGAGTTCCCTTATGGTGCCAAACACCACCGTCATGGCAGAGCCGCTAATGCCGGTTGCCAAAAACAGCACAGATATAATCACTGTGTTTTCGGCACCCGCGAATAAAATCAGTGAGATAAACAGTAAATTGAATATGCAGCCGGTTAGCATAACGGGTTTTCTGCGACCTATATGATCTGAAAGCCAGCCCATCATTGGCGAAGCAATGGCCCAGCCTAAAAATAACAGCGAGGCGATTGATGCCGATTCGGTTTTATTTAAACCGTATCTGACGCTCAGCCATGGTACTGCCCATAATCCGGCAAAAGCTAGCATCGTCGCTGTCAGGCCGAAACCAGTACCAGCACAGAGCCAGCTTTGTGGATTTCGCAACACTTGCATTAAGCCATTGAAGGTAGAGGGCGTTTTCACATCTTTACCAATCTGACGTGAGATATTGTTTTGTTGGGCAGGAAAGGCCGCAAAAATTGCCACAGCAAGCGCAATAGCAGCTATGCCTAGTGCGAGGCTGGTTTGTCGCCAGCCAATACTTTCTATGGCTATGCGCAATGGCGCTTGACCCATTATTGCCCCTAGCATGCCGACTGCCTGAACAATGCCAGCCAGCATAGAGAAACGCCTGGCAGAAAAAGCCGCCGACGCGATACTTAGTGTGCCAACAAAACCGAATGCAACGCTGGCGCCAATCAGGGCTCGGCTAATTGAAGCGGTCAGTATTGATTCACTGTGAGCGAAGCCAATAGAGGCAACAGCGCAGACCAATGCGGCAATAGTCATTAACTTTCGAGCGCCAAAACGGTCTGTTAGTATTCCAACCGGCAACTGAATGCTGGCGTAGGCGTAAAAGTACCAGGCGGAAAGTCCGCCAAGTGCCGCACCACCTACGGAGAAATCTCGCATGAGTTCCTCTGTCATAACGCTGGGGGCGACACGCTGAATAAACGCGTAGGCGAAAAAGATCGTACCAAAGGCAAAAGCAATAATAGCCCTTTGGCGAGAGAGAGATGTCATAGGTTCCGGGAAGCGTTAAAATATCTATCGATTGTGATGAGCGGTGAAGTTAAGAACAATATAGCTGCTTTATGAAAATTTGTAGCTAAAGAATCTGGCTGAAGAGTAAATTCGTTAGTGATTTCCCCCTATCCTGTAATGTTATGCCGAATAAAAAACCAAACCAATCGTTACTGTATGTGAATGACAAGCCGGCCACTTATCCGCCTTCTTATTACGCCGCTAGCGCCAATTCCTTCCAGGAGCAAACCGAGTTGCGTGGTGAGCAGACTTTCGACGTAGCAATTGTCGGCGCAGGATTTACCGGTTTATCTGCAGCCATCGACCTTGCAAAGCGTGGCTACACTGTTTGTGTTGTTGAAGCTCACCGGGTTGGCTTTGGCGCGTCTGGACGTAATGGAGGGCAGGTTGGTACAGGACAAAGACTGGATCAGGATGAACTTGAAGACCTGGTTGGTCATGAAATTGCGCAAAAGGCCTGGATTATTGCGGAGCAAGCAAAGCAACGGGTAAAGGATTTGATCTCTGAGTATGGTATCCAGTGTGATCTAAAGCCCGGAATAATTAATGCAAATCATCGTGCCCGTTTCGACAGGCATAGTCAGAAATATGCGGAGATGTTGCGAGACCAGTACCGGTACTCTGATATCCGGTTTGTACCGCCCGCTGAAATGTCGGAGATGGTGGGGTGTAAAAAATATTCTGGTGGCACTCTGGATATGGGTTCGGCTCATTTGCATCCGCTTAATTACACACTTGGCCTGGCATCGGCTGCGCTAAAGCTTGGCGTTAAAATATTCGAACGGTCAGAAGTGTTATCAGTAACACATACCGAGCCAGTCGTGCTGACAACCGCTAAAGGTAAGCTGCGGGCAGGCAGTCTAATTTATGCTTGCAACGGCTACCTCGGCAATTTGGACCGTGATATCGCTCGCAGGGTAATGCCCATAAATAATTATATTCTAGCCACCGAGCCCCTGGATGAATCTGTTGCCAGGCAATTGATTCGTGACGATGTGGCCGTGGAAGATTCACGTTTTGTCGTGAACTATTTTCGCCTCTCGCCCGACCGACGTCTGCTTTTTGGTGGCGGTGAAAGTTATGGTTATAGATTTCCTGCCGATATTAAGTCATTTGTACGCAAACGCATGCTGGACATTTATCCACAGCTTGCGAACGTTCGTATTGACTATGGCTGGGGCGGTACGCTGGCTATCACCATGTCTCGTCTACCACATTTTCAACGACTAGCCGGAAATGTTTTGAGCGCATCCGGCTATTCAGGCTCTGGGGTTGCCATGGCAACGGGAGCAGGTGCCATACTGGCAGAAGCTATTGATGCCGTAAATACTCGGTTTGATGTAATGAATGAATTGCCGACTCCAGTATTTCCAGGTGGCGTAGCAATGCGTCATCCTATATTAATACTGGCTATGGCCTGGTATGCAATGCGGGACAGGCTTTGAAAGCAGCGCAAGTATTTGAACAGGTTCTAAAAAATACCCGGGAAGGATTCTGGTTAGTCGATAGCCTCGGTGTGACGTTTGATGTTAATCCAGCTATATGTGCCATTGTGGGTTATGCACGGGAGAATTTGCTCGAAACATCAATTTTTATATGTTGACGAGGAAAAACTGTCGATATTCAAACACCAAAGCGGCGAATTCAGTGGCACGAATGTCAACAGTACTACAACTGGTACTGTTGGCAATGACAAGATCCAATCTGCCAGCGGTAATGACATCATTATTGGTGGCGCAGGAGAAGCAAATAACATACCGCAATTGGTCAACGAATCTAATTTTGCCGATGTTGCAGCTGCTGGATTTGCCGCGCTGGGTTGGAATACTTCTCGTTCACTGAAATCGACCAAGCATAATGGTAATAAGGAAATGAAGTCTGCTATTCGTATCAAGTTGCCGGATCAACAGCGTATCTGTAGTGCCAATCACAACTTTTTTGCGGCATTACCCGGCCAGGATAGAGAGCCTAGTATTCGATCTTGATACAGACATGTTTTCCATAAAATCCAGCGGAAATAGCAAGCCTACGTTACACTAGAAAAAATTAAAACAGTTTTTTAGTCGGTTTAAAGCTTGAAATCAATACTTGTACAATCAAACACTTGAGGTTTAAACATGGCTGGTGAAGCTGATAAAAAAGTGGCAGTTGCAACTGCAACAGCAGCAAAAACAGAAAGTCCAACAATTCGCTGGGACGATAGCGGCATGAGCACGTCCTATGCTAATGTTTGTAATGTTTCCAGGACTCGCGAAGAAGTCACCTTGTTATTTGGCACCAATCAGACATTCAGCACAGAGAATGGACAGGTTCAGATCAAACTATCTGATCGCCTAATTATCAATCCATTTGCTGCCAAACGTCTTAGCTTGTTGTTAGACAATGTTATTGAACAATATGAAACCAAGTTTGGTTCACTGAGTTTGGATTCCTGATCAGTAACCGCTGGTATAGATAAGAGCTCAGCCCGATTTCAGGGCTGAGTTTCCCACCACAACTTCCAGGCTCTATTGTGCCGTCAGTCCCGCAAACCCCTCCGGCTGAAAGCACCTATCTTCAAATTGATCCTGAACTTTGGCGTCAGCTCGCAGTAGCGAGCGGTCGAACTGTGTTCTGTCAAAGTTGTCAGGGTGTACAGATCAATCTGTTACCGAATGTTAGTCGAGCCATAGTGCTGGATTTCAATCCGGAAACCGAGGAGTTTCTGATTGCGGCACAATCGCCGAATGAAGATACTGAGTAAGCTGGCCTTACTCAAGCTGCAGGAGATGCTATTTCTGAACAACAACCCCTGATGAATTCTGCCAGCTAAGAAAGTGGTTCGGAATTGATAATTGCTCGTCCAACCAGCATTGAAAAAACCGTTCAGAGTGTGGCAGTTTTTGCTATTCAGGCGGTATCTGAACAGCGGCTTAAAAGCGCAATGACACTTTTGCAATGGGACAGCGCATGGCTTGAAGTGTTATATCTGCGCAGTTAGATGACACGCTGGAAAATCTACGGATCTTGATGGACCTGATTGCAGTCACCGCTGAACAGGCTGATTACGATGCTACTACTAGTGCTATGGTAACAACTAGCCGCCTAACTGAGTTGCGACCGCGTCAGTTAATTCCAATCTTGAAGTGCTGGACGCCCAACGTGATCTATTTCTGGCACAACGTGATCACTCCAAAGCGCGTTATGAGTATTTGAATAACATCTTGTTGTTAAAGTTTCTGGTTGGAACCTTATTGGTGGAGGGTTTGCAGAAAGTGGATGGTGCGCTGGATAGAAATGCGCCTTTGATCTGGTTATGCGACTTAACTAATTCTTAGTCCTCGATGCCGAGCAGCCTTAAGGCTTGTTGATAACCACCTGCTGGATCTAGAACGCTGAAGTGTACGGTCTTAAGACCAACGGCTTCTGCGCCTTTGACATTGCGTAGCTGATCATCAACAAACACACAGTGGTGTGCTGGTAATCCCAGTTCTTCAAGGCAATCCAGATAGGCTCGAGGATCCGGTTTTAACACTTCGGTGTATGTAGCATCGCTGATGACATCAAACCATTGCATGAAATCCAGTCGGCTACGAAATTCGCTGCCATAGAATAGATCCAGTTCATTGGATAATATGGCAAGTTTGTAGCCTGCCTGTTTGGCTTGACTTATGGCTTTAAGTGCTTCCGGTCGGATGACCTTAGCCGGTTCTGCTCCTCGTGCGGCTTTGACGAAATCTTGCATCTGTGTCCACTCCTGCCCAGCGAGTTGACCCACTTCACGGGTGCGAACTAACCAATATTCGCGCTCGCTAAGTTGATCCGCCTGCATTGCCTGCCAGAGCGGATCGCTATCAATATCAAAAGGACCCTTCCAGCGCAAAGTGTTAGGCTTAAGTCCTAAAGCTATCTCGGTTTCTGCGTGGGTTTCGAATAAGGCTCTGGAAATCACACCACCAAAATCCAGAATTAAAGCTTGTTGGTGGGGTTCTAATATTGTCTTCATTGAAAGTATAAAAAATGCCAGGTCAGGTTATTGTTGACATCTAAAAGGTCTATTGCAACAATTATTTGAAATAGCGGTTCGTTATTTGAACCGATCAATGAGTGAGGCATAGTATTAGATGAAAAGAATATTAGTAATAGGCACATACGATACCAAATCGGATGAATTGAACTATATGGAACGCTGTATCGCTAACCAGGGAGGTAAGCCTGTTTCAATGGATGTCAGTGTGCTCGGAGACCCCAGTAGACCTACTCAATACAGTAAACATGAAGTTGCTGCGGCTGCCGATACCACTATTCAGGCCGTTATTGATTCAGGCGACGAAAACAGCGCCATGCAGCTAATGTCAAAGGGCGCCGCTGAGTTGACACGCAGACTATATGCGGACAACCTATTTGACGGCATGATTGCGCTGGGCGGAACTATGGGTACGGATTTGGCCCTGGACTGTGCCAGTGCGCTGCCCATGGGCGTGCCAAAGTACATTGTATCGACTGTCTCATTCTCCCCGCTAATACCCACTGAACGTCTCGCTTCGGACATTCAGATGATTTTGTGGGCTGGTGGTTTATATGGACTTAACTCGGTTTGCAAATCCTCACTTAGTCAGGCTGCAGGGGCGGTGTTGGGTGCTGCAAAAGCCGTGGAGCCGCCACAAGGAGATCGTCCCCTGGTTGGTATGATGAGTTTGGGGAATTCTTGTCTTTCTTACATGGTCAACCTTAAGCCTGCGTTAGAAGACCGTGGTTTTGAGGTGGCGGTGTTTCATGCCACGGGTATGGGCGGTAGGGCTTTTGAAAGCCTGGCGGCAGAAGGAGCTTTTGCGGCAGTTATGGACTTTGCCCTGCCAGAGCTTGGCAATCTGCTAAACGGTTCGCCTATAAACGCAGGGTCAGATCGTATGACCAATGCTGGTGCGGCTGGAATACCCCAACTTGTCGCGCCCGGTTGTCTTGATTTGATTGATTTTCAAACCTGGCTGCCGTTACCAGAAAAGTACATCGATCGGCCCTATCATGCGCATAACCGATTGATCTGTTCAGTTGCCCTTTCCGCTGAGGAACGCCGGCAATCTGCACGAGAAATAGCCTCTCGATTATCCAGTTCACAGGCTCCGGTGGAGTTTATTATGCCGATGCTTGGTATTGAGGAGTGGGATCGTGAAGGTGAAGATGCCCATGATCCAGAAGGACTGCAGAATTTTATTGAAGAACTTAGAGAAGTAATCAATCCACCACTTAAATATACCGAAATTGATGCGCACATAAATGATCAGGCATTTACTGACTATGTGCTTAAAGTGTTTGATGAGTGGGTCGCCAACGGAACCATTAAGTCCTGAGTAAATATTAATGAAAACAAATGCTCCCTACGACATTCTGTTTGAGCCAGTCACAATCGGACCGGTTGTTGCCCCGAATCGGTTTTATGCGGTGCCCCACGCCACTGGACACGGTCATCTACAACCCAACGGTGCAATAGAACTGCGAGCAATGAAGGCCGAGGGCGGTTGGGGAGTGATAGCGGCGCAAATGACTGAGATTGGTCCGGGCTCTGATATGGCCAATCACCCTATGGATAGAATATGGGATTCGCGCGATTTACCCATCCATCAGAAACAGGTTGAGGTTATAAAAAATCACGGTGCGCTGGCTGCTATCGAGCTTGCCCATGGTGGTCTAAGGGCACGCAATCTGACTACAGGTATGACGGTTCAAAGCCCCACGAATTTACCTGTACTGAGGCCGGACGTTCCGGTGCAGGGGCGGTCCATGGATCGCAAGGACATCGCTGAGTTTCGTGCTCTCCACAAACGCGCGGCCCTGGCAGCTCGAGATGCAGGTTTCGATATTTGCTATGTTTATGCGGCCCACGATCTCTCCATCCTTAGTCACTTTCTGTCCAGGCGAGTCAACCACAGGACTGATGAATATGGAGGAAGTTTGGAGAATCGAGTCCGATTGCTACGCGAGGTATTGCAGGACACCAAAGAGGCTGTGGGAGACAAGTGCGCCGTTGCGCTACGTTTTTCCGTTGCAGAACCGAGCGAAGATATGGGTCTGCGTCATGATGGTGAAGGTCGAGAAGTCGTCCAGATGTTGGCGGAACTGCCAGATTTGTGGGATGTAAATA
>JBLHGU010000108.1:0-16901 GCA_047615875.1 Parasphingorhabdus sp.
CCTCGCTTATGAAGACGGATAACGGTTCGGCGCAATTGTTCCCGTGCTGCCGGCTCTAAACTTCGTGTATCTATGCGTTCTGTTTCCATCTCTCGATTACAACATAACCGTACGTATTATTATTGCCGGGTTAATAGTATCAGGTGCTAATCCGAATCGCCGTATCCAATAAAACCTAGGCATCCATCAAGAGCCATAAAAACAGTTCAAATTAGTACAAAATGAATTGTTCAATCAGAAGTTACTCTGAGATGAATGCCAGGTGGTGTCTATTGAGTTACAAATTAAACCGCTTGCCTGATTTAGGCAGGATGAACTCAACGTTTAAGTCATTCAGTTCGTTCAGTTGACCCATGATGAGCAACGATGAATCGGTATTATGGTTGAGTGAAGGTTTAATGTGGGTAACTATAATTTTCAATCCGTGTAATGCGCTTTCTGGTGACAGTGGGTCCACTAAATTCGCTAGTACATACAACTCTTTCATCATCCAGTATGGTGTGAGGTGTCCAAAAAGTAACTTGTCTGGGTGATCGGAGGGAAAGGATGATTCGAGGAAAATGCCACGCAAAGATTTATTCCGAACTAACGGTGCGATTGATTCCCAGACCCGTTGTAGCTTGTTGCTTTGTTCTATCTCATCGGGTCCAACATCGCCAAAATAAAGTAAATAGTCATCAGTGGATCTGAGCAAAAAGGCTGTAGAAGTATAGTTTTTGGAATGGCTCAAGGGATAGGCAGTGATACCCAAGCCAGTTTCTGTCACCTGATGCTCTTCGGCTGGTTTTAATCTTACATATTCGTATTTATTTAGCCTAATTCCCTCGCCTTCATTTGAAAAATTAGGCCAGATTTTCCAGTTAAAAAGATGATCTCGAATGTTATTGATAGTGGATGGTAAGCCAAGGATCGGCTTGGCGGTGTCATCAGGCGAATTGATTACCATGCCTGCGAGATGATCGATGTGTGAGTGGGAGATGGCGTAAGCTTTAATATGGTTTTGTAATGCCATACGGGCAGGACTCACGGATGAATCAGTTGGTATACCTATGAAATTAAGGCTACCTGATTGTTCTGCACGTCTAAGCCCGTCTAGAATTGTTCCGGCATCCAATGCTATAAAGTTATTTTTAGAAATCGTTGAAACCAGATAGGCAGAAAGGTCAGACTCAGTCAGGCCGCCTTTAGTGCCCAGCGGAATAACTGTAAATGCTGCATCGCTAGCGCAAGCCGTTGCAATGGAATGTGTGCCAGAAAACGAGTATACAAATGCCAATAGAACGAAACAAATGTAGACCGGACTCAAGCTCCTAGTGCGTTTTTTCACCAACCTGATCGGTAGAGTAAATCTAGGCACTTAATGTTACCTGTTCAATCTGAAACCATTTTATTCCAAAAAAATTATAGTACCCGCAACTAGAGAAGATGAAAATTGCCAACCAATACGATTGCGGAAGAAAATTTCTGATAAATGCACTACCCATAAAAGCTTCCAAAAAACTAATATTGTTGAATTTCGCAGCAGACTATTGGTGTTGGATTTCCACAAATCAACTTGTCGAGTACAGACTTGTTCATAAGATTGTAGATCGGTATTACTCAATATTTCTTAACTTCATAGAGATCGAAGGAAGATTCGCTACCTTTATGTATCCTTCTGGAGTTTGTGGAATACGTCAAATACAACCTTGTAGAACCCTCTTATCGATATTGAGTGGAAATCAGAGGTACCTATATCTATTCATTTGCTGATTTTAATAGGTCACTGGACCTGCATAGTAGGGTAGGTGGTCTATTCGTGGGGTATAGCTGCCATCATCGATGCAGGACTGCACATGGGCGGCAATATCTTCCATACGAGCAAACCATACGTCACCCTTGTTCTTCATGTAGTCGATCAGTTCGATTACTTTCTCCCAGCGTGCTAACCGTCCGGTGGCGAAAGGGTGCCAGACCGTAACCCATAAACCACCATGCTTATACATAGCATCGAATTCCTCTCTGAAAACGTCCATACCACGTGATGGAGACTGTATTGGCATCATGTAGTCTAGATCCATGGAGTGAACAAACTGTGGCCAGTCGTCCATGCCCCAATAGGAAGGCAATTCGATTAACTGACCTTTGTCGGTTCTTAACACATAAGGCACATCATCGCCCATGAGCGACGCATCGTACTTGAAGCCCTCTTCAATTAAATGGTCAATAGAGTTGTCAGAAAAATTATACAACGGTGCACGCCAGCCTCGCGGTCGTTGGCCAGTTACATTGTTGATCACATCTATGCCACGTTTGAGCCAGTGCATTTCCTCTTCCCGTGATAAGGCATTGGGGTTCTCATGAATATAGCCATGGTGGGCAACCTCGTGCCCGCCATCCACCATGGTTTTCACCACATCGGTATATTGCTCAATACACCAGGCGGGGACATAGAATGTTTGCTGAATATCAAATTCACGGTAGGTGTTAAGTATTCGCTTGATCGAAACTTCTGGTCCATAACGCAACATGGAAAGGGCGGAGACTCTTCGGTGCCCGGTTTTAGGGTGTTCCAGATGAATCAGGCTGTCAGCATCCATATCAAAGGTGATTGCAATAGCACATCTTGCATTATTCGGCCAGGGTACTGGGTTGTCGATCATATTATTAGCCCGGAATATTAAAGAGTAAGTGAAATTCAGTGAGGATGTCCTGGAAGTTCTTGCCAGGCCCATGAAGTAACTGACGAATCCGCAGTAACTAACGTATCATTCGAAGTGTCAATAAACAATATTTTATCGAAAATGAAAAGAAGAATAAACCGTAGTCAGGACATTGGATAAGGAGTAAATGAATGACCAATGATAAACACATTTTTGATCTTAATTCGGAAACTGGCGCAGAGCAGCAGGCTGTGGTCGACGCAGTGGATCGATTCGCACAAGAATGCCTGGCACCCATGGCCAGAACAGTGGATGAAACTAGTGAATTTGCCGGTTGTCATATACCCGCTATGTCCAAAGTCGGTTTAATGGGAATGAATTTGCCAGAGCAGTGGGGTGGGCTGGATATATCAGCACAAACACTTTTAGAAGCAGTGGCAGCGGTGGCTGGTGCCTGTGGGTCTACGGCTTCTCTTCTAACCGCACATTTCCTGGCGACTGATGCCATTCTTTTGGGGGGTGATGATGCCCAACGACAACGTTACTTGCCAGATTCAGCTAGTGGCAAGAAGCTGGGCGCCTTTGCCTTAACCGAATCCGATGCTGGCTCCAATCCAGCAGATATGCGCGTCCAGGCAATAGCGGAGCAGGGTGGCTATCGTATCCAGGGATCCAAACAATTCATTTCTAACGGCGGTGCAGCAGATTATCTGGTGGTTTTTGCCCTAACAGACCCCGATGCTGGGCACAGGGGGATTAGCGCTTTTATTGTTGATAGCGATACCCAGGGATTCACCGCCGGGCCGGCAGAAAAAACCATGGGCCTGAAGGGTGGCCATGTATTTCCGTTACAGTTCGATTGTTTCGTGCCTACAGAAAATCGTCTTGGTGGTGAAGGTAGTGGGTTTCGAACCGCTATGCGTGTGCTCGATAATGGTAGGTTGGAGGTAGCGGCTATGTGTATTGGTATTGCCCGGGCCGCATTGAATGCCGCAACGAATTGGGCAAAGGAGCGGCAGATATCAGGTAAACCAGTGAGCAATTTCCAGGGTATACAATGGATGATTGCCGATATGGCGACACAGCTTGAGGCTGCTACTCTAATGGCCAGAAATGCGGCGTGTAAACGCAGCCTTGGCGAAGGTTTTAGCAAAGAAAGTGCCATGGCAAAAGTGTTTGCGTCAGAAATGGCCGACAAAGTGACGGATCTCGCATTACAAATTCATGGCGGCTATGGCTACAGTCGAGACTTTCCCCTCGAGCGGTATGTGCGAGATGTTCGCATAATGAGAATTTACGAAGGCTCCTCAGAAATTCAGCGTAACATCATTGCGCGCCATGTGCTGAGTGACTAGCAGGCTGGTTGTTAACTTGAAACGAGACGCAGTATTGCAATAACAGGAATAAAATTCCTATATTATTCTCATCAGTCGGAAATATTTTAGAATAGAAAGCATGTCAAGAATCATACAAACTGGCGGTGTTAACCTGGAACCAACGGATTCAGGTTGGTTTGCCACCATGGGTAAAACAAAAACTGCAGGTAATCTTAATCAGGAAATTAGTTGTGACTGGTTGGTTATAGGTGGCGGTTGGATGGGTTTGCACGCCGCCAGACGCCTTGCTGAACTTGCCCCAGAGGATTCTATTGCACTGGTGGATGCCGGTCGAATTGGTAATAATGCCGCCGGTCGATGTGCAGGTTTTGCTATTGATCTTGCCCATAATCCGCGTAACCCGAATTTTGCGGAAGATATTAAAGGAAACCAGGAAGAGAACCATATAAACCTTGAAGGCATTGCTTATATGCGGCAAGCCGTTGAGGAGCACGGCGTGACGTGTGACTGGGATGCTCAGGGTAAATACCACGGTGCGGCAACCCAGAAGGGTATTAAAAATCTCGAAGGATTTGCTGTTGCACTGGATAGATTAAATCAACCATATGACTGGATTGACTCAGAGCAGATCAAAGCGGTAACGGGCAGTAGTCACTATATAAGGGCGTTACATGCACCTGGAACCGTTTTGTTTCAGCCAGCTATGTACCTGCACAAAGCCATGCTGGCTTTGCCGTCGAATGTCGATGTGTACGAGAAGACACCGGTAATGGAGATAGAACTAGATAATCAACAACACATCTGTAGAACAGACAAGAACATTATTCGCACTAAGAATATCATTCTTTGTAACAATGGCTACTTAACTCGTTGTGGTTTTTTTGAAAATACGGCGATTCCTGTCTACACCTATGCCAGTCTTACCCGGCCACTAACCGAAAGCGAGGCCATAAGTATTGGCGGCGGCGGAGCGTTTGGCGTTATTCCCGCCGATAGTTTTGGCACAACGGTTAGAAGAACTCAAGACAACAGACTATTTATGCGCAATTTGTATTCCTATGGCACAAACTTCAGTTCAACGTTAGCTGACGTGAAGTCCGCGCAGAAAAAGCACCAAATTGCATTTAGCAGGCGCTACCCTGAGATTTCCAAAATAGGTTTCGAACACAGCTGGGGCGGCATGATGACCTTGTCACATAATGGTGGCATGGTGTTTGGCAAGCTGTCCGACCGGGTTTACGGTACCGCATTCTGCAATGGCACCGGCGTGTCGCGAGGCACGACTTTTGGCAAAGCCATAGCAGAATTTGCTTTGGGTCAGGATTCGAAATCAATTAGAATTCTGCAATCCAGGGCTCAGCCGATCAAAAAGTATACTGAGCTTGTCACCCGCATCGGTGTCAATGTTTCAACCTCTTATCGCTTCATGCAAGCGGGTAAAGAGGTTTAATGCCTGCAGCAGGTTTTTATCCTTTAACTAATACGAGATAGCAAGAGTGAGCGAGAAAAAATTATCCCCGGCGACCCAATGCATTTGGGCCGGTGAAGAATCATCCTTGATTCAGGGTGCGACCCAGGTGCCTGTGGTCCATAGTGTGGGCTTTGGTTATAAGGATATTGATGAATGGCAGCAGGTGGCACTTGGCCAGAAACCTGGTCACATCTATGGTCGCAATACCAATCCTACAGTAGATGTTTTCGAGGATAAGGTCAGACAGCTGGAACATGCCGAATCGGCCACCAGTGCCGCCACCGGCATGGCGATTATTAGCAGCACCCTGTTTGCATTGCTCAAGCCTGGCCAGCGGGTGGTATCGGTTAAAGATACTTATGGTGGAACTAACGTACTATTCAGCGAATTTTTGCCGCGCTTTAATATCGATATAACGCTGTGTGATACCACAGATCATGAGCAGATCGAAGCCGAAATAGCCAAAGGTTGTGATGTGGTGTATCTGGAAAGCCCCACTAACCCCACCACTAAAATTTTAGATATAGCGAGACTTTCTGCTGCAGGTAAAGCAATCGGGGCTACGATCATTGTCGATAACACTTTCGCCACACCGATTAATCAGCAGCCTCTATCATTAGGAGCAGATCTGGTTTTACATAGTGCCACCAAGTTTCTCGGCGGTCACGCAGATGCTTTAGGTGGTGTTATTTGCGGAACCAAAGATTTGGTGCACAAGGTTTATCATTACCGTGAAATTAATGGCGCAACACTGAGTGCTGATGCGGCCTATATGTTGCTGCGCGGCATGAAAACCCTTGATCTACGTATCCAGCGCCAAAACGCCAGTGCATTGGAGATAGCCACGTTTCTTGAGCAACATCCAGCGGTGGAGCAGGTTTTTTATCCCGGACTTGAATCCCATAGTGGACACTCCATTGCCAGACAACAAATGACAGGCTTTGGCGGTATGCTGAGTTTTATGTTGAAAGAAAACCACTTCGATGCAGTGCGCAAGTTTGTACCCCGCCTGAACTATGCCCACGCAGCGGCTAATCTCGGTGCCGTGGAAACGACGGTTGGTCCCCCAGCCACTACCAGCCATGTAGAATGTACTGCTGAAGAACGCGCAGCCATGGGTATTCCCGAGAGTTTGATTCGTTACTCCACGGGAATTGAAAACATAGATGATCTTAAGAATGATCTGAGTCAGGCCTTAGAAATATTCTCATGACGATGGAAGAGCTGGTCATGTGCATTCTGGCCACTTTGGCTACCCAATAACGGCTAACTATGACCGTACAGGAGTATCTACTTGAAGAGCTAAAGTGAATATCAAAGGAACTTCGGAGTCAGAGTAAAATTAATATCGTCTTATTCTGGTTAGGCAGAGGCTATATTCAACATTGATCCTGGTTTGATCAATTGTTGAAAGTTCCCATCGCGCATGCTTTAAACTTAATCAGCAATACGTAGAAGTTTAGACAGCGTATGGCCGGAGGATTATCAGGCATTTTAACTTTGCTGACCTCGTTTTCTATTTCATGAAGAAACCAAGCCCATTTCTACTTAATATCCAGTTTTTAATAGCAACCTGCCTACCTTTGTTGCTATTGACGGTTGGCATGAAGATCCAACGTGGTCTGGAAATAGGCAGCATCACGACTGTGCTGTCGGCAATTACCTATGTACTTGTCGAGCTAAATCTTTTTATTGGCCTGGTCGTTGTATTCTATTTCCTAAATCTTGCCTGTCGTAGTCTTACTTTACAACGTTCACTACTAACGGTTTTTTATCTACTTACATTATTAATCCTGCTGATTGAAGTTGTTGGTCACGAGGTATTTAAACAAACAGGTCTGACTTTAATCTGGGGTTTGCTGATATTTGGTCTACAGCGTAGTGATGCTCTAATTCAGATGCTTAGTCAGCAACTGGATAACGCTACACTGATTGGCATAATGGTAATGCTGGCGTACCTGTTTTTGGTGCCAACCAGAATAGCAAGAAGATTTCCCCGGTCACTCAAACGCACAAAAAATCATTTGTGGAAGCTAATGGCCGTTAGCTTGATCCTGACCTTTTCATTGTTGCTAACTTTCTCCGCTGTATTTGGTTTTTCAAGAGAAGAATTTCGCGGTGTTACAAGCCATCTGATCCTTAGCTATTTAGATCATTTAAAGGCCAGCCAATCAACGCCATTGCCACAAGAAAGTACTCTTTCAAAGCAAGTATTGTTAGGAAGAAGTAGCGGCTCTAGTAACTACCCGAACATTGCTGTCATTATTTTGGAATCTACCCGTCAGCAGTCAGTCGCTCCTTATAATGATCTGGGTGTAACGCCATATTTCGCCGAGCTGGCAGAAAATAGCCTGTTAGCACGTAATGCCTATTCTACTAGCCCGCATACCTCACGTGCAATCTATTCGATATTATGTGGTCAATTTCCCCGTGCTGGAGATTCCATCGTAGAAACCTTGCCAGGGGGTGTTCAGCAGCCATGTTTGCCAGATTTATTGAAACAACAAGGTTATGCAACGGCTTTTTTTCAGTCGGCTACGGAGGACTTTGAACATCGTCGGCAATTGATCAGTAATATGGGTTTTTCTGATTTCTTCCCTCTGGAAGTTTTTGACACGAAGGGGTACGAGAGGGCAAATTACTTTGGTTATGAAGATAACATTATGCTGCCGACGAGTTCTCAGTGGTTAAAGAATCGGCAACAGCCATTTTTGGCATCCTATTTAACGGTAACGCCCCATTTTTTCTACAATGCCATTTCACGGTATGGGTGGAAAAACTATGTAAAGGGGAAACGTTACAATGCTTACCTGAACGTGCTTTTTTATCAGGACAACTTCTTAAAAAATTTAGTACAACAATATAAAGACCTGGGGCTTTATGACAACACACTGTTTGTTATTCTAGGTGATCATGGGGAAGCGTTTCGTGAGCATAAACTTTGGGGCCACGGCAATATATTGTTTGAGGAAGGCGTAAAAGTACCGCTGATTCTGCATCATTCTGATCAACTTAAAGGTGTAGTTGAAAATAGAGTTAGTTTGATGGATGTATTGCCTTCCGTCGTTAAGTATCTTGGCTTTGAACCAGACCACAATATTTATCCTGGTAAAGTATTAACTCAGCCTATTCATCAGCGCGATATTTTTCTTGAGTGCATTAGCGCAAGATTGTGTTCTGCACTGATAGATGCAGATACTAATCTGAAACTAATTCATCATTATGGTAATAAACCCGATCTACTATTTGACTTGAATGTAGATCCACTGGAAGTTAATAATCTATTTGAACAGGCAAAATATATCAAAATAAAGCTTGAATTATTACAGCGTTTACACCTGAAAATAGAGACGATTGCAGCACCGATTCAAGTTCGTAAATATGATAGCTGGGCCTATATTTCCGCCAAACAGGAATGGCTTAGCATGTTGCCCACGCAGTCACCTGGTGTCGAGTCAATCTCAATACAGCCTATTTTGGGAGATGAGTCACAAATCGTGTTGCGCGCTGCTCTCAGCAAGAATGAATTGTTCGCGGGTGATAGCGCCCATTTTAGCTTTATTCTTCCTAAACCGAGTCAAAGTGTCTGTCTGGTTAGTCAGTACTTAGGGATTGATCGACATAAAGAGCGGTCGCTGGGCATCAAAGTGACTAAAGGGGGTAATTCCAGGTATCTGAAAATTACTGAGAACCTTCAAGTATCGAATAACAACAAGAAAGTAACCCTAAAACTACAGATAAAATCGAGTTGTGAGGCCAATGCCAATTTGTTGAGTGAACAGAGAATAACTATTCAACTTGCTCAGGAGTTGTCTAACGATGCTGTTTATAACAAAAAGTCCTATGAGTTATATTTACGACAAGAGTTACCACCGGATGAGGCAACGCTTGATAGCAAGATTTATCTGACTGAATTGTTTGACCTGAAATTGCCGGCTCATGAATTTACCCGTGGCAACGCCCAGCGTTTGATTGGTAGTCACTTTGTGAACAAACTTCGCGGAAAATTGAGTGATTTAACAAAAAGCTATGGCGATTATGATTACAGCAAATTAGTCGGCGTGTGGAAGAGTAAGGGGAGTAGCAACACCACAGTTCATCGTTATCAAGTATTTTTTAAGAAAAACAGTTCGATGGATTTTAGATTGCATATTAAAGACGGTAAGCTGATTGCTTTGTATTATTATCGTCCATGGAAAGAAAAATTTTATTTTAGATAAATCGGATTCCAGCAATAATTGCATTCATTTTCAGGCATTGCTGCTACGAACGAACGCCGGCAAAAATTTGCAATTGGTTGGTTTACAGAAGAAATCACTGAAATCGTCCTATCTCACACAATGGTAAAAGTTTATTATTTTCGTTGTCGGTGATAGTATTCCGTTGACTAGATTAACGACATCTCGTACTTCTGCCTATGCAACACCTAATTTTAATCCATGAATAAGGTAGTGATTAGTTTTGCTTTGGTGTGGGGCATTTTAGTTGCTGGCTTTGTCGTGAATATCGCTACTATGGAAACCAGTATATCGCCAGGAGCGCTAGCCAATGTAGCCAATAGTCCAATGGCTTTTCTACTTTTGTTGCTTATTCTTCTAGCTTTTTTGCTTTGGCTAGTTCCCGTTCTATTCATCTGGTTATTTTTCCGCCGAACAAAGAAATCATCTGTTTAAACTTAGCAAGCTGATTCGATGCAAAATGCCAGGCTGGGAATGAAGCAAATAACTCGTACTATTGTTATAGCCAGCCTGATGGTTCTTGGAGTGTTTCTTTGGCTTGAGCAAAATAATCAGACCATAGAACTTCAGGTTCTTTCCATAGCAGAAGGTGACCAAGTTTCAGCAGGGTTTGACCTGTCAGGTAACTACATCGTTCATATTCATAGCCCGAAAGGTATCGGTGGAGTTGAGCTTTCGGTTACAGATGGAATTTGGCCCAAGGCAGTAATTTTACGTTTTTATCTCCGTGGCCTGGAGAATCTTCGAATTGTCTCAGAGGGTATTGCGCTAGAAGCTTCGATAAAGAGTTATGGGGAAAACCTGGTTCGTCAAACAGCCATCATAGCGGGTAAAGTTCAGGAGCCTGCATCAGACCATCCCTGGATAATGTCTGTAGAAATCGTTGATCGCCAGTCCGCTGATGTGGGCAAATTACCTGTAGTTGATGGTTATATTAATGTGGGGCTGCCGCAAACACTATTTGAAAGTCGGGGCCGGCAGTTCGAAATACACTGGGTCAATTTTTATCGTTAGAATTTCCAGAAAAGTCCTAGCGTAGGATGACTTACACCCATCCTACGACCAACAAAGTGACTTAATGCCTGATGTCATGAATTGCGACTTGCCACCTTAGTTTGCGTAGATTGATTCAGCATCACTTGCCACTATTTTTCCTTGTTGAACGGCCATGGTAACTTCTTGCAAATCTTCGGCGAACGCATGTACCGCAGACTCATGCACAAGATTAATCATTAACTGAATCGATGCCGGTTCATTGGATCTGCCAAGAGTCCAACCTCGGTCGATCATGCCATCCGATACGGCATATATATCAAGTTCATTAGAAGCAAAGGCAAAGTTGTATGCATGTGGTTTTGCCAGTACATATAAACTTTTTATATCATTAATAACTTCGATAAAGCGATCGCGGATTGAGACGTGTTTCTGAACGATATCCATATAGCCTTGCCAACCTAAGTGATTCATAACGGCCCAGGCGGAAGCCAATGCACCACCGGAACGTGACCCTGAGATATTGTCCGTAGCATATAAGCCGGAAGGCCAGTTGTCGAAAGTTGAACGTTGATAGCGCTCCAGGTTAGCATCTCGCAAGAGCAAAGCCGAAATTCCCTTAGCCGCGTAGCCGTACTTGTGTATATCTGCCGACATGGATGTAACGCCGGGCACAGCGAAATCGAACATGGGGATGGTATGGTCTATGTGCCGGGCGAACGGCAGTATGAACCCACCTAGACAACCGTCTACATGCATCCATAGGCCGTGAGAATTCGCAAGCTCTGCGATTTCTTCGACTGGATCTGTTTCACCATAGGGGTACGGCGGCGCTGACGCAATAATCATAATGGTGTCAGAGTTAATCGCCTGGCCCATGGCCTCGACATCGGCTTTATAATGCGGACTGCCGCTTGCGCGAATGACATCTAGCCCCAGCATGTGGGCGGCCTTGTCAAATGAAGGGTGTGCGGTTCTTGGCACAACCAGGTTTGGTTTCCTTATATGAGGTAAATGTGTTCGAGCCCAGTCTCGGGCCGTCTTTACAGCCATAAAATTACTTTCAGTACCGCCAGTAGAGAGACTTCCGCCCGCGCCGCCTGGTGCGTTCAGAATCTCAAGTACCATTGCAGTGACCTCTGTTTCATAACGATGTAGACTTGGAAACGCCGAGTGGGCATACAATGCATTATCTGTTATGTACATTTGATAGGCCTGGTTTGCGATATTGACGATATCGTCACCTGCAAAGTAAGCCGGCTTGAAACTATGATCTGCTACCCAGGGTAAATCCGCTTCACGTGCCTCGAGCATCTCCCTGCGTATTTCTTCCCAGCTGCGCCCGTTATGTGGGATTTTCGAATCTTGCATGCTGAACTCCGCTAAAATTCATGCAGTATAAAACATGAGATGGGGTCGGAGGCGAAATTATCAGTTCTGTCAAAAACTCTCTCTATATGCAACCTGGTTTTTACATAGAAATAAAATAAGACTGTGGTCGCACATGCGGATCGAAATGAATTTGCTGTTGTCTAGGGCAGATATTTTGAAATACAATTCTGGGTATGATCGAACTGACAGATTGATAGTCCGAAAAACAGGCTTACTTAAGCAAGATGTGGAGTAACAAAGTGAATAGAGTTTCTTACCGCGCCCCTGGGGTTTTTGCGAAAACAGCATTGGCTGTAGCTATATCGACGATATTGTGGACTTCAGCCGTGCCTGCTGGAGGATGGAATGAAGAAAATCCAGAGCCATTGCTTGATACGTATTTTCAAACAGGCTACAACTATTGCGATGCTATGGCCCTTTCAATGTGGTGGTATGGCAGTGAAAATGGTGAGGAAGTTTATGATTCAAAGCTGCGAGGTGGTTGGAAAATAGCAGGTGGTGATGATCTTTTAACTAATTACATTGAGCCGAAAATCGATGCTTTGATGAGTAACGATCAGATACCACAAAACATCGGGTTTCCTGATTGCTATTATGATGAATCTGGCTATGGCTACGAAGATGCGCAAATACTTGCCTGTTTTTGGGATGCATCAGTGGTGGATGCCAAACTCGGCATCGGTATAATGACTGGCTTGCGAGAAGACATCGCTTCTAAACTAGAGATAGCAACTCAGTCGGGTTGCTAATTGTTTTAATCGCTTTGTCGGGTAGCTGCTAGAACTTTTGCATGACATCGTTGCGTTGGAAGATTGGCGTTGAAATTGAGTTACTAGCGCCACCGGGTAAGAGTAGACGAGATTTGGCGGATGTGTTGGCAAAGCGCCACGGCGGAAAAGTCAGACGCTTCTTTCACCCACAGGCCGAGCTTGGTAAAATACCTGGAAAGCCTGTTTTCGAAAACCTCACTCTGGGGTTTGAAGTAGTCGACACTGCGGGGCAGCTAGTAGCTCTTTGCGTCGATGACTTAACACTTCAGGATAATCTGAGAAAACACTTTCCATCGCTGCCGGGTTGGTACCGTATTGTTAGTGATGACGCACGTCTATTAAAACTGGTCCTACAACAAAGCGATCCCACTGCACCAATGGAACAGGTGTTGGAGCCGATCGCCAAACTCTTTGGCACCCAGGCCATGCGTAATTCTGAAGGAATGATCCGTGTTGCTGATAATCACGGCGCACCTATTGCTATTGCATCATCTCTGCCCGGGGAACGAGAACGTCCTTGCGAAATTATAACGCCACCGATGGATGCTAACCACCTTGATCGACTCGACTCCTTGCTGGCGCCGGCAGTAGGATTGGGTTTTAAAGCCCCTCTGGAAGGCGCTACTCATATACACTTTGACGCAGGCCCTTTGTGTAAACCTTTCGTGTTAGCTAATCTGGTAAGAACACTATCTGTACACGGTGCTGCGTTGAAGAAGTTGGTCGGTACAAATTCCCATTGTCGCCGTTTAGGTAGCTGGCCAGTAGAGCTGGAACAGGCCGTGCAATCAGTGGAATTTTTAAATGCACCTTCCTGGGAACAGGCTAGAGCCCAATTACTGCCTTTGAAGCTGAGTAAATATTGCGACTTCAACATCAGAAATTTCATATATTGCGTACCTGATAAACAGACCTTTGAAGTTCGCATACTTCCGGTCTGGCTTAAAGCGCAAACGATTGTAGAAGCCGCCGGATTGTTTGAATCTATTTTACGCTTTGCTATCGATGCGGGAAATGAACTAAAGCCGATACCTTTTAGTCTCGCGGAATTACTAAACAAGCTGACATTGGAAGCATCACTTCGCGATTGTTGGCAAAGTCGATTAAATGATTTGTAGTATTGTGTTGTACCCTCCTGATTTAGTCGTATTACAAATTAAGATATGTTCTCAGAAACTGATGTCATTATAATAGGTGCGGGATGCTCTGGTCTTGCCGCCGCCAAAGAACTTTCAAAACTAGGGTTAAGCTATACCGTTATCGAAGGCTCTCACAGAATCGGTGGACGAGCCTATAGCGAAGAAATAGCACCCGGTGTCTGGTTTGATCTGGGCTGTAGTTACTTACATCAGGCACAAAATAATCCTTTGGTAGCTATTGCTGATCAATTGGGCATCACAATCGGTAAAGATAAGAGTGATCTATTAGATTATAGTAAACAACGTTACCATCGCAATGGAATGCCGTTAAGCAGAGTTGATTGTGCCTCTAATCTAAGTTATATCGAAGACTGTAATAGAGCTATCAATGAGGCAGCCGATCGAAACGAAGACGTTGTAGTAGTTGATTTAATTGATCTTGATAGTGAATTTTCTGTACCATTTATGCATATGATGGCCGAGGGCTGCACGCTCGATATCGATCAACTTTCTTCGATGGATATGGCTGTGTTTGGCGAAGGTTCCAATATCCCCGTGCTTAATGGTTACGGAAATCTAATTGCCATCTGGGGCGCCGATGTGCCAGTCTCCCTAGATACGCGCGCCGACCGTATTAACTGGTCTGGTAAAACGGTATCGGTAGAGACCCCTAAAGGAGCGCTACATGGGCGCAAGGTCCTGGTTACCGTATCAACCGGAATCCTGGCGTCTGGTGAAATTGAGTTTGCAGCGGGTCTGCCGGACTGGAAAATGCAGGCTGTAATGAGTCTACCAACTGGCACTGAAAATAAAATATGCCTGCATTTCGACCGCGATGTTTTTGGTTCTGACGGTCGCGGTTACCATAATACCTGGAATAGTAAAGGTGATACCGGTGGCTTTGAGGCGAGTATCATGGGGCAAAATACCACCATTTCTTTCGTCGGTGGTCGTTTTGCGATATGGCTCGAAAAAAAAGGAGCAAAGGCCGCCGAGCAATATGCTATCGATAGAGTTTCTGAAGTATTTGGTAATGACATTCGCAAGCACGTATCACGTTCCATTGTTACCGCCTGGACAACCGAACCCTGGACCCGGGGATCATTCTCCTGGGCATTACCCGGTCAAGCACATCAGCGAAGCGAGTTGGCTCGTCCTCTCGATGAAAAACTATTTTTCGCCGGTGAAGCAACCACCATTACCGATCATTCCTGTTGTCATGGTGCTTTTAGCTCTGGTATTCGGGCAACGCATGAAATTGCCGAAACTCTCAACTAGTCCAAATGCTTAATCAGAATGACGACCACCGGCGAATAGTCCTATCAGTTAGTTGAATTTATCTCGGTATTTTTGCTCGGTATTTTCTGAAAACGAGGTTAAATCAATTGATCGTTCACATGCCAACTTGAAGAATTTACTCAACTCAATGATAGTATGGCTCCACACATGAATTATAGAACACAGACTTACTAAATTATCAGCATGAGCATTTTAGTATTACAAATAATTATCAAACAGTGGGATAAGAGTCAACGAGCAGAAAGTTATATTAAGCAAAGGGCTAAAATGCCAGATCGATATCTCATAAATTTCCCACCCGCTGTATATGTGTTCAATAATCAATGTGTCGTAGATCAGCACGGCGATGACTTACTCGGTGATCGAGTAACATATTCACAGGATGATAATGGGAAGATAGAATTTGATCGTTTTCAAGTTTGCTCAAATAGAAAGATTCTTGAATACGCAGGTAAGCCCGACTCTGATAAAGGCTGTAGAACAATAGGTTCGCTAGATAATACGTGGATCCAATGCAAGTATGATTGGAGATATAGCGTATACGAAGGTGGGTTTTATTACTGGTTGTATGAAGAAGTAATGCTAAATGTAACTATTATCAGCACGTTAAACGAAAATTTATTTTTAGATTCTGAGCCAACAATTATTTTTAGTGGATAGAGGGAGCCCGAGTTATTTATCATGAGAAAAAAAGTAATCGATATACTCTCCCGAATGGCACTAAGTTAAGCCCCTTTAGCATTGCAAAATAGGTGAAAGAAACGGGCTTAAAAGAGATGATTAGGCATGAAAAATCCCAACTTATTTCTTCCCGGTTTTTACCTAGCCACTCTGCGTCGAAGACCCCGATCAGAGGAGCAGAAATATGCGGATCACTTGGCCGAGATACGCCGCAAATCTATCAGCCAACTAGCGAAATACTTTAACCAGTTCATTCCAACACAAACCCTTCAGCGTCATCAATCCGGTGTGCAGAGCTGACGCAGATTGTTTAGCAAAGAAAACACCTTCTGGGGGATTCTTCTCTCAAATACTCAACTCGGATGGTGGCTGTACTGAGGTGGTGCGAAAATTTCAAGCTATTGCCGGCAGCCAGTCACTGGCACTTCCGTCAACATCCACATTAGCGTATTGTCAGGTGTGCCTGAAATTAGAAGAATCGGATCTGCAAAGCATTCTGTCTCACACATTAGAGCAGTTGGCCGAACGAGAGGGAGATAACCTATTTCATGGTCGACAGTTTGTCGTGGTAGATGGTGCCGGCGTGAGCATGCCTGATACGTCTGAGAATCAGCAAGTAAGGCCACAGTCTGGACAACAGCAACTTGTTCAAGTATTTATAGTGCGAAGGACATTGCCGGCTTATTTTTCCAACGTTGGGATGTTGAGCTGTTCTTTCGAGATATCAAAACGACGATGGGAATGGACATTCTGTGCTGCAAATCACCCGGCATGGTTCCTAAGGAATTGTTGATGCATTTTATCGTTTACAACTGCTTACAACTGCTCACGTTAAAAGCAGCGGATAAAGCTGATGTGCCGGTTAGAATGATTAGTTTCAAGACTTCAATTCAGGTATTACGTCAATCGGAACCTCTACTGAAGTCGGAGATGAATAGC
>JBLHGU010000109.1:0-16853 GCA_047615875.1 Parasphingorhabdus sp.
CTGACATTTTCCCAATCGACCTGCACATTCAAACCGCACCAGATTCCCGGTGCAACTTCTGTACCCGGCATTTTTGCATCATTAAGCTGGCCACACATCAAACGTTGGTTTGCTTCCCAGTAATCACTTAGCCGGCCTATATCGATCCAGTGAAACGGTAAATCAATCGCATTGAAAGGTAATCCAGCATTGACAATAGCCGGGAATAAATCACTACCGATATCAAATGACTCACTATCCGGAATCAGACTAAGAATTTCTGGCTCAAAAATGTAAATACCCGTATTTACTAGTGTCGATTTAGCTTCATCTGCAGTTGGTTTTTCCTGAAATGAGCTTATCTGACCATTTTCGTCACAAACTACCACACCATAGTTCGACACCTCATCGCGTTCGACGTTGGCAACCACCAGGCTTGCCACTGCCCCAGACTGCCAGTGTTTACGAACAGCGGTTGTGAGATCGAGATCAATAAGTGCATCGCCACAAATCACCAGGAAGGTATCGTCAAAAAAACCACCGAAATTCTGAATACGCTTTATGCCGCCTGCTGACCCAATAGGCTGGGCCACCACTTCGCCATCCTCAATTACGCCCTCAAAAGAATAACCAATCTCAACACCCCAGCGACGGCCATCGCCAAAATAAGATTCAATGCTAGTTGCCAGGTGACTGGTATTAACCATTATCTGGTCAAACCCGTGTCGAGAAAGCTCTTCAACCAGATACTCCATCACAGGTTTACCAAGAATCGGAATCATCGGCTTTGGTAAGACCTGAGTAAGTGGACGTACTCGGGTTCCCTTACCCGCCGCCAGAATCATTGCTTTCATTGTCATTACCCCACTCATGTGTTTTGGTTATTGTCGCATTCTAATACACAGCACTTTAAGAAAAGGTGCTCGAGACTTTAAATTTACAACTATTTTTAAATCTTTAAAATTGCCACCTGCCCTGTCATTGTGAAACGACAGGACAATTTTCCGACTGCCATTTCGTTTTAGGCCGCTTCAACTTCGACCATTGGTTCACTCTCAAATACAAACCCGTCCACATTTGCCCCAACGCGGACCAAATCGCCGGGACCGAAGCACCCTGATAGTATTTTTTCGGCAAGCTTATTCTCAAGCCCGGTTTGCAATGCTCTACGCAATGGCCGAGCGCCATAAACAGGATCGAAACCCACTTCGGCGAGTCGATCTAACGCCGCTTCTGAAAGTTCAATATCCATATCTCGATCGATCAAACGTTGACGCAAGCCAGCCAGCTGAATTACGGCTATTGCACGAAGCTGGTCTTTATTCAATGGATGAAAAACCACCAGATCATCTATTCGATTGATAAACTCCGGCCTAAAATGACGTCCAACCAACTCCATAACGGAATCCTTAATCGCTGCATAGTCACCGCTTTGAGTAAACTCCTGTATACGCTCAGAACCAAGGTTTGAGGTCATGATAATCACCGTATTGCGAAAATCAACCGTTCGTCCCTGCCCATCGGTTAGACGACCATCATCCAACACCTGCAACAATACGTTGAATACATCGGGGTGGGCTTTTTCCACTTCATCCAACAGTAGGACGGAATAGGGTCGACGCCGAATTGCCTCTGTTAGATACCCGCCTTCTTCATAACCGACATAACCTGGTGGTGCTCCTATGAGACGGGAAACGGAATGTTTTTCCATAAACTCCGACATATCAATACGAACCATGGATGTCTCGGTATCAAATAGAAACGACGCAAGAGATTTGCTTAGTTCAGTCTTTCCCACACCAGTGGGACCAAGAAACAGGAAAGAGCCAAGGGGTCGGTCGGGATCAGACAACCCAGCTCTAGATCGCCGAATGGCATTGCTCACCGCTGAAATCGCTTCATCTTGCCCGACGACACGCTGATGGAGATCCTGCTCCATGCGCAATAATTTGTCTTTTTCACCTTCGAGCATTTTTGCTACGGGGATACCCGTCCAACGAGAAACTACTTCAGCTATTTCTTCAGTACCTACGCTATTTCGAAGTAACTGACGTTCTTGACCTTCCACATCTGCGGCAGCTTCCAGTTGCTTGTGGAGTTCCGGAATTAGACCGTATTGCAGTTCCGAAGCGCGCGCGAGATCACCGGCGCGCTGGGCCGCTTGCATTTCGACACGACAGCGGTCCAGTTCTTCTTTAACATGCTGACTACCATGTAAGGCCGCTTTTTCAGCCTTCCAGACTTCATCTAACTCAGAGTAATCTCGTTCCAGCTCATTCAGCTCAACTTGCAAGTTTGCTAAACGTTTTTTACTGGCCGCATCAGAGTCTTTCTTCAGCGCTTCGCGTTCAATTTTTAATTGGATTACTCTACGATCCAGCTTATCCATTGACTCTGGCTTCGAGTCAATCTCCATGCGAATTCGACTGGCCGCTTCATCGATCAAATCGATCGCTTTATCTGGC
The DNA here is from genome assembly GCA_047615875.1 of Parasphingorhabdus sp. Taxonomy (GTDB): domain Bacteria; phylum Pseudomonadota; class Gammaproteobacteria; order Arenicellales; family CAJQKF01; genus JBLHGU01. Next base: position 2,445 of record JBLHGU010000109.1, read on the forward strand.
AATTGCCGATCAGCTATGTAACGGTTTGATAATGTCACCGCAGAAACTATAGCTGGGTCGGTAATATCAACTCCATGATGAATTTCGTATTTTTCTCGCAGTCCTCGCAATATCGCAACGCTATCCGCAACATTTGGCTCTTCAACCAGCACTTTCTGGAATCTGCGCTCTAAAGCCGCATCTTTCTCAACATGCTTGCGGTATTCATCCAGCGTTGTAGCGCCAATACAATGCAATTCACCACGGGCAAGGGCGGGCTTCAACATATTGCCTGCATCCATCGCACCTTCGGCCTTGCCTGCACCTACCATAGTATGCAACTCGTCAACAAAAAGTATTATTTGCCCTTCCTGTTTTGACAAGTCGTTGAGTACGGCTTTAAGCCGCTCTTCAAATTCGCCACGAAACTTAGCCCCTGCGATTAAAGCGGCAAGGTCCAGAGACAATAGTCTTTTTCCTTTAACACCCTCCGGCACCTCTCCATTGATAATACGTTGTGCCAGCCCTTCAACTATAGCTGTTTTACCTACACCTGGCTGACCAATTAGCACTGGATTATTCTTTGTGCGTCGTTGCAAAACTTGAATGGTACGACGAATCTCATCATCGCGACCAATAACTGGGTCCAATTTCCCCTGTTCTGCAAGCTCGGTTACATCAACTGTATATTTTTCCAGCGCCTGCCGTTGATCCTCGGCATTAACATCGTTTACAGCCTGACCATTTCTAATACGATCAATTGCGGTTTCTATACCTGACTTTGATGCACCGGCGGATTTTAGTAATTTCCCTGTAGGCCCTTTATCCTCAAGAAGCGCCAACAGAAATAATTCACTGGTTATGAATTGGTCATTACGTTTTTGCGCCAACTTATCAGTGATATTAAGCAACCGACCAAGCTCATTAGATAAATGAACTTCCCCGGCAGTACCCTCTACGGATGACATTGCATCAATCGATTCAGCTAATTTAGAATGCAATAAATTAACGTTCACATCCGCCGACTGCAGAACATGGCGCACGCTTCCGCCCTGCTGATCAAGCATTGCCAACAACAAATGCAGAGCTTCAATAAATTGATGATCCCGGCCCACGGCCAGGCTTTGTGCATCCGCTAGTGCGGCTTGAAATTTACTTGTTAGTTTATCCATTCGCATGTCTATACCCCGTGAAAAAGACCCCTAGACGGGGTCAACAATCGTGACTAATTACTGCACGAAATGTGGGGACATTGAACAGACGTTTCAACAGGCTCGACGAATAATTGCCAACTCCAGTCAACTACTGACTCTTTCGCACTTCATTATCCTGAAAGAATTGAGGTAACTTATGCAGTGCGATCTTACCTAGCGGCGTACGGGGTAATTCTTCAATTAGGGCGAACCTGGCAATACGATTGTGTGTAGATACCAAAGCGTTGAATGATTTCAAAACTTCGCGGGCAATTTGTTGAGGATCATCTGCTTCTATGGCAAGAATAGCAGCGGCACGCATATCTATTTCCAACACTGCGGCCTCCTTAATTCTTGGGTCTCTTTCGAGTAGCGTTTCAAGTTCGTCGGGATAAATGTTTTTACCGGCCTCGGTAACGATTAAACGCTTTTTACGACCTGTTAAAGTTATACGATTATCGGCGTCGAGGGTGGCAAGATCCCCGGTTGAAAACCATTCTCCATCCATCACCTCATTGGTGTAAGCAATATCTGTATAACCCAGCATAATATTAGGACCACGTACCTGCAATTCTCCTGAGCCATCAGCATTCTTTTCTACAAGCCTTATCTCAATATCCTGAAGAGGCTTTCCAACGCTATCCATTACATTATCAAAATGTTCCTGCACAGCGACTGCCGGCGATGTTTCAGTCAATCCATAACCCTGGCGTAGCGAAATACCCAGATCGAGGTAATATTGTTTTATTTCCGGATCAAGCCGAGAACCTCCACTTAGCCAACACTTAAGATTGCCACCAAGGTTTTTCCGAATTGGTGCGTTAAGATATCGACGTAAAAAAAGTGGGCTTTTGCGTATCAGCCCTATATAGGCGCGCAAAAATGGGCTACCACTGGCAAACTTCTTTTCCAGTCCTATCATGATATTTCGAAACAATCTTGGCACAGCAACTAAAATCGTGATCTGATTCTCCTTCATTGCATCGACAATTTCTTTCGCCGCCAGGACCCGGGGCGCAACTAAACAACCTCCGGCATTCAAACCAAGCATTAAGTTAGCGGTGAGCCCCATAGCATGAGAAAAAGGTAGCAGGGCGAGAAATCTATCATTGCTATCCAGAGACACAAAGGCCGCCCCTGCTCGAGCATTTGACGTCATGTTTCGATGTGAAAGCCTGACTATTTTCGGAGTACCGGTGCTTCCTGACGTATAAATCGCTAACGCTTGGTCATTGGGCTCAAATTGCTCCCGAAGTTCTTCTTCACGCTCATTGACAGGCCCAGTACTAATCATTTCTATCGGAAGATCTTGAGTGGAGTATGTTCGCTGGTGTGTCAAAATGAGTTTCGGCTGGATGGCTTCCATTTGTGATTCGATTTCATGTTGACTATTACCGATATGCACAGGAGCCACGATTCCGCCGAGCTTCCATACTGCCAGGGCTGCAGTGCACCACTCCGGTCCATTTGGCGCCATAACTGCAACAACAGTGTCTTTTTGCACTCCAGACTCGCGCAAATTAGCCGCCATATTGAGAATTGCCTTGTACAATTCAGCATGACTAACCCGCCTCTCGGCACCCTTTTCGAGTCTGCAAATCCATGCCACCTGGTTTTCATACTTTTGCAGCGAGGCACTGATCATTGACCATATATCTTCTCTCATAACCAGTTCCTTAATAAAATGGAGTACCGTTAACCTCTGGCAACACGTTACAATCGTGCGTCCAGAACGTTGTGATGTCTGCTAATCTGGCCTACCCTGATTGAACCACGCCCATCACATATCTTGGAATCTAAACAATTTACCGCCATTGATCCAGTCTATCGAACCAATCGTGACTAATTTAATTACCAATGAATACATACAAAGCACTGTAAAACGTGCAATTTCCGAAGATCTTGGCAGTGGTGATTTAACCGCTAACTTGCTGGATGCAGAGAAAATTGTTGAAGCAACGATAATAAGCCGTAAACCTACAATGGTTTGTGGATCGTCCTGTTGTACAGAAGTATTTCAACAAATTGATAATCAAACACAACTATCCTGGCTAGTTGAAGAGGGTGATTTAGCCGCCGCAAACACACATTGGGTCAAAGTAGCTGGTACAGCTAAATCAATATTAACAGCAGAGTGAACCGCACTTAATTTTCTGCAAACCATGTCTGCTACGGCCTATTGTGCTTATCAGTATCTGCAAGCGGTTCAAGGTACAGAAGTTAGAATTCTAGATACACGTAAGACCTTGCCGGGATTACGACTTGAACAAAAGTTTGCAGTAGCAACCGCCGGTGCGAGTAACCACCGGATTGGACTTTTTGACGGCTAACTCATCAAAGAAAACCATATTCGGGCCTGTGGCTCAATACAGAATGTAATGGCTCAAATTCCACAGGATAATAGCTACTCAGTAGTGTTAGAAGTTGAAACACTAATTGAACTGGAGCAAGCTCTTGAGGCTGGATTCAACCAAATAATGCTTGATAATTTCGAGCTTCAGAACATACGAACCGCGGTTAAACTGTGTAAAGGTAAAGCCGAACTGGAAGTATCAGGCAATGTTACTCTGGATACTATCCGAAGTTATGCGGAGACTGGAGTAGACTACATCTCTGTTGGTGCCATCACAAAAAATATAGATGCAGCAGATTTAAGCCTGCTCATTGATAGTTAAAAAAACGCCCACCCGTTAAGCTGCGGAGCTTCCAGGCAGTATTAAAATCACCTATTAAGGGCAGGCTATACTCGAGTTAGTACCTTTGTTTAACCAGGCACAATCAACAGGTCCAACGTGGCCGGTTACAAACTTACCCTGTGGCGACACGATAAAACTTGAGGGCAATCCTTTGAGTGGTTCAAATGGCAACAATGGCATTTTGCCCACTCTGACAACGGGATAGGTAATTCCAAAGCCCTCGATGAATGACTCTAACGCGTGTACCCCTATCGTTTCAAAATTCACACCAATGACCGTTGCGGCAGGGTTATTTTCGTGAAAATACTGCAATTCAGGAATTTCTGCGACACAGGGCCCACACCAGGTAGCCCAAAAATTCACTACAACCCATTGGCCTCTAAAATCCGCCAGTTTGACCAGTTCTCCCTGAGGATTTAGTCGTTCAAAATCAAGCGTGGCATTGCTTGCGGAATAAGCGGCAGCACCGAACAGTAATGAGCTTATGAGCAGCACACAACGAAAAACTGCTGGAACTAGAATGAACAGTCTAATCAAGTTCCAATACCTGATTGCCGAGGCGCTCCCTCAGCAATCGAACATGCCGATAGATAGTCCGTTCGCTCATTCCCAGAGAACGCGCTGCCTTGCTTCGATTCCCTTGATTATTTTTGAGGGCTGTTAATACTCTCTCTTCTTTCGCGGTTAGAGCCTGCAAGTCCAAATCACTTCGAGGGGCGGGTGCAGCAGTTTCATTCACAGATAAACCTTCGAATCTAAGATGTTTAGGCCGAATCGTATCCTCGCCCGCCAATATCGTTGCTCGCTCAAGGATATTACGTAACTCACGCACGTTACCCGGAAAGTCATAGCCCATCAGGGCCTCTATCACTTTGATAGTTAACGGTAATTGCGCGTTACCATTCTCTATCTTAGCAAGCAGAGCCTCGGCGAGCTGAGGCACATCGTCCACACTGTTCCTAAGCGGGGGAATGCCGATAGGAAATGCCGATAACCGATAATAAAGATCACGTCGAAATTCACCGTTCTCTACCATTTGTGCTAACGACCGCGTGGTTGATGCAATCAGCCTGACATCTATAGATTGGTATTCACTTCCACCTACACGACGAAAACTAGATGTTTCAATAAAGCGCAAAAGCCTGGTTTGCAACGCCATGGAGAGTTCACACACATCGTCCATGTAAATGGTGCCTCGATCAGCAGATTCCAACAATCCTAAACGAACTTCACCAGCGCCAGTTTCGACACCAAAAAGTTCTTGCTCCGGTGATTCTTCCCCCAAATTCGTACAATCTACCACTACCAGCGGCCCAAGGTGCTTGGTTGAATACTGATGAATATATTTAGCAGCGCATTCCTTTCCCACACCACTTTCCCCTTCTAGTAAAACCGTGGTTTGAGTGGGGGCGACCCGTTGTAATATGCTTAGCAACCGTAGCATTGCCCCTGACCGGCCCACCATTGTTTCGTTAGCGGTTTCCTGTAGATCGCCATCTAATGGGACAATCTTTTCTGCCATAAAAGCGACCCTGCCCTGTTCGTCTAGAAGCGGAGTAGCGTTCAATAACACCCGTTCCTCGCAACCATTCTTGTCATAATGCACATGGACCACACTGGTCGCATGGCGGTTGCGAAAAACCTCCACCAATGGACAATGCTCGCCGTTTTGATGGCAAGGCACCGCACTGTGATGAGATACCTCGTGACAGCATTTACCAGCAATTGTCCGTGTAGTAGTTGCGTAGTGATCACAATATTGCTTGTTTGCCGCAACAATCTGGTAATTTTTATTGATTATGACAAAGGGCTCAGAGACTAAATCAACGAGCTGCTGTATGGTTGGTTTTTGGGAAGCTAGGGGCATAGATAGGGGCTAATATCGAAAAGAAGATATGCGAGTTTTCTATTTACAACGATTGTCACGCTGTCATGTTTTGTCATGCCAATGTCATGTTGCCAAGCAGAAAACCCACTGTCATTATATGTCATAACATAGATCATTCCAGTCCCTTTCGAAGGAGTTTTTTCTTTAGAATGGGCCGCCGAAGGACCTTCAATCTAACCGTGTTGCGGCTATCATTCTGGCCCGATCTGCCCGTAAATCTGGAGATAAGGAATTAGATGACTCGATTATTTGTAATGTTTGTCCTATTCGCTGTCGTTACAACCAGCAGCTTAGTTCCAATTAGCGTTCTGCAGGCACAGGAAACGTCCGATTCAGGAAATGACTCCGAAGAACAGAAGAATAAGGCCGACACTGAAGAAGAACCAGATTGCTAGCAATCTGCATCAATTGTTTTTTAAGCAGCACTTTCAAACCAACCATCTCACAAATACAGGAGAGTATTATGACATTTAGGAATCAGGCTACCTGCGCTTTTGTTGCGGCACTTATTTCCCTACCCGCCGTTACTCAGGCCAAAGATGTTGGCATTACTTCCGGTCAACTTTCCGTCACGATTCAACATGACGGTAAAGCTATGGAAATTAGCCGTAACCAGAACAACGACAATACTGTTAACCCAGCATTCGCCAAGACATCCCGACCTTGCCCGCCTTTCTGCATACAGCCATCAACATTGGCGCCTGGTGTTGAAACCATTGCAGAAAATGAAGTTATTCATTACGCTAAAATGATGAGTGATGGTGATGACAGTATCGTCTTGATTGACTCTCGCACACCGGACTGGGTTGAACGCGGCACTATCCCAAGCGCTCGAAATATCCCCTGGACCAGCTTAAATCCCGCCAAAGGCGCAACCCCTTTTGATATTGCAGAAATTATGCAGGAAGTTTTCAATGTCACTGAAAGCGAAGGTCTGTTCGACTTTTCCAATGCTAAAACTGCTGTAATGTTCTGTAATGGAATGTGGTGTGGTCAGTCCCCAAACAACATCAAAAACCTGCTGAAGTTTGGTTACCCTGCTCACAAGATAAAATGGTATCGTGGTGGTATGCAGGATTGGGAGATTCTGGGTCTATCTACAGTTAAGTAATATCAAATTCTTCCAGCAAAAGGCGGCATTTAGGCCGCCTTTTTTAACCCACCGGCCTTCCCGGCAAGAAAAACCTCGGTCTGTTTTTACTCGTCACTTACCAGACTGGTCAATAATTTCAACAACTCAGCGAAATCCGCCGGCGGCTCTGCACCGAAGGATAGTTCCTGGCCGCTAAATGGATGCCTAAACTCGAGCTTACAAGCATGCAATGCCTGCCGGGAAAACCCTACTAGCTGCTTTCGCGCTGCATCCGTAATCCCTGTTGGTAATCGAGCCCTTCCCCCATATACCGGATCTCCAACAACGGGATGACCAATATGGGCCATATGCACTCGAATTTGATGGGTTCTTCCAGATTCCAGATTTACCTGCAACAGGCTATAAATGCCCAGTAGCTTTAGCAGGCGATAATGACTAACCGCGGGCTTGCCAGAATGTGTAACCGCCATCTTCACACGATTAGTTCTGTGTCTGCCAATAGGTGCATCCACAGTTCCGCCGGATAGCACCCGCCCCTGCACTATCACCTGATACTGACGGCTCACTTTACGCAATTGAATGGCGTCTATTAAACGCTGCCGGGCAGCCTCGGTTCGGGCAACCACCATTAATCCGCTGGTCTCCTTATCAAGCCTGTGTACTATTCCTGCCCGAGGCAGTTTTGCCTGATCCGCGGAATGATATAACAATGCATTAAGCAATGTTCCTGCTGGATTTCCAGCACCTGGGTGTACTACAAGACCAGCTGGTTTGTTTAATACCAGCAATTCCTCGTCTTCATAAACAAGATCGATGGAAATATCTTCCGCCTCCCATTCCTCATTAGTTTGATCTGGAATATTCAGCTCTACCAATTCCCCACCGACAACCCGTGTTCGATTGGTGACAGTTTTACCAGCAATTGTGACCAATCCCTGCTTTATTAAATCCTGCAAAAATGAACGGGAATAATTTGCCAGCTGCTTACCAAGGGCTTTATCTAGCCTTTCCCCCTGCATGGAGTCTGCCAAAACACATTGAATGAGCTGATCTGAAGAAGAAGTTTTCATACTTGTTTAATATCGGCTTAACACTTCTGGCAAGGGCTCGTTGTATAATCTGTTGTAACGCATAATTCGTTGAATTCCAATCCCGATTTACCTAAGGTGCGCTTTGCGAAAGGTCAAGGCAGCTGGATTGAGTGGGAGTTTTTTAAGAATGATTCGGCAAAATCGCAGAATAACAAATAGTTTCGTGATTTTCGCAGGATCAGCTTGAATTATTTTACATCTCAATCTATCTTAGCCGTTTTATCGTATAGCCCATTTAACCAGCAGTGAGTTTTCATCACGACATGAATCTATTTTCACAACGACGTTTTAAATTTGTGCTGATTGCGCTATTCGCACTTGTTTTATTGAATGGCTGTGGATCTCAGCCGATCGAAGATGAAACTGAGAATTTACCAGTAGAAAGCTTGCTTGAATTAGGCAAGGCGGCGTTAGAAAATAATCGTTATGAAGAAGCAATATTAATCTACAAGAAACTTGAGTCGCGATTTCCCTATGGAAAACCCGCCGAACAATCTCAACTAGATTTAGCCTACGCCTACTATAAAAATGCAGATCCCGAGCTAGCAGTTGCAGCCACAGATCGTTTTATACGTCTACATCCAACCCATGAACGGGTCGACTATGCCCACTATCTAAAGGGTCTTGCAACCTACAAAGAGAAATCAGGCTGGATAGGACGAGTTACCGGCACCGCTGACTTAAGTAATCGTGACACAAGACCAGCCCGTGAGGCGTATCACACCTATCGTGAGCTTATTACTCGATTTCCAGACAGCCCCTATGCCGATGATGCCAAACTCCGCATGTTGCATATGGTGAACGTTCTGGCCAAGCATGACATCGGTGTTGCCCGTTATTATTTGTCTCGAGGTGCATTTGTTGCAGTAGTTAATCGAGCAAAAAAGGTTATAGAAGAATTTGAGCAAGCCCCAGCAGTGGAAGATGCATTGGGACTTATGGGCGTGGCTTATCGTGAGATGGGCATGGAAAGCCTGCAAGCAGACACCCGCCGGGTACTCGAGATCAATTTTCCGGATAGTCGATATCTGAATCGGTTCTAAGAAAGATTGTGGGTTAAGGCCAGATTTAACGATCTGAGAAGCACGGTAATAATTCATAATAAAAGTTATTACCGATTTCACTCATTTTACATGTAAGTGTACCCACTAGTCAGTGGGTAACGTCGATCCCTCCCAAAAGCTCGCTTAGTTATTCGAACACCCGGGGGCGCCTGACGACGTTTGTATTCATTTCTGATTACCATTTTCACTACTCGGCTGACCTCGTCGGCATTAAACCCTCGACGTATTATTTCTGATACCGACTGATCTTCCTCAACATAAGCCTGCAGGATCGCATCAAGAATGTCATAAGGGGGCAAGCTATCTTCATCTTTCTGGTCATGGGCGAGCTCTGCAGAGGGTGCCCTATCAATGACCCGCTCTGGAATTGCCATTGCTTGTTCGTTACGATAACGAGCCAAGCGGTAAACCAGGGTTTTTGGTACATCTTTGATTGCTGCGAAACCACCGGCCATATCACCATACAGAGTCGCATAGCCCACCGCCATTTCGCTTTTATTGCCCGTTGTTAAAACAATATTGCCGGTTTTGTTGGAAATGGCCATAAGCAGAACACCTCGACAACGTGCCTGAATATTCTCTTCAGTTGTGTCAGGGGCATAATCGTTTAATACAGGATTCAGAGCGGTTAAGAAGCTTTCAAAAATTGGTTCAATATTTATCTGATGGCAGGTCACGCCCAGCCACTCACATTCCAGCAAAGCATCTTCAATACTTATATCACGGGTAAATCGTGATGGCATGGTAACGGCTTCCACTCGATCAGCACCCAACGCATCTACGGCGATTGCCAGTGTCAAAGCAGAATCTATTCCACCGGACAAGCCCAGCACCACGCCTTTAAAACCATTCTTCTCGATATAGTCTCGAACCCCGGTTACCAATGCCTGATAAATTCTGGCTTCTAAACCTGGCAATTTGACTTTTTGGGTTCCGTGTACTGAAATTATTCCATTCCCATCCCGGCCTATGCTCACCGTAGACAACGACTCTTCAAAGGCTATACTGCGGTGAACGACCACCCCCTTATTGTCAACCACAAAGGAACAACCATCGAACACCAGCTCATCCTGACCACCTACTAGATTAGTGTACACAATGGGAATTTGGTATTTTTTTGCCAAAGCCCCAACCACACGATCCTCGCGCTCGGATGACTTATGCATATCAAAAGGTGAAGCATTTAGGTTCAAAATGATTTCAGCCCCGACTCCTACACTTGCTTGTACTGGAAGTGGCTCCCAGACATCTTCACAAATAGTTACACCGAATCGAGTTCCTTCCAGGCTGAATACGGTCGGCTGATTCCCTGCAACGAAATAACGAGCTTCGTCAAATACATTGTAATTTGGCAAGGCTTGCTTATAGTATCGGGCGAGCTCCCGACCAGAGTCGATAACAACTGCCGCATTATGCAGTCGATCATCTAGACGCACTGGACAACCGATTACACAACAAATACCTTTAATGTGATCTGTCAGCCGGCTCATTGCGATTGACGCACTGCGGAGGAAGTCCTCACGCAGCAAAAGATCCTCAGGTGGATAACCCGTAACAGTCAACTCAGGAAAAACTATAATCCTGGCACTCAATTCATCGCGAGCAGTTTCCGCGGCCTGGATAATGCGGTTAATATTGCCGTCGATATCACCAACCAGAAGATTGATCTGCGCCAGACAGATTTTAATTTTTTGACTCATAAATTTCTATGCTTTGCAAAAACGAAAATAAATTAACATGAGCGATTGCCCAGAAAAACAACCGGAATCTTACCGTATTGAGGTTCACAACTCGATGCAAATCATCGACAAACAGCAATGGAATGGCTTGCTACACGACGATGATCCGCCGTTTATTCGCCACGAGTTTCTGGACCTGCTGGAAGAATCTGAATCAGCCACCTCCGAAACAGGCTGGTCACCCTGCCATTTAACCCTGCATAGTGATCAAGGTGATTTAGATGCGGCTTCTATAATAGGCGCAGCACCTGCTTATTTTAAACAACATTCCTATGGAGAGTATGTATTTGACTGGGCATGGGCGAGAGCATATCAGCAACATGGTCTGGACTATTATCCGAAATTACTCTGCGCCATCCCGTTTACGCCAGTTACTACGCGTAAATTTCTTGGCCATAAGGATCAGACGCCAAACATTGAGTCTTTGCTGACCCAGGGTCTGCGTCAGATCGCTGAGCAGGAAAAACTATCATCTATACATATCTTGTTCTGCCCACAGAAGGAGATCGAGGCTATCTCCGAGCAAAAGTTTCTGGAGAGACAAGATAATCAATTTCATTGGCATAACAATAAATACGCAGATTTTGAGCATTATCTTACTGACTTAACCGCAAAAAAACGCAAGAACATACGACAGGAAAGAAGACAAATTCTGGATCAGGGCATTCATTTCGAATGGCTATCTGCCGATGAAAGTCAGGAGTCCGATTGGCATATAATGTACAAAATGTACGAAAACACCGTGCAACAACATGGTGGACATCCCTATTTGAGTGAAAAATTTTTCCATCTACTACCCGAAAAATTACCCAACCACTGTTTGATTCTAAAAGGTGCTATTGGTAGGAAAACAATCTGTAGTGCACTGTTTTTTAAAAGCTCGACTTCACTTTATGGACGCTACTGGGGAGCAGATGGTTTCTACCCTCAGCTGCATTTTGAAACTTGCTACTACCAACCAATTGAATATTCCATTAATAATCAGTTGGAACGATTTGAAGCGGGTGCACAGGGTCAACACAAACTAAGCAGAGGCCTGATTCCGTCAATAACCCGATCTGCCCACTGGTTACGCCACCCAGGCTTTCATGATGCCATTGATCAGTATCTGGTTTCTGAACGCACCGACATGGAGCAGTATAAGAAGCATCTGGATACCCATACGCCATTTAAACAAAAATGAATTAGCGTTGAGTATTTTGGCGTGATAGTAAAAGTGGCCTTGGCGAAACAGGGATGTAGCATTTAGTATGTAGACCATGCGTCAAAAATCAGAATATATCAGCGATTTTCCACCTTGGGATCATGCCACCGACGAGGGACTACTAGCCATAGGGGGAGATTTATCGCCAGACAGGCTAATAGATGCCTATAGCCGGGGGATTTTCCCCTGGTTTAATCCAGGCCAACCCATTCTCTGGTGGTCTCCGGATCCCCGCATGGTCTTGCACCCAGCAGAACTTAAAATCAGCAGGAGTCTGAAGAAAACTCTGCGCAGGGGACATTTCAGTTATCGATTAGACAGCAGCTTTGCAGAAGTCATTCACAATTGCGCTGCACCACGAAAAGAAGAAGATCTACAGACTGCTGAGTCCTATTCATGGATTACACAGGAAATGATCACGGCTTACTGTAAGTTATATGAGATGGGTCTGGCTCACAGTGTTGAGACCTGGCAAGAAGATCGCCTGGTCGGCGGACTTTACGGCGTTGAAATAGGCGGCGTATTTTTCGGTGAGAGCATGTTTAGTCTGCAAACAGATAGCTCAAAGTGTGCTCTCGTCTGTTTATGTGAGCTAATGAAAGAAACTGGAGTAAAACTTGTGGACTGCCAGGTCAGTTCAGAACATTTATCATCGCTGGGCGCGCGCGCCATTAGCAGAGAACTATTCAGCAGCACAATTCGCGAAGGCTTGAATCAGACACGGCAATGCCAAAAATGGGAATTCTCCACTGACTTTATGGGGAGCCTGTTTTGACCCGAGAACTCAGATTTCCAACACTCTACCAAACTGCTCCCCATCCTTGCCCCTATATCAATGAAAACACTGCAGTTAATTTGATAATCGACCCAAGTTTTGAGGTTGAATATGGCATGTATGAACGTTTATTAGAACATGGGTTCAGACGCAATGGCGGCTTGTTTTACAGACCCTTTTGCAACAATTGCTCCCAGTGTCGTTCGGTGCGGTTGTCAGTTGAAGAATTCAAACCGAATCGCGCGCAAAGACGCACTTTGAAGAGAAATCAAGACTTAACTGTGCGATGCACCGAAACTCGATTTAATGAGGAATATTTTGAGCTATACCAACGTTACCAATCTGGTAGGCACCCTGGAGATAGCATGGATGATGATGATCCGGAAAAATTCAAACGATTTTTAGTCGATTCAAGCATGCCTGGATTCAGCATTGAATTTCGACACAATCAACAACTGATCAGTGTGGCAATAGTTGACCGCGTAAATAATGGGCTTTCAGCGGTCTATACGTTCTTCGATCCTGAGGTGAAACATAGAAGCCTTGGCACAATGGCCATTTTGACCCAAATTGATATCGCACAAAAATTAAAACTTAAATGGAATTATCTTGGCTACTGGATTAGTCAGAGTCGTAAAATGTCTTATAAAATTAATTTTCAACCTCTGCAACAATTTGATACTCAAGCAAGCCGTTGGATAGATTTACCCAAGGATTCTGAGAAAGGTCTAAACGTCAGTGGTTAACCATAATAGAAACCATAAATTTAGCTATGGCGAAACTGAGGTCATGGCAGAAGGACTAGTACGGGTAACCGCTAACAACCCAGGGCCATTTACATTCCATGGTAGCGGTACATTTATCCTGGGCAAAGATAGTCTGGCAATAATTGATCCAGGGCCCGATCTGGATAGTCACTTTCACGCTTTAATAATAGCGATTGATGGTCGACCAGTAACACACATACTGGTCACCCATCGGCATGCAGACCACGCCGGTCTTGCGCGCCGGATGGCGAACCATCTAGGCACACCAATCTATGCCTGGGGCGATACGCCAGCCGCAGACAATCTTAAAGGCGAATCATCGACTCGGGATTTTTATCCTGATAATGCCATCCTGCATAATCAAATTCTGTCCAGTAGCGATTGGCAAGTGCAGGCTATTCATACGCCGGGGCATACGTCTGATCATATCTGTTTTATCGAGCACAATCGTAAATGGGTGTTCTGCGGCGATCATGTGATGGGATGGTCTACCAGCGTGGTACTCCCGCCGGATGGCAATATGGGAGCGTACGTTAGAAATCTACGCACCATGCAGATCTATAAGAACTATGTGTTTTGGCCAACACATGGCAGCGAAATACTTCACCCCTGCCCTTATCTTGACCAGCTAATTGAGCACAGAACCCAACGCGAGCAGGCGATTCTGGATATTCTGGCACAGGGCGTCGAGGAAATTGATGCTATGGTAAAAGTAATTTACAGGGGGGTAGATAAATCTCTGCATAGAGCGGCTGGTCAATCCGTGTTAGCAACGCTTATTGATCTGCAACAAAGAAAGTTGGTGATAAAACAACCTTCTTGCAGCGGGGATCTTTACCACCTTTCTGGGAGGCAAACCATCTAGCCTGGATCACTCATGCGTAGCTACAGGTTTACCATAAACCCATCTAAAGTTGAGG
>JBLHGU010000110.1:0-16395 GCA_047615875.1 Parasphingorhabdus sp.
CTTCATCTGGTGGAATTGCTGCAATTTTCATCTAAAAACCTTTGAAATATCTTACTGAATTGGTCTAGTTAATTGTTACTTTTAGAGTGCATTATTCAATGAAAATATGAAAATTCACCCGCCCACTTTTTTAACTTACTAGTATTCATAGCAGAGAAATCCATTTAAACCTAAATATCAACTACGCCGTGTTGATATTTAGGTTCAATGATGAAGTGGGTGACTTCATTTGCTAGGCATTGAAGATAGTCACTACGCTTGGGACTTTGCATAGTGCCAGTTATACGAGTGCAGCTGGGCAGACTTTGCCTGCGAATAACAATGCATTAGGTACCAGTTTCGATCTATTCGAACGCAACGCGTAGGACCGTGAAAATTTAATTCTCAATTTAATTCTCCATGTTATATCGAATGACTGTTATTTTATCCATAGCAGCCATTTAAGGTTTCAGTGTTACGAAACTTAAGATTATAAGGCCTTGTAATTTGCTGTGACGACTATGCCGATAATTAACCAAAATTCAGAATATACCTCTAACGACTAGAGCAAAAAACAAGTTTGGTATCAAGCTACTTCTTGCCGAGTAACTCCCTTTGACTCATTCGAATAGTCAGTTAATGTTTGTTGTAAAATACTCATCAATTCAGTACCGATCGACTTATCTTGTAACCCCAGCATGATATTAGCTTGCAGGAAACCGAGCTTATTACCACAATCAAAGGACCTTCCACGCATCATTAGTACCTGCATACTTGACTGTGCCAACAACTTCAGCAATGCATCTGTCAGCTGGATTTCACCGCCGGCGCCTTTGCCTGTCGTTTTCAGTAATTTAAAGATCGATGGTGGTAAAACATAACGACCGACAATAGACAGATCGGAAGGTGCTGTCTCAATAGAAGGCTTTTCAACCATGTCACAAACTTGTGCAGATGCACCAATGTCCAGGGTCCTCAAGCCACAGTCAACAATTCCATATTGATCAACCAGTGTTTCAGGCACTTTCTCGACTAGTATTTGAGCATGCCCGCTTCGTGAGTAGGCATCGACCATGGTTTTCATATTCCAGCACGCATCATCTGGCGTGCTGAACAGCACATCAGGCAACATGACTGCAAACGGTTCGTCACCGACAGCCGGTTCAGCGCAACGGATAGCATCACCCAGCCCCGCAGCACGGGGTTGACGAATAGAAATCAACTCAATATTTTGCGGTATGATTTCATGGATAGCCCTGAGCAACGTCACTTTACCTTTTTGTTGCAACTGTGTTTCCAGCTCAAAGTGACTGTCAAAATGATTCTCAATGGCTTCTTTACCTGACCGGGTGACGAGAACAATTTTGGTCATCCCAGCAGCGACGGCCTCTTCGACCACATGCTGAATGACAGGTTTATCCACGACGGTAACCATTTCTTTAGGAATGGCCTTGCTGGCTGGCAGCAGTCGTGTACCGAGGCCGGCTACGGGGATCACAACGGTTCGGATAGATTTCATTTTCAAATTCCTATACGTGGGTTAAACAAAGCTTTAAAGAGCTAAAGCAATCTTAGTGCCAGCTCTGAGTATGTAGGTCAGAATAAATTCAGAAATGGCGAATTGGCTATATTTAACAATGGCATAAAATGTCCAGAAAAAATTTTGCTACGTCCCGCAATATACGAGTGAACCGCAGGCTGATAGTTTAAATTGCACTTTGCAAAGTCATTGTCATAATGCAAATTGTGATTAGGTGGAATATAGATGGAGGTCAAATGTTGTTCCTGCCATTTACTCTCAATCTCTTATCTGGTTTTTGCTGTGCGCCTCGTTTAAGGGTAGGCATGATGTATACGTTTACAGGCCTTCGTCATACACTGCAGAGGAAAGCAGCAGAGTTTGTTGGCATCTTGCTGATGACGAGCTACCCAATAGTTTTGAAGCCTGTATGCCAAACGGCACTGGACTGCCCTGAATTTGCTATGCTGGAACTCCTTCCGGTAGACATTGATAATCTTCAGGTGGGTCGGACTTAGCACCAAAAAGTTCAATAGTAGTACCTTGTACGTCCGAGACATTCTAAAGAAAGGGATTTCTCATCTTGGGAGGGTCGTTTCAGTTTTCTTAAAGAAGGTTGTAGGTATGCCGCAGCTATTTAGAGTTTACGTGTTGATAGCCTCAATCTACCAATTATGACCGATGACCACAAAAGTCCAGCCACTAACTACCCCTCATGGAGATGACTATCAAGTTTCAGGGGTTTACGCTTCATCAGCAAAGCCTCGATAAGACCACATGCGACCATCACCGGGGTTATCAAACAATAAAGCTGAAACACAAGTCCATCGTCAAATGGTATTTGATTCTGCTTTCATTTCCAGGCCAATAATAGGGTCATACCTAAAAGGCCAGGTATTGTTGCATAGCAAAGGCTACACATCCAACGATAGATCCTCATGTTTGTCTGATTACAATAGTTCCCTTCAGTTAGCCGAGCAAGAAATAATAGAACAAACTATGACAGCTACCTAGAATAACGATGATGATGATGAACATAGTGTCAATCCTGCAGGCCTCATAGGCCGTATCGCCAACCATTGACTCCAGGCCTACTGCTTACTACCACTAACAATAGTAATGCACTACGGATCAATAACTCAACTAGCATCACCACAAAGAGGGACTGGCTGGCAAGCTATCCCCTTTGTGTGCACTGAGAAACGCTGAGGTCAGTTGCACGTGGCGTTGTAATCAGTAGCACATATCCAAAGACATTAAACAGCATGAAACAGACTGACAAATCTTAGTACTTTGTCTTCAATTTGAGTGATTGGTGTGCTCATTTTTCTACCCACGCCTCACGCTGTAGGCTTCCTGATTCATCAGTTGGTTCAGGCATTGGTATTGGTATTGGTTTTGGATCAAACTTATCGGCATAAGCTTTCAAATCGCGGCGCAATCCAGATACCACACCGATAATGATCACCAGGGCAAAGCCCATAAGCACCAGTCCAACCAGGGTCAATGCAGTCCACTTCGTTCGGTTGGGATAGGATTCCAACAAGGGTTCGGTTGCCGGTTGAATCATTTCTAATGGATAGTTAGCACGTGCATTTATCAATGACTCAACCGCGAGTTGAGCCTCGAGCAGTCGGTAGATTGAACGATGAA
Source organism: Parasphingorhabdus sp. (assembly GCA_047615875.1). Lineage (GTDB taxonomy): Bacteria > Pseudomonadota > Gammaproteobacteria > Arenicellales > CAJQKF01 > JBLHGU01. The sequence goes on from JBLHGU010000110.1 coordinate 3,152, forward strand.
TTTCGGTGTTATTCACTTCCTTCAATCGACGCTCCAGATAAGCCCGCCGATTTTTCAATTCTTCAGCATCCAGGTTACGAACATAACGGTTAAACGCCTGAACAAACTCGTTAGCAAGATAAGCGGCACGTTCTGGTATATCTGCGGTCACGCGAATAATTAAAAGATCCGTCTTCTTATCGTTACTAATGTAAAGACCCTGGGTCTTGAACTCTTTTACGGCCTCACGCATATCAGGTTCGACACCCTCTTTCCATTTTTTATTGGCCTCGTCCCAATCCGTCGTATACAACCAGGGCAGTAGATTTTGCTCTGTAATAAACCAGTCGATAAACCCAAATGATTCCATCCGCGCCAGGTGTCGTTCTCGCTCATTGCTTTGGCTGCCATCAATAATGAAGTCATATTCAATGGCACCAATGGTATTGGCACCCCGGTAATTCTTCGGTTGTACACCACCGGGTGCCTCGTTGATATTGATCGCGACTGTAGCCTGGGCCGAGAAGCGGTCCTCGATCAACCATGACAGTCCAAAAACTATGCCTGCCCCGAGGATTGCAATAATGACTATGCGGTATTTATAGCGCAGCAGTTGATAGGTGTACTTAAGCATCAGCTGGTACTCTGCAAACTGCGTCTCGCTGGTCTGTGGCTGACTTAGTGTTTGAGTCGTCATATTATTTAACTAGATTAGCCACAGTCGCAGTCGATATGATGCTCTTGAAAAAGACATCTACCCAACTCGTGAAGGATTCCCTGCCATTGATTCGGTCCACGCTAAGTGGCACATAAATCGTTGCCCCAGGTGTGACCTTGACGTTGGCTGGAGACATGAACCAACCCCAGCTGCTGGCCTTTGAGCGCACTGACATCACTTCGCCATTGGCTTGAACAATATAAGCATGCTCATGTTGGGCCAATTCCTTGGTACCACCACTGAGGCCTATGTAATCCAGGGCGGCCCGACTGGAGCGGTACTTGTGCGAGGTAGGAAAATAGACCTGTCCCACAACGCTCACGTCATCCTGAAACTTGGGAATAATAATGCGGTCGCCATCTTCCAGCACAACGTCAGAAACCTCATCGCATCGAGTTACTGCATCTTCCATATCGACCACCATACGACCGAGCGCCTTCTCCGGAGTGAGCTCTTTAAGGACATTAAAAACATCTCGGGCAGATTGATCCTGCGGCATTTTCTGATCCTTTTCAAAACCCTGAGATACATGCGAGTCGGCCACAAGTCGCTCGAGTTGATCGAACATACGATCCAGCGCTTTTTGCTCCTTTTCGCGCACACTTTCGCGCAGGAAGATCGAACCAAACAGATAAGCATCTTCGGTAAAACTACCCACTCTCTGTGCCAGTGAACAAAGGGTCTCACGCTTGTCTATACGATAGCGTCCCGGATAGACGACCTCACCCTCTATGGTGACGTGCTTCGAATCTTGAACCCACTCTGGCTTTTCCCGCAAAACAAGGTGATCTCTGGATTGCAGAATCAGGTCGGTTGTCTCCAACAAGCGGTCCTTCCGGGTCAGGCTGATAGAGAGCGAATCGGTACGACTGAATTCATTGTCGAGCAAGACCTGACGAGACAAGCTCGCGGCAATGCCATACGCTTCTTCCTTCATGCCGCCTGCCGCTTTAATCAAGTCTTCAACACGCATGCCGGGTACCATCGGATAAGTACCTGGATGAAAAACTGCACCACTGATTTGAACGATTCGCGCCAACTGACCAAAGCGCGTTTCGCGCTTGATACGCTCCATAGGCGCTTCGATTAACGCAGACCGGTTGATGACTTTGTCAAAAAGGTAAATTTTATCTTTGGGTTGCAATAGCGGATTGTGGTCACCGTGTTGGGTACGTAACGCTTGACGAATATTTAGTTGCACGAAATACAATCGATCTGTTGTCAAATCTGTTCTTGCAAGCAGTGCATAATCGAGATCAGCACCCCCTTTCAGGCCGCCAACATTGTTAACCATATCCAGCAAGCGCGTACCGGGTTGTAAGGGATAAATCCCGGGGTGACGCAGGAAACCTTTGAATTCGACTGCCTTGATCGGCGAGTCAGCCGTTGCTTCACGCTTCAATTTCAAGACCACTCGGGACAGTTGTTCTGCTCGTGCAGAATGCGTATCGAAGATAATGACCTGATCTCGGGACTGCAGGCGGATATTACTATCAGAGCCATTATCAGCTAAAGCTTCGCCAAGGTTGAAGTAAATCACTTCGGTGCGTTTATTGCGGCGGTTTTCACGCTGAACCATGGCTACATCAAATTCAGCACCCTGCCTTAGAATACTGGAAGAATTGATCAAGTCCCCAATTCGCATGCCTTGACGCCACTGATAACCACCCGGTGTTAACACATGACCGGAAAGCAACACTACGCTATCCATTTTATTCAGAACCGGTAACACTCGAATAAGGTCGCCGTTGTTCACTGTAATCCCGTTTCCTCGACTGGCAAGATTAGCTTGCAACAAGGTATAAAGCCCTGCATTGGATACTCGTTCGATCTGTGCCTTTGCCTTATTGGCGGTCGGCAACAAACCACCCGCTAGTTTCAATACATTGCCCACGGTCAATCCTTTTCCAATTTCGTAGATCGCCGGGCGTAATACTTCACCCGCAATGCTAACGGTTGGGCCAATCGGCGGCACAAAGATCAGATCGCCCTGGCGCAGGTACACATTGGCGCTATCATCACCATTGAGCAAAAGTTCATAGAGATCCATACTCGCAATGACCTTACCACTGCGCTTGACCTGGATATTGCGCAATGAGCCAGTGCGTTTTATACCACCACTGGATACCAGGGCATTGATCAAAGTTGAAAAACCACTCACCGCGTAGGAGCCCGGTTGTGCCACTTCGCCAACCAGCATCACCTGAATCGAGCGCAGTTCCGAGAGCGTAACTACCGTCTTGACACCAATCCTCTGCTTCTCGATAGTCTCAGATATCAAATTTTTAGCTTCGCTAAAGGTCAGGCCACTAACGGATATGGCTCCGGACTCGGGCACGAGAATCATGCCTTCGCGAGTGACTGTCAAAGCGTATTGCACGTCTGCAGCACTGAAAGCCTGAACCGTAAACGTGTCTCCAGGCCCAATCATGTAATCCTGGGGGACAGGTGCACCGGTAATCGGCGCAAACGCTTTGGCCACACCTGAGAACATTTCATATCCAAACAACTCCAGACTGGTCTGTACGACTTGCTGCTGGATTTCCTCTTCCAGACTCATAGGGCCCAGCGCATTAGATACGTTTTTTTCGATCTCAGATGGTTGAGTATTGCGCTCAAACGCCGGTTCATTGACGATAATAATTTGTTTTGGTTCGAGCGCTTCATCACCTTCAATCTGCGCCGCGAAAATTGCCTGACGACGTTGTTTATCCTCAATCGTTGCAATACCCATGCGTTCATCTGCAGCCAACAACTGGCCTGCTATGGTGGCACACAGTGTCAGGACGATTGTTGCTTGTTTCAATAACTCGTTCATTAGTAGATCCCTCCTTCACCGGCGGCAAAACGAAGACAGCCAGAATAATCAACAATTCTCTTGGCAGATGTATTGGGACAACGATCAAGATAGTCAAAAATCCCGTCACCATCGGAATCAGCCGGTCCCTTGTACAATACGGTCTGAACGAAATGGGCCATATCTCGGGGCTGTGCAACCTTATTTGCTGCGACCGAATACCCACAACTGTCGACTGTCTCAAGGCGAGTCCTCGAAAGCTGGTTACTGACACCCAGGGTGTATAAACAAACGCCAGATTGACGGCCCTGCCAGGTTTTAGATTCTGGTCCTGAATCCATTATTTGCAAACCGTCCACAAAGGTACTACGTTGACGCATACGCATGACAGCTCTTTCTACAGTACGATCAATTTGTGACCAGGACGTCACCAGAATCACCGCAGAACTGCCTTCGATCTGGCTAATTAGTTCAGACAATTGGTCAAGTGCCAAAGCCAACGACTCGGTCTCAATTCGCTGCATTGAACCTTTTAAATTCAATGCTTGTTGAAGACCAGCAGCAGTAAATGTGGTCAACTGAAGCGGCGTTTTTTTTGCATTTAACAGCGCATTATTTTTCGTTTTATACAAAAGCAGGGAACCGCTATAGATTTTGTCAGGCATTGTTTCGGCGAAGCGGCGCACCATTTCCCGAGCATAAAACGAGGTCTCCACACCAAGAACTTCACCTGACAAAGCTGAGCTTTGATCGACCAGAAAAAACAAATTATCAACCCGAGGTTGTAGACGCAGTTTGGCCACTCTGTTTTCCAGTGAAATGGGGTTGAAGATGTGAGTTGACTGTTGATGGAGTTCTGTATTGTAGTTTTCGACAGTCGTTAACTGAGATTGAGCGGGGACCTTAACCAACCGTTCCATAGAGACACAACCAACCGAACTCACTAAGGTAAACATAAGACCCAGGAGGTTTAACGATCGTAATAAAAATTGTTTTATCTTCATCTTGAACTCCGACTACGCATACTCAAAAGTGGTTGAAAAACAGACCGAAGACCATAGATCGGATAGATGAAAACCAGAAAAAATATCTATACCCATTAAGGTTTTAAATTTGTAGAACACCACGAATATAACGATTAAAATAGCCATTAACATAGCGATTGAAAAAAGATAATGGACCGCCAGTCGCAAAGGCCTCGGGATACTTGATAGACGAGAACTTTCCTCCCAGTACACTGACGCGCGGCGATCCCTACCGGCAAAAAAGACTAAATAGTAACTGAGTAAGAAAAGAGGAAAACGAAGCCTGATATCGATTCGATGGCGTGCGTTCTCATCCCTGCCAATCAGTATTGTCCGTATTGCGCCATACTGCTCATCTGTGAACGAATCCCGAATCTCTTGAGGCAATCTACTCAAGGTAAAATCAGCAAAAGTCTCGCTGCTGCTTTGTCCTATTTTCATGAGGCTTCCCAATCTTCTTTTGCGTTATGCCCAAAAAGGCTCAGGCAGTTAAATTTATAAAACCTTCCCAGCAAGAAACGAGCCAAATCAATTTCCGCACAATAGCTAAACGGAAACAAGCAAAGGAAACCCTATTACATCGGGGTTAATGAGGTTTAAGTAAAATCTCCCATTGGTAGCCCGGATATAAATGATTCATTCTCAGGTATCAAATCCATCCAGCAGATTTTCAATCTGCATTGCAATTTGCAATATGGGGTCTGATAAATCGTCCATACCTTATAAATAGGTAAATTCTGGATCGAATATAAATGGCATGGAATGGTCATTAGGTGCCGTTTCCAACGTCATTAATGTTTCTGGCATGAAATCTGCTGTACCCACTTAGAGTTCAGACAGACTCGTTTGATTTGCTCTTGCTTGATCGCTAGCAAGTAGAAAAAAATCGTCGTATACCTAACGTTCCTGTCTGATTTGAGTTGGTTTAATGCTGACGGGAAACCCGCCTTGCATTAGACCAAATAGTGATTAACTGTGCGGAGTTCTTCGATGCCAGACGTATTCATCCTCGGTTTTATTAAATGCGCCACAACCAGTTTGTACAACCAGCTAATGCAGCATGAAAGTGTTTCTAAAACCAGACGTAAGGAACCTCATTTCCATTTTGCGCAGGTCCTGGGAGACAGCTTTTCTGGCCCGGCGGATAACGACACAGTCAGCCAAATGTTTATGGCCAACCCCGAGCAATACCTTAATCTTTATGAACCAGGGAAGCTGGCTATCGACGGTTCAGCCATGTCGATTGAGGACCCACGTATCCTTGAGACAATGGATGTGCAGTTCCCTAAAGCCAGGCATATCATCATGCTGCGCAATCCATTGGAAAGGGCGTTCTCTGCCTATTCTCACCTGATTCGTGACGCTCGAGAAACGCGTAGTTTCCGTGAGGCGATTGATCACGAATTGAGTGGCGGCCGTTCCACCTACATGCCTATCTGGCACAATGTCAAATCAAGTCGCTACGTCGAGGCCGTGCAGCATGCGCGAGATCTTCTCGGCGATCGCCTGATGGTTATTGCCTATCGTGACTACGCCAATAACAACCAGCAGGTTATGAATGAACTTGCTCGCTTTATCGATTTACAGCCGATTGACTGGCAACGTGATTATGCCAATCGCTCCGGAGTGCCCCGGTCAAAACTGTTACAAAAGGTATTAATGCGACAATCGTTGGCAAAAAGCTTTCTTGTGAAAACCTTTCCGAAAAAGTTCGTTACCTCGCTTAAGCGCAATTTGTTAGAACGCAATACTGGTGAAAAATCGATGATAACTAGCGAAGAAAGGGCTTACTTTAAATCAGTGATTGTTGACGAGATCGGCAAGATAAAAGCAAATACTGCCGACAGTAAATTGCTGTCATCGCTTTACAGTGCATGATGGAAACGAAACACACTTCATTGGTTCCGCACATACTCTTTGGAATGTTTATCCTCGAGCTATTTTTCCTGTTCGTGAAGAAGATAGACGGAACCATCTATGGTGCCTTCGATGCGATTGAAAAACTGTATCCAATAATCGCGATCATACTGCTGATCGCGTTCATGAAGCCCAGGCTCAACTTTCACTGGTGGATGGCCCTGGGTTTTTACAGCACTTATGTGCTCTATGGTGTTTTGATATCAATGGCTCAGCAGCATGGCATTAAGACCATTCTGGTTCAGCTTTATCACGAAATGAAATTCTTCCCAATGATATTTCTATTTTCATTAACCCATTGCGACGAACGATGGGCAGGATGGACGCTCAAGATCATAAAATTAATCATCGTTTTTACCATTGTGTTAATTCTTTTTCAGATAGGGGCACCGGGCGCCTACGACGCCTTGTTTTCAAATGGCGGGCATTTTGAGAAGGCCCACATTGGCGGTCTGTTATTACCCCGTTTGGTAGGTTGGTTCTGGCATCCAGGCCAGATTGCTCTGTTTTTCGTTATCGCTGCGGTTTTTTGCATCGCTGAATACCGGAAAGGTAATATCAATTATGGTTTTTCAATGGTCTGCCTTTGCCTATTGTTTGTAGTGGTATCGATTCAGCGCTTCGAACTGTTTCTCCTGTTTATCGTGTTGATGACATTCTGGTTCTGCCGGTACATTAATCTGGATTATCGCCCCTACCTGGCTTTACTGATCTTTGTCCTGTTCACCGGCGGTATTCTTTATGTCATTTCAGACGAGGCTCATTTCTGGACAATGTTAGAGAATTTTAAATCACCTAGAACTGTTTTCCTGGTCGAGGCCCTGTTCACGTTAGTCGACAGTCACTTTTGGGGGGCTGGCTGGGGCACCATTGGTAGCCACGCAGCAGCAGACGTCGTCAATGTCTACGAATTCAACTCAATGAAGGACATTTGGTGGGTCAAACAGGAACTGTATTTCTATGACACCTATTGGCCCCATGTCATCGGCGAAACCGGGCTGCCGGGCTTTTTCTTGCTGCTACTGTCGATGGTCTTCATGATCCGTGCGTTAAAACGACCGGAGGCAAGCATCCTGCTATTTGTTCTGATTCTAACCAGCGCACTGTCATCAAATGTTCAGTCACTATACCACCTGACCATATTCGGCTGGTTCATCATGCTTCTGGAAAACGGCCATAACCACTCGGTCACAGATCAGCCTACCCAGAAAAGTATATCTCAAAATTTAAACTATGAAGGAGTTAAGTCATGATACAAGGTCTGAAACACAAAGGTGTTGCTATCATTGGTACCCGCGAGCGGGGCGGGATACGTGCAGTCATCGAGAACCATATACAAGCTGGCGTATACGACGGATATAAACACTATTTTATCGCTTCGCACGATGAAGCAGGGTTAGTAAAGCGATTCGCCCTGGCACTCAGCTCCCTCCTATCACTGCTGAGACTGATTGTCTCGGGAAAAGTATCGGTGTGTCACCTTCATGGATCTTACAGGGGAAGCATTTACCGTAAAGCCATATTCGTATTTATTTGCCGATTGCTCGGATGCAAAGTCATTTTTCATCTGCATGGATCTGAATTTGCTAAGACTTATGACAACGCGGGGCAACTCTACCAGCGCCTGGTTCGCTATGTACTGAACCGTTCCAACAGCGTTTTTGTTCTTTCCCGCTACTGGAAAAATTATGTCGAATCAATCTCCGATAACCCCGACATTCGGGTCATCAACAACTTTCCATCGCCTGAATTTGAGGATATCTACGAAAAACGCGACTTCTCAAAGCACGAAATCACTGAATTGCTTTTCATGGGATACATAGGACAGCGCAAAGGCATATATGATCTGGTTAAAGCGGTCGCCTTACTTAAAACCCAGGGTATCAAAGGGTTTCGAATCTCAGTAGGTGGTAACGGAGAAGTCGATAACCTACGTACCTTAATTGCCGACAAAGGTCTGGAAGACTACTTCACCGTTATAGGTTGGGTCAGCGGTGAGCAGAAGTACGAGCTACTGAAGAAATCTCACCTTTTATTGCTGCCCTCGCACAACGAGGGTTTACCGATTGCTATCCTGGAAGCCCTGTCATCAGGCCTGGCGGTATTGAGCACCCGAGTGGGCGGTATACCCGATGCGATTCGCGATGAGCGCTATGGCCTCCTGGTAGAACCGGGTCAACCAGTGGCACTCGCAAACGCAATATCCAGGTACCTGAACACTGACGGTTTGATCGAGACAGTTGCCCGAAATGCACGAGGACTATACGACATAGCGTATTCCTCCAAGAGCAATGTCAAACTCATACGTAACGTCATCGATGATCTGGCTTACCGGTGAAAATCTCGGTAATCATACCGGCTCACAATGCAGAAAGTACGATTTGCCGCGCCATCGACTCAGCCTTGAATCAAAATGGCGTAGAGATTGAAGTTATCGTGGTTAACGACTGTTCGCAGGATTCTACAGAAAGCCTTATCAATCATCGGTATTCGCAACACGAACAAGTAAAATTGTTTGGGACGCAGATTAACTCGGGGCCCAGTATTGCTAGAAACATGGGGATCGGAAACGCCTGCGGTAGTTGGGTCGCTCTACTTGATGCAGACGACTGGATGAAACCATGTCGGCTATCAACGTTACTTTTCAGTGCTTTAGAACATGAACTCGACTTTATTGCTGACAGCTATTATTTAATTCGTGACCAGTACGCGTCACCTCACTCAACCAGGTTCAGTTTGTTGTCAGAACCCGGCAGTGTCACGCAATTCACCGCAAGCTCATTTGTCAGGCATGGTCTGGGGTCCGTGAAACCCTTGATTAAAAAAGCCTTTCTTGCGCGATCCGGAATTCGCTTTGAGCCGTCGGTATGGTGCGGTGAAGACTTACTATTTTTTGTTACATTATTGCTCAATAATGCCCGTTTTGGCCTGCTAAACAGGCCGCTCTATTGTCGAAGTGAAACAGCTGACTCCCTGACTAAATCAGACAAGATAAAACTCCTTTCTGATCTTCTTGGGGTATTCACCGAGTTGCAAGACCTGGCGATGAATATCGACAATGAAAGCACCGAATTTACTGACGCTCTAATATATAGGACCAGTGTTGTCAAGGATTCACTAGCATCTGCCAGATGGGAATCCTGGTTGAAAAACCCAGCCAATAAACGCCTACCCTCCTTCGCTGGTTTACTCAATGCGGTGCGCCATCAATTGCTAAGAAATAAGCGATACCACATTACGAAAATTACCGATTTTCATGACCAAAATGACTAAAAAATAGCACGCAATTAAACACTCCTTGCATTCTGCATTACTAGTCGATCATTGTTTTGCAGATTGCAATTTAAGCATTATATGAATAGCAACCAAAACACCATAATTAGCTGTTTTTATTAGACTTACAACCTTGGCACGCATGTTGCAAATACATCTCTAGCAATCTTTTCTAAAACTTGAACCACTCGTTGGAGTAGAAACCACCATGAAAAAGAAGAAGCTACTTGCGGTCGCTTCACAGGGCGGCCACCTTATTCAACTTATGCGCCTTAAACCGGTCTTTGACCAATACGACTCGAGCTATATTTCCAATCAGCATCATGACGGTATGGAGGAAAACTTCACAGCCGTTGTCGATGCTAATCGAAATGCCAAGTTCAAACTGCTACTGCTGTTCATGCAGATGTTATGGATCATGATTCGTAAACGCCCTGACGTCGTCATTTCGAGTGGCGCCGCACCGGGTTACTTCGCTTTGATGCTCGGGAAAATGTTCGGTGCAAAAACCATTTGGCTGGACAGCATTGCGAATGCTGAGGAACTGTCCCTGTCAGGCCAGCGTGCTGGCAAATTTGCCGACCTGTGGTTGACCCAATGGCCAGAAGTCGCAACCAAAAATGGCCCTCAATATGGAGGTCGTGTACTGTGATTTTTTTAACAGTCGGAACCCAGCTGCCCTTTAACCGATTCGTAAAACAGGTTGATGAGTGGGCGCATAAAAATCCCGGAGTAGAGATACTTGCTCAGATCGCGGATGGCGGCTATATACCGAAACATATGCAATACGTCGATTATCTGAAAGCGGGGAAATACAACAAGGCATTTAATCAAGCGTCTGTAGTTCTCGCTCACGCCGGCATGGGTACCGTCATCAATTCGTTGATTGCATCCAAGCCCGTCGTTGTCTATCCGCGCAAAGCATCGCTCGGCGAGCATCGCAATGAGCACCAACTCGCCACCTGCCAAAAGCTCGCAAACCTGAAAGGCTGCTACGTTGTCTATGAACCCAATGAGCTATTTCAGACCCTTGACAAATTGAGCACCCTGGAAGGTGGCTCGATCTCGCCATTCGCTAATGATGAGCTGCTCAAAACCATTGATCAATTCATATCCAGTCAAGTTTAGAAACTTTGAACAGCGTGAAAACCCGAATGCTGATATCAACTACTAATCCAACAGACCCACACCTGCGTGAAATGTTGATCGGCAGTATTGTCGGACTAAGCATAAAGCTGCTATCGGCAATAAGCATATTCATAATGAATATCGCGGTAGCCAGGACACTGGGTGCAGCCGAAGCAGGGTTATTCTTCCTGGGTTTTACCCTGATCACCGTTGCAGCAGCGGCTGGTCGTCTCGGCCTGGATCAAACTATTGTTCGATTCATCGCCGCACAACAAGCGGCTGACGCCATTGGGGCGCTACACGGAGTTTATCGTAAATCAATTTTATGGGTCGCTCTGGCAAGTAGTGGCCTTGCACTGTTAGGCTGGATCAACATCGACTGGTTGGTTAAAAGCCTGCTGAATCAACCTGGTTTTGAACCCGTGTTACGAGGGTTTCTAATCGCAATACCGCTAGTCGCTCTTTACACCATGCAGGCCCAGGCTCTTCAAGGGCTAAAGCAGATCGCCAAATCAATGCTGACACTCAATCTCATCGTGCCTGTCACGCTAATGCTATTGATGCTCCTGGCCCCGGTAAAATCTGCTGCCAATCTTGTCAGTTATTTCAATATCGCCTGCCTGTTGACCCTGGGTATCGGTCTGGTTTTCTGGTTTCGATCCGCACCACTGAAAACATCTACAGAAAGTTTCCCTTCGGATCTGCTGCGCATGACTTGCATGCCACTTTGGGCCGTTGCTGTCCTGTCCCAGGTCGTACAGTGGTCATCACAGTTGATTCTGGGCGCCTGGAGCACGTCGGAGGAAGTCGCTTTTTTCGCAACCGCTCAGCGGACGGCTATGTTGACAAGCTTCGTTCTTATTGCCGTGAATGTAATCGCCGCGCCCAAGTTTGCGGCTATGTATGCCCAAGGTGACCATGATGGTTTGAAACGACTGGCGATAATCTCAGTGCGCCTGATGGTGTTGGCCGCGATTCCCGCATTGACATTAATGCTGTTTTTTCCTGAATGGCTTATGAGCTTTTTTGGTGAAGAGTTTCGAGCCGCATCGACAGCCCTGGTCATTTTGGCTTTAGGCCAGTTCGTCAACATAGCTACAGGTTCCGTAGGCTACTTACTCAGCATGACAGGGCTCGAACGTAAAGCACGCGACAACACATTTTTTAGTGCATTAATAGGAGTCATACTCGGATTAATATTGATACCGATTTACGGTTTACTAGGTGCATCCATAGCCACAGCAATAGCGATAGCATCCCAGAACCTATTGGGTGTATACCAGGTTCGAAAGCATCTTGGCTTTAACACGTTGATATTCTGGCAATAGATTTCCTTTTTGGTGTGGCAGATTAGCGAGAATAACACGAGCATTAATAACAACTCATCTGAAAGGCTTAGTGTCTTCCGATTCCCTCTGATTGTTGGGGTGGCATTCATTCATGCTTATGGAGCCAGTATTGGATTATCCAATAATATGGTGAGCGTTGAAAATCGTTATTGGTAGTGTTAAAAATTCTGTGTCATTTCATTAAAATATTAATATCACAGAAATGGAGTAACCGATGTCATCAACGTTTAACTTTGAACAAGCCTTAAAAGAATTACGCGAAGGGAAAGATTTAACAGGCAAGGATGGTGTTTTGCTGCCGTTAATTAAACAGCTTACAGAAGCGGCTATTAATGCAAAACTGCATCATCATTTAACGAATAGTACTGAACCCAATTGAGGGAACGGTATAGGTTCAAAAACAGTCAAGACAGGTTCAGGAAGTTTTGAACTGAATGCCCCACGGGATCGAGCCGGTAGATTTGAACCGGAACTGATTAAGAAACATCAGACTCAACTGACCTCAGAAATAGACCGTAAGATATTATCCCTGTTAGTCACGGAATGGACTATCGGGATATCCAGTATCACATTGAAGATCTATATGGTGTTGAGCTCTCTACAGGGGCGATGACAGCTATAACAGACGTTTGATACCTGAGTTACCGGAATGGCGAGAAAGGCCACTAGATCGGGTTTATCCCATTGTCTGGCTGGACGCAGTGCATTATAAAATCAGGGATGAAGGTCGTTATGTGGGCAAAGCGATTTATACCCTAGTTGGGGCTAACGATTGAGGGCAAAAAGGAAATTCTCGATATCTATCTGTTCGAAAATGAAGGTGCCAGCCACTGGCTCAGCGAATTAACCGATTTACAGAACCGTGGTGTTGAGGATATTTTGTAAAGGTCTGGCTAACCGCACCTAGCCAAAAAACATTTCATATTTAAACTGACCGACTTTTTGCTTAATAGGAGTTAGTCAATGAAACCTCGAACACGCCGTAGCCAGTTAGAATGGCAAGTATCGTTAAAAGCCCAGCGCGAAAGTCAGCTCAGTGTTGCCGATTATTGTCACCA